>JAJYPS010000008.1 GCA_021795215.1 Actinomycetes bacterium
TGCGTTGCTCGTCTAAGTCCACCGGTGTCCGGTACCCAGTGCAAGGTCGATGCACTCAGTCGATGCACTCAGTCGATGCACTCAATGGGCTGGCGTTTCGTAGCCTTGGATTTCCGTCAGCGCCGTTCGGGTTCGGCATCGCCGGGGTTCGCGCCCACGACGCTGACGTCCCGGTTTGATGACACTATTGCCGGGTAAGCTCAAAACGAGCCGACGGGAAGAGAGTTGGTCTGATGGGACCGTTGACAGGCGTCGACAACATATGCCGGCACGTCGTCGACTTCTACGGGGATGACGCCCAGATGGCACGGCGAGTGGCAGAGCACCTTGCCGGGGGGCACAGCCGGGGAGAGGTCATGGTGATGGTCGTTACCCCGGCTCACCGAGTCCAGATCGAGCGCGAGCTGGGGAGATTCGGGATCGACGCGGCGAAGGCCGCATCCTCGGGAACGCTGGTCCATTCCGACGCCGGCGAGACGCTTGCCCGGCTCATGAGCGGTGGCCGACTTGACCAGGCCCGTTTCTACTCGGTGGTGGGTGGCCTGATGGAATCGGTCGTCGGGACCGGAGCGCGAGCCTGTGCCTACGGGGAGATGGTCCAGCTCCTATGGGAGGCGGGAAGGGTCAACGAGGCGATCGCTCTCGAGTCGCTCTGGAACGAGCTCGCCAGTCGCTTCTCGTTCTCGTTGTACTGCGCATACAGGTCGGAAGCGACCTGCGAAGACCTCGACGCCATGAGGGCCATCTGCGACCTGCACACGGATGTCGTCGGCGACCTGCACACGGATGTCGTCGGCGACCTGCCCGATGCGTCTCGGCTGCGCTGGCCGCAGGAGACGTGGCAGACGTGCGAAGCAGCGTTTTCGCCAAGCCCCGAAGCTGCCCGTTCGGCACGGCACTTCGTGGCCGCGGCGCTCAGCCGCTGGAACATGGAGGCTCTGTCCGATTCGGCTCAGCTGGTCGTCACCGAGCTGGGCACCAACGCCCTGCGGCATGCAAGGTCTCCGTTCACGGTGCATCTCTCCAGGACGTCGGCGAAGCTACGGATCTCGGTCTGGGCCTCGTGCTCCGAAGTGCCTGAGTGGCGAGACGCCGCTCCGGACGCGACGTCGGGCCGGGGAATCGCGGTCGTTCACGCATTGGCAGACAGCTGGGGATGGGACGTCCACGCCATCGAAGGCGATCACGCAGAGGGCGGTTCCCGTCGCACGGGCAAGGACGTCTGGGCAGAGCTGTCTACTTAGGGCGCTGACGTTCGCCTGCTTCCGGACGGCTCGTCCTGGTAGTGCCCAGCAGCTCGCCTAGCCTGGTGGAGATGTCGGAGAATGCCGTGCGCCGGATCGTCGTCGGTGGAACTGTCCAGGGCGTCGGTTTCAGGGTGTCGTGTTGCCAGGCAGCTTCTGCCATCGGCCTGTGCGGCGTCGTCCGGAACCGACCCGATGGCTCGGTTGAGATCTTCGCAGAGGGATCCCCCGAGTGGCTCGAAGAGCTGATCGAGTGGTGCCGGAGTGGCCCACCCGGGGCCCGGGTGTCGTCGGTGAGCGTGACGGAAGGGCCTGCTGCCGAAGCGTGCGAGCCGGCAGGAAGTCGGCCCTGGGGCGGCTTCCGGATCGTGGGTTGACCGTGCTGGTGATCGATGCTGCCAACGTCGTGGGCAGTCGGCCAGATGGATGGTGGCGCGACAGGAGCGGCGCCGCCCGGAGACTGCTCGCCCGGATCCGGGCCTCGACTGCGGACGGTGCTCTCGCGCAGCCGGTGGTCGTGGTGCTCGAAGGGCAGGCCCGCTCCGGCGTGCCCGAGTCCCGGGCCGGAGGGGTGAGGGTTGTCCACGCCGCAGGCAGTGGGGACGATTCCATACTGGCCGTCATCGATCAGTATGCGACATCTCCGGATAGGGAAGGATCTCCGGATAGGGAAGGATCTCCGGATAGGGAAGGATCTCCGGATGGGGCAGGATCTCAGGATGGGGAAGGGGTGCCTTCGGTACGACTGGTGACTGCAGATCGCCGGCTGGCGGCTGCAGCGGAGGCACGCGGTGCGCAGGTGGTCGGACCAACGTGGCTTCTCCACCGTCTGGTGGTGTGAGTTGGCGGGGGCAGCGCTGAGGCCGGGCGCGGATCGGCGAAGCAGTCACAGCCTGTTGCCACAATCGGATCATGGTGATCGACAGGTTCAACACGGCGGGTGAACATGTGAGGGAAGAAGCCGTGAGGCGGCACATGGTTGCGCCGGCTTTCTGCTCGCCGCCGGTGGACCCCGGACTGCGCCGGGCTATCCGCCGCTTCGACGCCGTCACGGCGATGGTCTCGATCCGGCTCGACGGCCGCAGCGAGGAAGAGGTGCTCGACGACATGGTCGAGGGCGTCATCGTCGCCTCCGCCCTCCGGGGAATGCCTGCTGCGGAGGCGCGCCTCGACCTTCTCCGGCTCGTGTCGTCAAGACTGAGGGAGGAGACGGGAGCGGGACCGTGCAGCGGCGAGCAGGGAACGGCGGTCCGGGCGGTTGGTCGCGACGGCAGCTCGGTCCGGCCGGAGAACGGGCGGCGTCGCACCGTGGGACGCTCGACACCCTCATCAGCTGCTCTGGCGGGGCGGGGCTCGGTGGCCCTCACGATCCCTAACCGTGCCGCCTGAACTGTGCTGCGGCAACGTGACGCCGAACGGGGGTGGCCGGGGACCGGGGCACCCGGCGGGCAGTGCCGGGAGCCCGGCATCTGTCAGTATTGGCGCATGGCCGACCAGGCGCGCCTCCCCGATCTCGACGAACGTCCGGCCGTGCTCTCGGTGTCAGACGTCCACAGGAGGGTGCGGGGAGCGCTGGAGCGGTTCGGTGCTCTCTGGGTCGAAGGGGAAGTGAGCGACGTGGCCGTGCGAAACGGCCACCGGTACCTGACTCTGATCGAGCGTGGTGGGGGATTCAGGGGAGCCGACTGCCAGTTGCGGGCAGTGTGCTGGTCGAGCACCTGGGCCAGGATCGCGGCGAAACTGGCCCGGCTCGGTCTCGAGATCAATCCCGGGACGGTCGTCCAACTGCGAGGAAAGCTGGCAGCTTGGGACCGGTCCGAGACGGTGCTGGTGGCGGAGCAGGTCAACACCGACGCACTGGTCGGCCGCGCTGCTCTTGCGAAGCGCCGGCTGCTGGAGTCGTTGGCGCAGGAGGGCCTGCTCCGGCGCAACGCCGAGGTCCCGCTCGGGCCGGTCCCTCTGAGGCTGGGCCTGCTGGCTGCACCGGGGACTGAGGGGCTGGCCGACTTCCGGGGTGTGCTGGAACGGAGCGGGTTCGGGTTCGAGGTGCTGCACGTGGGCGTGGCGGTGCAGGGAGCGGCGGCGGCAAGGGAGATCGCCGCGGCGATCGGGCGTCTCGAAGGGAGCGTGGAGCTGATCGCCATCGTGAGGGGCGGGGGCAGCAGAGGAGACCTGGCTGCATTCGACGACGAGGTGTTGGCACGGGCGATCTGTGCCTGCCCGGTGCCGGTCTGGTGTGGCGTGGGACATACGGGAGACCGGTCGGTGGCGGACGAGGTGGCGCACCGCTCCCATCCGACGCCGACCGCCTGCGCCGAGGCACTGCGCCAGATGGTCCTGGACTACGGCGACGGCGTGGAGCGCAGGCTTCGGACGATCCACCACAGGGCCGAGGCAGCCGTCCGGGACGCGACTCGTGCCCTGGTACTGGCCGGAAGGGCTCTGCAGGACGGCTCGGACAAGATGCTGGAACGGAGAAGTGGCCAGCTGGCGGAGATGGCCCGCAGGATAGAGCTAGGTGCGTGCCGTTGCGAATCGGACGCTTCGGCCAGGGTGTCGGATCGAGCAGTGCTGCTGCGGGCGCATGCGCTTCACAAGCTGGACGCATTGGGACGGGACCTGGCGGAACGCTCGAGGAACGTCGGAGGTGCGGCCGGCAGGCGGCTGGCGGCGGCGGAAGGGGGGCTGAGCCGTCCCCGTTCCCGCCTGACATACGACGTCGGCATGGCCGAGGTGACCCGGCAGCGCCTTGGGGTGGGCCAGAGCGCGGAGCGGGTCTCGTCCAGAGTGGTCGCCCGCCTGGAGAGGGAGGGGTCGGCGGTCGCCGCGACCCGGAAACTGCTCAACGCCTACGATCCGTTGCGACAGCTCGAACGGGGGTGGACTCTCACGACGACCGTCGAAGGTCGCGTCGTGCGCTCGGCGGAGCAGATGGAAGCCGGGCGGACGATGGTGACCAGGTTCGCGGACGGCGAGCTGATGTCGGTGGTGAGCGGGAAGTCGCCCGGCGAACGAACCGGTGCCGGTTCAGGACCGGCACGGAGGGATGGGGAAACGGAAAGTGACTGAGCCTACGACTCGGACGGTGCCGGACGTGCCGCCGACCAGCAACCGTGGCGAGCGGCCGGTCACCGACATCAGCTACGTGGATGCGATGGCCGAGCTGGACGGGATCGTCAAGGCGCTCGACGAGGGCAGTCTCGACGTGGACGACCTGGCCGACAGGTTCCAGCGAGCGGTGGACATAGTGGAGGAGCTGGATCGGCGGATCACGGCCAACAGGGTCAAGATCGAGCAGCTGGCGCCGCGGTTGCGGCGTCTGGCCGGGCGCGACGCGGACCGGACCGATGCCTCGGTCCCCTCGGCGTCCGATGCCTTCGATGACGAACCCTTCTGATCCGCCGGTTCCGTCCTGCGGCGTGGACCATCCCGTCTTTGCACGGCTGTACTCGGCTCTGGCGCCGGGAGCGGAGAAGTCCGGCGTTGGTCGGCATCGCGAGGAGCTGCTGGCGGGCCTGTCGGGTATGGTCGTCGAGGTGGGCGCCGGCAGCGGCCTCAACTTCGGGCACTACCCGCCGGAGGTGACGAAGGTGGTGGCGGTGGAGCCGGAGCCGTACCTGCGGGCGAAGGCGGAGAAGATGGCCACGGGGGCACCCGTGCCGGTCACCGTCGTCGCCGGGACGGCGCAACAGATACCGGCGGCCGATGAGGTCTTCGACGCCGCGGTGCTGTCGCTCGTGTTCTGCTCGGTGCCCGACGTGCCTGCCGCCTTGACGGAGCTCCGCCGGGTTCTGAAGCCCGGCGGAGTGGTGGCCTACTACGAGCACGTTCGCTCCGAGACCCCCCTCTATTCGCGACTTCAGGACGCAGCCGACGTGGTGTGGCCCCACATAGGCGGCGGATGCCACCCCAACCGCGACACTCCTGGATCGCTGCAGCGTGGGGGTTTCGTGATCGAGCAGCAGCGTAGGTTCCACTTCCAACCCTGCGTGCTCGTGTGGCCCGTCGCTCCGGTGGTGATCGGCCGCGCCCGGAGGCCATGAAACGGCTCCGGGATGACGGTTCGCTCAAGGAGACATCCGGTCGTACCGATGCGCACCAATGGCCGTGTTGCGTGCGAGGACGTGGTGGAAGTGCCGCGTTCGTCCGCACGGGAAGACGCCGCGCCGCGCCTGCGGCCGGTCGGGAGGGCCTGATCCTGTAGCTGGTCGGTTGGGCGCCGCTGGTCGGTTGGCCGGCCCCGGTCGGGCGCCCCGGCGTGAGGGCCGAGCCGAGTGCCCTCCGCTCCGGGTCCTTCCCGGCCCGGCGTCGCCGTCCACCGTGCGCCCTGTCGCCCGACAGGGCGGTTTCGGCGTCGTCGAGGTCGTCGTGGCGTTCACCATCCTGGCCATCGTCGCCGTGGCGACGACTCAGCTTCTGCTCACGTCTCTCGGCGCGGTGCGGGACTCCCGCTACCAGCTGGCAGCTTCCAACATCGCCACCCAGGCGCTCGAGAAGCTGTCCGGCCAGCACTTCAGCGCGGACGCAGCCATGGTCACCGCTCCGCCTCCCCCGACGACCCAGACGGTGCAGGGAACCCCGTACACGCTTTCCCTCGCCGCGGAGTGGGTGAGTCGGGGCAGCACGTCCTCCAGCTGCACCAGCTCCTCCGGCACCGTCGGCGAGCTGGTGCGTGTCGTCGCCTCGGTCACCTACCCGGGCCTGGTAGGGCCGCCGGTCGTCCAGTCGACCACCTTCACCCCGCCGACCGGCACCTACAGCGTCAACTCCGGGAACCTGGGCGTCGACGTGATCGGTGCGTCCGCAAAGGCGGTCCAGGGCGTGACCGTCACCGCGACCGACACCTCCACCAAGGCGTCCACGTCTATCGTCACCCCGCCGGACGGATGCGCCTTCTTCGCCTACCTGCCCGCCGACCCCTACACCGTCACCGTGTCCGCGCCGGGCTGGGTCGATCCCAACGGGAACCCCTCCCCGTCGCAGTCCGTCACCGTGCTCGTGTCCGCGACCACTACGGCGGAGTTCCAGTACGACCAGGGCGCCACGCTGTCCCTCACACCGGCTGCCTCGACGCCGGTCGCGTCCGGCATGTCGCTCACGATCGAAAATGCGAACCTGGCACCCAGCTATCCGACGGCTCCCGTCTCGGTCTCCGGTGCCACCACCGTGCCTGCATTGTTCCCCTACACCGACGGCTACCGGGTCTACGCCGGAACCTGCTCCTACGCCGATCCCCAGGGACAGTCCTCAGGTCAACCGATCTACTCCGGCGCCACCGCCGGCAGCCCCGCTGTGCAGGCTCCTTCCCTTACCCCTGCTCCCGGCGGTCAGGCGCAGGCCGCCCTTCCCCTGGGGACGCTCGCCGTCCAGGTCTCCGGTCCGAAAGGTTCTCCGGTACAGGGCGCCACGGTCGTCGCGTCCTCGGTCAATCCGTCACCCTGCCCGACCGCCACTTACCACCTCAGCCCCACCGGTGCCACCGGCAGCTCGGACACCGCTCTCGCCTACGGCCAGTACCAGGTGACCGTCACGTCGGGCCGGAACAGCAGCACGTTCGGCGTGTGGGTCACACCAGGCGGCGACGTCGCCGAGTCGACCAGCTCGACCGGCAGCGCCCCGGCATCCCCGACGTTCGTCCCCACCTTCGCAGTGACGTTGTGAGACGACGGCCGGCACCGGAGGGTGCCTCGCCCGGACACAGGATGTCCGCACACTTCCGACGCTGCCCGGTCGACCGCGGCGCCGGGGACAGCTGCTGCCCGGCCAGGGGACAGCACGGCTTCAGCCTTGTGGAGCTGATGGTCGCCCTCCTGCTGCTGTCGCTGCTGATGGGTGCCGCGTACGGCCTGCTCACCGCCTCGCAGAATGCCGCCGGTGCCGCACATGCCGGCTTTCAGGGGCTCGACAGCGCCCAGGTGGAGATGAACGCGCTCTCGACTGCCATCCGCGCCGCCTCGCAGCCCTCGCCCGGCACTCCCGCCGTCCTGCAGGCCGGCCCGACCACGATCCGGCTCTACTCCGCATCCGGGCCCCAGTCGCCTCAGGGGCCGCAACTCGTCACGTTCTCCCTCGGCGGCTCGTCGCTCTCTGAACAGGTGTCCATGCCGTCGCCTCCGCCCGCCGCTCCGCTGACTTACGCCGCCTCCGGCGTCTCCACCCGGAATGTCGGGGGCGACGTGTCCAGCCTTGCCCTCACCTACTACGACAGCTCCATGACGCAGCTGCTGCCGGCGTCGGGCACCACCACGCTGTCCTCCAGCCAGGCCGCCTCCGTGACTTTCGTCGGCATCCAGCTCACCACCCAGGCACCGGGCGGCGCGCCGGTGACCCTTGCCGACACAGTCCTGCTTCGCAACGTCTACTACACCTTCGGCGCCTCTGCCGGCTCCAGCGGGTGAGGAGGGCAATCGTGACGACACGCGTGATCCGCCGCTACGGGCGACCGAACCGTCCCGGCTCGGTTCCGGGGTCGTTCCTCAGGGCCGGCAGGGCCGACCCCGGCAACCCAGCAGCCGGCGGTAGCCGGTTTCGCTTGGTGGACCAGGCGGGTCAGGCCATGCTGGTCGTGATCGCGCTCGTACTGGTGCTCATGCTCATATCCGCCGCCGTCGTCGCCGACACGACCGGCGAGCTCTCGCTGTCCGGCGGCGCTGTGCAGTACCACGCTGCGCTGGCCGCCGCCGATGCGGGAGTGTCCGACTACCTGAGCAGGCTCGACCAGAACCACAACTACTGGGCGAACCCGAACGGCAACCCCGCACTGACCGGGTGGGTGCCCGTCCCCGGCTCCGGCAGCAACAACGAGTCCTTCACCTACACCGCCAACACCTCCGGCACCAACTCGACGGGGACGATCGACCTCACGGTGACCGGCCGGTCCGGCACGACGACCCGCACCATCCAGGTGCTGGTCCGCCAGAACTCCTTCTTGGACTACGCCTACTTCTCCATCTACGAGCTACCGGACCCGACCGACACGAACATCTTTCCCTCCGGACAGTCGGCCAGCGTGACCAATCACTGCGTGTACGAGGAGAACGCCGCCAACCCCACCTCCGGCGGAGTGGGGCCGGACTGGAACTGGACGAACGGCCAGGCCATCTGCTCGTACCTCTACTGGAGCACTGGGAACGTCGTCAACGGGCCGGCCGGCTCCGACGGCAACTTCTTCATCTGCGGCAGCCCCGTCTTCAACGGCAAGGTGACGTCTGCCGCGATGACCCCGGCACCCGGCGGCGGCACCTATCCCGGCTGGGTGCCGATCAACGACCCCTCACTGGGTAACGCCCAGGGCTACTGCGGGGGGAGCGACCCCAGCTTCGCCGGAGTGCCCTACTCCCGGGGCGGTGCGGTGAAACCCGGCCCCTACCTCGGCATGCCGCGGACGGACGCCACGCTTTCCCAAGAGGCGGCCGCGGGAGGCTGTCTCTACACCGGCGAGACGTCGATCACGTTCGACGCTCCCTCCTCGCCCGGCGGCGCAGGCACCATGACCGTGTCCAGCCCCAACTCGACGGTCGGCAACTCGCCCGGCAACACGTTGCCATCTTGCGTCGGGACGAACGTACCCCTTCCCGGCAACGGCGTAGTGTTCGTGCAGAGCGGATCCAGCTCCTGTCATCAGCCCGGAAGGGACCAGGCCGGCCAGGCGACGAACCCGTCCGGCCAGCACTACCAGACCATGGGCGACTTCAGCGGTTCCCCCGCACCCTGCAGCGGCAACCTCTTCGAGCAGGGCGTCGTCGGTGGCCAGGTCACCACCGCCGCCGCCAACAACGTCTACATCACCGGCAGCCTGTGCAACCCCACCGACTCCGCCTGCGTCGCTGGCAGGCAGGACCCCGGCAACACCACCCTGACCGGCAACGACGTCCTCGGGATAATCGCCCAGAACTTCGTATACCTCTACGGCCCGGTCTGCAGCCGCAAGGACGTGAAGCACGGCGTGGACTGCAACCGCCCGAAGAACGTCACCGTCGATGGCGCCATCCTGGACGTGAGCCACGCCCTGACCGTCCAGCACCTGAGCCACGCCGGCGTCCTCGGGCAGTTCGCGGTCAACGGCACGATGGCCGAGAAGTTCGGCGATCTGACCGCCGTCGGAAGCGGCGCCCGCATCGCCAGGGGCTACTCCACGACGGTCAACACCTACGACAGCCGGCTGTCCGTGCTCACACCGCCGTACTTCCTCGATCCGATCGCCGCCTCGTGGAGGGTGACCCACTTCGCCCAAGTCGGCACACCCTCCTCGTTGCCCGCCTACCCCTGAGCAGGCACACTGGGGCGTGGACTTGAACGCCGACCTGGGGGAGGGCTTCGGCGCCTGGCGCATGGCCGACGACCAGGCTCTGCTCGGCGTCGTCACCAGTGCCAGCATCGCCTGCGGGTTCCACGCAGGCGACCCGAGGACGATGGCGACCGCCGTCGAGGCCGCCGCCCGGCGCGGCGTAAACATCGGTGCTCACGTCGCCTACCCCGACCTTGTCGGCTTCGGCAGGCGGCCGATGTCGCTCTCTGCAGAAGAGGTCCTGACCGACACCCTGTACCAGGTCGGCGCCCTGGCCGGCATCGCCGCCCGCTACGGAGCGCAGGTCCGCTACGTCAAGCCCCACGGCGCGCTGTACCACGCGGTCGCCACCGACCACCAGCTGGCCGAAGCGCTGGTCGAGGCGCTCGTCCTGTGGCCGGCCCCGCTCGCCTTGATGGTGCCCTCGGGCACCGTGGTGTCCCGAGCGGCAGCCGGCCGAGGGGTGGACGTCGTCGCGGAGGGTTTCGCAGACAGGGCCTACCTGCCCGACGGCAGCCTGCTCCCCAGGAGCCGACCGGGAGCCGTCCTCCAGCACGAGGCGGCGGTGGTCGACCAGGCGCTGTCGCTCGCCTCCAGCGGCACGGTGACCGCCGTCGACGGCTCCACCGTCGCAGTCCCTGCCGACACCATCTGCGTCCACGGCGACACCCCCGGCGCTCTGTCGCTCGCCGCTCGGTTGCGGGGGGCGCTGGAGCGACGCGGCTTCACTGTCGCTCCGTTCCGGTGAGCCGCCCTGACTGCCAGGACATCGGCGGGAGCTGGTACACGGTGGTGCCTTTCGGCGAAGCGGCCTGCCTGGTCCAGCTGGCGCCGCAGGGCAGGGGCGTCCCGAGCGCGGCCAGCGTGGCTCGGCTGATCGCCGGCGCGGCGTGGCCCGGCCTGCACGACGTCGTCCCCGCCGCGACCACCGTGCTCGTGCGCCACGACACCTTCGCATGGGCGGCCGTCGATCTGGCCGAGCACCTGGCCGCCCTGCTGGACGCAGCGGGCGCGGCGGCACTGCCGGGCGGCGTCCCGCCCGTGGCACACCGCCCGGAGCGCACCACCGTCGAGCTCGCCGTCCGCTACGACGGGCAGGACCTCGACCAGGTCGCCCGCATGTGCCGGATGCAGGTGCCCGAAGTGGTGAGCCGGCACGTGCAGGCGTCCTACGTCGTCGCCCACCTCGGGTTCTCGCCCGGCTTCGCCTACCTCGACGGCCTGGACCCCGCGCTGGAGGTGCCCCGGCTCGAGCGGCCCAGGTCCCGGGTCGCCGCCGGTTCGGTAGGGATCGCCGGCAGCCAGACCTGCATCTATCCCAGTTCCACGCCCGGCGGCTGGAGGCTCCTCGGCCACACCGAAGCGCTCCTGTTCGACCCGCGCCGGCAGCCGCCGGCACTCCTGCAGGCCGGCGACCGGGTGCGCTTCGTCGTCTCGGACGCCCCAGGGTGACTCCGGTTCCCGGGCAGCCCGGTGTGGGGCAGCCCGGAATGGGGCAGGCCGGTGTAGGGGAGCCCGGAATGGCCCTGGTGGACGCCTGCTCCGCCCTGGTCACCGTGCAGGACGGAGGGAGGAGGGGGCTGGCGCACATGGGTGTGCCCCGCGCCGGAGCGGCCGACCTGGATGCCCTCTCGCTCGCGAACCGCCTCGTCGGTAGCTCACCACACGCTCCAGCTCTCGAAGTCGGACCGGGCACCGTCGCACTGCGCCTGCGGTCCGATGCGGTGCTCGCCCTGGCCGGCGCCCCGCGGGTCGTCGATCTCGACGGGCGCCCGGTGCCGCCCGGCGTCAGCGTCGCCGCAGAGGCCGGCTCGGTGCTGTCCGTCGGCCCCCTGCGCGGCGGCATGTGGACATACGTCGCGCTCGGCGGAGGGGTCGTCTGCGAGCCTCTCCTCGGCAGCTGCTCCGCCGACACACTTTCGGGGCTGGGCCCGCACCCTCTGGCGGCCGGACATGCCGTCCACTTCGGCGGCGGGGGCACACCCGGCCTCTGGGCATCCAGGGAAGCGCCTGGGCTGTGCAGCGCCCGGCCCGGCAGCGCCGCGGTCACCGTCAGGATGACGCCGGGACCCCACGCCTCCCTGCTCGGCCGAGCGGCCGCCGCCGCGTTCGCGTCGGGATCCTGGGAGGTCGGCGCCGGAAGTGACCGGACGGGGCTGAGGCTGCTGGGACCGGCTCTCCCGTTGGCCCAGGAAGCCCGTTCGGGCAGCCTGGCAGCAGTGGGCATGGTGGCCGGCGCCATTCAGGTCACGCCCGCAGGCCTGCCGATCGTCCTCGGCTGCAACCACGGGGCCACCGGCGGTTACCCTGTTCTGGCGGTCATATGGCTGGCCGACCTGGGGCTCGCCTTCCAGTCCCCTCCCGGCTCGCGGCTGCTGTTCTGCTGGACCACCACCGAAGCGGCCCGCTCCGAGCTGCATCGCCGCGTCGCCGCGCGGGACGTGCTCCGTATCGGCGCTCTCCGCCGCTGACGCCGCTGACTGCGGCCGTCCTCGGTCCGCTCCGGGGCGGCCACCGACAGCGTCAGGCCAGTTCCACCTCGACCGAGGCGTCCTCGCCCGGTCCCAGCTCCTCCGTGTGCATCTCGGCGATCGAGCCCGCGTCCAGCAGATCCCCCCTTGCCTGCATCAGGGCGGCGAGCCGGTCCGGGCGGTCCCTGACGAGCACCCTCCTCACCTCGGCCCGCATAGACAGCCTCGCCGCCGTCTTGGCCCGCCTCACCTGCGCCAGCACCTCCGACGTGAACTGCCATACCGCTGGGTCCGCCCCGTCCCCGACCCCGTGGTCCCGGTCCACGTGCCGGTCCGCCAGAAGCCCGGCGTCCGGCCAGGGGGCTCGATGGACGGAGCCCTCCCGCCACCAGGACCACACCTCCTCGGTGACGAACGGCATCACCGGAGCGAGCAGCCTGCAGACGACCGACAGCGCCGTCAGCAGAGCCGTCCGGGCCGATGCGCGGGCAGCCAGCCCGGACGCGTCGGGTGCGGGAGCCGATTCGTCGCCGTAGGCCCGGGCCTTCACCAGCTCCAGGTAGTCGTCGCAGAACGACCAGAAGAAGCTCTCCGTGCGCTCCAGCGCCCTCGTGTAGTCGTAGCCCTCCAAAGCTGCCGTCGCTTCCGACACCACCTGGGCGAGAACCGCAAGCATCGCCCGGTCTATCGGCTCGCTCACCGCGGCTCCGACGCCGGACCCGGCCGCCTCCCGGAGGGCGACCGCCTCCGTGTCACGCTCGCTGGTCAGGTTGATGGCGAACCGCGACGCGTTCAGCAGCTTGATCGCCAGGCGCCGCCCCACCTTCATCTTGGCGGGATCGGCCACCGTGTCCGCCCCCGGTCGCCCCGAAGCGGCCCAGTAGCGCACTGCGTCGCTGCCGTGCTCCTCCAGGAGCGCAGAAGGGGTGACCACGTTGCCCTTCGACTTGGACATCTTCTTGCGGTCCGGGTCCACGATGAACCCCGAGATCAGCGCCGAGCGCCACGGCAGGCAGTGCGACTCCAGTTCGGAACGGACCACCGTGTAGAACAGCCAAGTCCTGATTATGTCCTGGCCCTGGGGTCGCAGGTCCATTGGGAACACCCGTCCGAACAGGTCCGGGTCCTCCTCCCACCCGCCGGCCAGCTGGGGCGTCAACGACGACGTCGCCCAGGTGTCCATCACGTCCGGATCGCCGACGAAGCCTCCTGGCCGGCCCCGTCGAGACGGGTCGAACCCGTCCGGCGCATCGGTCGAGGGGTCCACCGGAAGCCGGCCCTCGCTCGGCAGCAGCACCCGGTCGAAGCACGGCTCGCCCGCCTCGTCCAGCCTGTACCAGACCGGGAAGGGAACCCCGAAGTAGCGTTGCCGGGACAGGTTCCAGTCCGACGCCAGCCCGCCCACCCAGCTCTCGTACCGTCCCTGCATGAACGCCGGGAACCACTCCAGCTGCCGACCACGGTCCGACAAGGCCTCCCGGTTGTCGAGTAGCCGCAGGAACCACTGCCGGCTGGTGACGATCTCGAGCGGCCGCCGGCCCTTCTCGTAGAACTTGACTGCGTGGGTCAGTGGCCGTGGCGCCTCGAGGAGGTGGCCGGACTCGGCCAGCATCCTCACCATCTCCGCCCGCGCCCCGTGGGCCGACTTTCCCGCCAGCGTCGCCGACGCAGCCGTCGCAGCGGGCACGTCGTCCGACTGCCACGCTCCCGTTCCCCACTCGACCGCCCCGAACCGGCCATCGCGGCCGATCACCGCCCGCAGAGGCAGGTCCAGCTCCCTCCACCACGTCACGTCCGTGGTGTCCCCGAACGTGCACACCATCGCTATCCCGGTCCCCTTGTCCGGCTCCGCCAGGGGGTGAGCCAGCACCGGCACACGGACACCGAACAGCGGTGTAGTTACATCCGAACCGAACAGATCGGCGTAGCGTCGATCGTCCGGATGCGCCACGAGCGCCACGCAGGACATCAACAGCTCCGGCCGGGTCGTCTCGACCACCACCGGCTCGCCGGCCCCAGGACGGTGGAAGGCGATCCGGTGCCAGGATCCCCCGACGGGACGATCCTCCAACTCCGCTTGCGACACGGCCGTCTGGAAGTCCACGTCCCATAGCGTCGGCGCCTCGGCCGAGTAGACCTGCCCCGCTTCCAGCAGGCGGAGGAACGCCCTCTGGCTCGCCCGCCTGGAGCGCTCTCCGATCGTGGTGTAGGTGATCGACCAGTCGACCGAGAGGCCAACCCGCCTCCACAGCTGCTCGAACGCCGCCTCGTCGGCGGATGTCAGTCGATGGCACAGCCGGACGAAATCGGGCCTCGACACCGGGATCGGCCGCTCGCCCGGTGCCTCGGGAGGCTCGAACCCCGGACTCTCCGCCAAGTTCGGATCGCACCGCACCCCGTAGTAGTTCTCCACCCGACGTTCGGTAGGCACACCGTTGTCGTCCCAGCCGATCGGGTAGAACACCTCCATGCCCCTCATCCGCTTGTAGCGGGCGATCACGTCCGCGTGGGTGTACGAGAAGACGTGGCCGATGTGGAGCGACCCCGACACGGTGGGGGGAGGGGTGTCGATCGAGAACACCTCGGCCCGGGAACGGCTGCGGTCGAACTCGTAGGTCCCGGCTTCCTGCCATACCCGGCCCCACTTGTCCTCCAGCCCGGCCAACGACGGCTTCTGGGGCACTTCCTCGCGCATGATGGGGTTACCGTAGCCTCGTGCTAGCCCTGCACGACACGGCCACTTCCACCGTCCGCCGACTGCTGCCCGACGGAGCGAGGGAGATGTCGCTGTACGTCTGCGGGCCGACCGTCTACGAGATGCCCCACCTGGGCCACGGCCGTGCGCTGCTGGTGTACGACGTGCTCCGCCGCTTCGTCGAGTCGCAGGGCGTGGCGGTGCGCCATGTCTCCAACGTCACCGACGTGGACGACAAGATCATCGAGCGCGCAGTCCGGGAGGGAACCACCCCGAGGGAAGTGGCCGAGCGGTACGAGGCTGCATGGTGGGACGCTTCGGACCGCCTGGGCGTGCTGCGCCCCACGAGCGCCCCCCGCGCGACGGAGTACGTGGCGGTCATGGCTTCGATGGTCGCCGAGATGGTGGCGAAGGGCGTCGCCTACGTCACCCCGGGCGGTGTGTACCTCGACGCGGGCGCGGTCTCGGACTACGGCCTGCTCGCCGGCCAGCCTCTCGAGTCGCTGCGCAGCGGTGCGCGTGTGGACGTCGCCCCAGAGAAGCGCGGTCCCCACGACTTCGTCCTGTGGAAGCCTTCCAAACCGGGAGAGCCCGGATGGGACTCGCCCTGGGGTCCGGGACGCCCTGGGTGGCACACCGAGTGCGTCGCCATGTCGCTCGACCTTCTCGGGGACTCCTTCGACCTCCACGCCGGCGGGATGGACCTGAAGTTCCCTCACCACGAGAACGAGCGGGCCCAGGCGGCGGTGCTGGGGCGGTCGTTCTCCAGGCACTGGATGCACCATGCGTTCGTCACCGCAGCAGGCGAGAAGATGGCCCGGTCGGCCGGGAACTTCACCACGCTGACCGAGCTGGTGGAACGAACCGACCCCCGCGCCTACAGGCTGCTGGTGCTCCGGTCGCACTACCGCCAGCCGCTGGAGGTGACCCGGAGCACCGTCGCAGCGGCCGAGGAGGCGCTGGAACGCCTCGATTCGCTCGCCGACAGACTGTCGCCGGACGGCCAGCTGCTGGAGGTGACGGCCGATCCGGACGTCGTCGCCCGGTTCCGCTCCCAGATGGAGAACGATTTGGACACGCCGGCCGCGACGGCAACTCTTTTCGGTGCGGTCACAAGAGCGAACGCGGCTGCGGACTCCGGGGACGAACGGCTGTCGAGCTCTCTCGGGGGAGCGGTGCTGCAGAGCTTCTCCCACGTCGGTCTTCCCCTCGGCAGGCTCTTCGGCCGGCAGGCGTCCGGCCCCGAGAGCGCTCCTGGAGAAGAAGCGACCGAACTTCTCAGAAGGAGGGAAAAGGCCCGTTCCGATCGCGACTTCGCTACGGCCGACGCTCTCCGCGCGCAGTTGGCCGAGATGGGATGGACCGTCGAAGACACGCCGTCCGGAGCGCGCATCCGCAGGTCACGGCGCTGACAAGCCGCCGGGCAGAGCGCCTTCGGCGCGTCGGGGCGTGCTCCGGCACAATTTTGGCGCCATTCGACGCGGAGCCTGCTAGGTTACTGCGTCGAGGGAGTTCGCTGGTAACGCACGCCCCCGCCAAGGCGGGTGCGCACGGACTCGGCAGAGCCCTTTTTTGTAGGAGTAGGCACGAGAAGGGGGTCCGCCACCGTGGCGACCGGAACAGTCAAGTGGTTCAATGCGGAGAAGGGCTACGGCTTCATCTCCCAGTCAGACGGCGCTGACGTATTCGTTCACTACAGCGCCATTCAGTCGAACGGCTATCGCAGCCTCGAGGAAGGCCAGCAGGTCGAGTTCGAGGTCACCGAAGGGGGCAAGGGCCTCTCCGCCGCCAACGTCCGGCCCATATAGGCCCGCTCACCGCTTCGGTTGCAGTCGCCCCGGCCGTTCCCGCGGTCGGGGCGTTCATATTGCCTCCGGCCTCCCCTGGCGTGCGGCAGGGGATCGCGACCCACAGCGTTTCGGACCCCACAGTCCGGGGCATTTACTCACTGTGGTCCCTCCAGATGCCGTTGCCGATCCGAGAGCCGATTTGATGGACGAGTTGGCTACGAGGATCGAACGGGGAGAGAGCCTGCACGTGGCCCTCAGGGCTGCACTTGCCGAAGTCGGGATAGATCCTCGGGAAGCATTGCTGGCCCTCTCGACCGGCGCCGTGATGCCGTCGGAAGCCCTCGAGCGCTATCTCAGCCCGGCGGTGCTGCGGCATCTGGTGAACCACGAGCGGCAGGGCGAGGTGGCCGGAGGGCTGCGCTACGCGGCTGCGGCCCAGAGGGCAGTCACCCGCACGACCGTCACGTTGAGCCGAGAGGCCTTCGGAAGCCAGGCCGGACAGGAGTCCGTCGAGGTGGATCTCCGGGAGTCGGCGCGGAGCCGGAGCGTAACGTAACGGCGGCCCTCGGCGCGTCGGGAAGCAGCTTTACCAAGCGGTTGCACGAAGCATCATGTCGGGCTTGGTGCTCATCTCGAGGGGCCGGCGACCAGTTTCCCGTGGCTGTGACTGTGCGGTGCCTGCGACTCGACCGGGCTCGTCCACGGCATCTCGAAAGGCCTCGCCAGCAGCTTCGACGCTTCGGGAGCGGTAACCGGTTTGGAGAACAGGTATCCCTGAACCAGCTGGCAACCCAGCGCCCTCACCAGCTCCGCCTGCGACGCCGTCTCGACTCCCTCGGCCACCACCTGCAGGCTCATGCTGCGGCCCAGGTCCGAAATGCCCCGCAGGAGAGCCCGGTCTGTCTCGCCCCGCTCTGCTGCCACCACGAAGGACCGGTCGATCTTCAGCACGTTGGCGGGAAGGCGCGAGAGGTAGCTGAGCGACGAGTAGCCGGTGCCGAAGTCGTCCAGGGCGATGGAAGCGCCGGCTTGCCTGAGAGCCTGCAGGGCGCGCAGCGGCGAGTCGTGTTGGGACATCGCCACGCTCTCGGTCACCTCCACGATCACGTCCGAGGGCACCAGCCGGTGCGACGCCAGGATCCGTAGGAAGCACTGGTCGATACCCGGCTCGCTCAACTGCAGCGACGACACGTTGACGGCGATCTTGGTGTCACGGCCCAGACCGTGCCTCCTCCAGCGGGAGAGCTGGGCGCAGGACATCGAGAACACCCACTTCCCGATGGGCACGATCGCTCCGTTCTGCTCGGCGACGGGCACGAACGTCATCGGGGGAACCAGCCCCTTCTTGGGATGCCGCCAGCGCAGCAGTGCCTCGAAGGCGTCGGTCCCGCCGTCGCTCAGCCGCACCTCCGGCTGGTACTCGAGAAAGAGCTCCTGGCGTGCCAGGGCGCGGTCGAGGTCCTCCCGCAGCGTTATCCGGGCCGTGGCGGGCTCCTCCATGCCCGCCTCGTACCGGACGACCAGTCCCCGGGCCCCGGAGCGGGCGGAGCACATCGCAAGGTCGGCTCGCCGCAGCATCTCGTCGGCGCTGCTGCCGGTGCCGTCGCAGTGCGCCAGTCCGATCGACGCACCGATGGCGACCAGCCGGGAGCCGAGCACCAGAGGAACCGACAGCGCCTCCCGCACGGCTTCGACCAACCTGTCCACCTCCGCGTCGGTCTGTGCAGACGACACGAGCAGCGCGAACTCCTCCCCGTCGAGCCTGGCGGCCAGGTCCCCGTCGCCGAGGACCGACCGCAGTCTCTCCGCCGAGGCGACAAGCATCTTGTCGCCCAGTTCGTGGCCCAAGGCGTCGTTCACGTCTTTCAGCACGTCCAGTCCCACCAGCACCAGCGTCGTCCGGGGACCGGGTGCGGCGATCCTCTTGTCCATCTCCGCACAGAGCATCTGGCGGTTCGGCAGCCCCGTCAGAGCATCGTGCCAGACCCGGTGCTCCAGATCGGCCCTGGCCGCCGCCCCCTCGATCGCCAGCGCGGCCTGGCGGGCCAGCACCTGGAGGGCAGCGGGCAGATCGTGATCGCTCTCCAGGGCGGGCACCACCATGCAGAGACGTCCCATCTCGACCGGCCCGTCGCAGAGCGGGACTCGGAGCTCCCGGCTCGGCTCCGCCTGCCTGCCCATGCCCGTCTCGCCGAGGAGGAGCATCTGGTCGCCGTCGCGGTCCAGGCGGAGCGCCGCGTACGCCACGGCCGGTCCCCCGGCGATCTGCACCGCCACCTCGGTGGCGATCCTGCCTATGTCCGGCAGCTCCGTCGCGGTCATCAACCGGGCGGCGGAATCGGACAGGGCCCGCTGTCGCCGTAGTGACCTTGCGTTCTGGGAGAGCACCGTAGCGAGCGTCCGTTGCGCGAAGATCGTGAAGGCGAAGCAGAACGCCACGCCTGGCGCCAGCTTCACGGCACGCCAGTCGGTAAGGGCCGGCGACAACCGTGCGGCGAGCGAGAAGGCCGCCAGGTACGCCCCTCCCCGCAGGGCTGCCCGGCCGGACGACCCGAACAGGCTGGCGAACATCAGCGGCCCCAGCGCGATGGCCAGCGCCACGACGGGGAACTGGGTGGCCACGCCCACCAGAGCGATCGCGACGGTCTGCAGTAGGTCGGCCACGAAGGGGACCCTGCTGTGGCGGTAGGTGTAGAGCCATCCGGCGGCGGCCAGGGCGAGGACCGGAAGGCAAGCCGCTGCGAGGTGGTGCCGGTCGCGTGAGAGCAACAAGGGCGCTACCACGGTCAGGTCCGACCCGAGGCAAGCGGTCAACAGCGCTGCCCGGACGCGCCGGTCCGGAACTTGATCGGTGCTGCGTCGGCCCAGCGCCACGCGGGTGGCAGTGTCAGGCCGAGACCTCCGGTTCTCTGCTCGTCCGACTCGCCACACTCGCCGCACTCCCGTGATCCGTCACTGCACTCCCGTGCGCCTTCGGGCGTCCAGCCCCTGGCCTCCGTCATCTCGGCACCCGCCAGGCAGCGCTTTAGCCAAGAGCTCGGACAGCTCGGCGGCGAGTCCCGCCAGCGAGAAGCGATCTTCTGCCGTCCGGCGGTTACGAGCGACGCAGTCGGCACGGGACACCGGGTCCGACAGGTGGTGTCCGACGCCTGCAGGATCGGACGCGTCCAGCCACGAGAAGCCGATCCGTTCGAGCTCTCGCCCCACCGCGTAGTCGCCGACGGCGACAGGTCTGCACGCCATCGACCCTTCCAGGGCCGGATTGCCGAAGCCCTCCCAGGACGACGGCAGCACCACCACGTCGCACGCCGCGTAGGCGTCCGCCACGGTCAACTCGGGGCTCAGGTCCTCGACCCCTCTCGACACGGGCACCCCTGCACCCCGCACCAGAGCTTCCAGCCGGGGCTCGTAGCCCTCCTCGGCGCGCCCCGTCAACCAGAAGTGGCCACCCAGCGCTCGGGCCATCCGCAGCCCGGACGCTACGCCCTTGCGCTCGATCGCCCGCGTCGGCTGCAGCACCACCAGCGCCGCCGGATCTATCGACGCCAGCCGCCTTGCCCTCGTCCGGCGGGACGCGTCCGGCGGGGGAGCGGGATCGAAGCGGTTGTACAGCGTCGTAGAGGGGATGCCCGCCGCCGCCAGTTGTCGCCGGGACAGCCTGTTCACCGTCACGTGGGTCCAAGCCGGATCGTCAGGGGGCGGCCCCAGATGGGCGGTCCCCGGACGCTGCCACGCCAGGTCGTGGTGCCGCAGCACCGCCGGCCGGCCCCGCAGGGCGCGGACCACCGCCGAACTGGCCCGGGGATTGAGCGGCAGCGAGCAGATGTTCTCCGCCACCACTACGTCCGCCTCCGACAGCGCCGCCTCCAGCCCTGCTCCGTCTGGAGGCTCGACGTCCCCCACCGCAAGACCGGCCACGATCCGGTCCGCCTTCCCCGACCCGGCCACCGTCCGTACCGTGAAGCCCAGCTCCGTCAGGGCACCGCACCACTTGGCCGCCTCGATCGACACGCCGTCGCTACCGCCCAGGCGGTACGACACCACAGCCACCGTCCCCGTCCCCGTCCCTACAGGCATCGTCCCTACAGGCACCGCCCCGACAGGCACCGCCCCGACAGGCACCGGGGTGGACGCTCAGAGGTTGGCCGGGAGAAGCGGGCTGATGCTGGCGAAGAACACGAACAGCGTGACGGCCACGAGCGGCACGCCCGCCAGCCACGCCAACCGGCTGTGCAGCGCTCTCGACGCCGCCAGCGCCCCCCAGGCCACTATGGCCAGCAGCGCTCCCCAGGCAACCGCAGCCAGCAGGTGTGACCGGCCCAGCAAGCCGCCCAGGTTCACCACGCCGTCGATCCAGGGAGCGGCGGCGGACGAGGAGCCGGCGCGAAGGCTCGCCGTGGCAGACCCCGGCTGACCTTTCGCTGTAGCTCCTCCCGTGGCGGCCGCGGTCACCCATCCCGGCGACGCCTTGGTGCGCCCCGCGAGGCGTGCCTGGACCACCAGACGCTCCGCCGCGCTGAAGCGCGGCGTGCAGGTGGTCAGCGTCAGAATGTTGCCGCTGGTCGGAGCCACGACGGAGACGTCCGACGGGAGGACCACGAACGAGCGTGCCACCAGGTAGCGGAAGCTGCCGGCGGTCGTCGTGACGTCGATCGAGTCCCCCGGGCGGAGTGCGTTGAGACGGTAGAACGGGCCGCCGAAGGTCGTCCGGTGCCCTGCTATAGCGGCGTTGCCCGGCTGTCCCGGCAGGGGGGTGCCGGGGTAGTGGCCCGGACCCTCCTGCAGGCTCGTCTCACCGACTCCCTGCACCACCGCCTTATCCACCCCGATGCTCGGGATCTGGATGATCGCCACTGCGGTCCCCGTCGGAACGGGCGGCCCCTCGGTGCCCGCGGCAGCGCCTGCGCCACCCACGACGTCCCTTCCCGGGGCCGACGTATGCCCGGAGGCTCCCGACGCCACCGTGCGGCCAGGTGCGCGGGTGTGAGCGAGCTCCTGGCGCAGCTCGGCACGGAGCACCGCCTGACTGTGGCTCTCCACCAGCCCCGTCCCCCACAGTTGGTAGGCGATGAACGCCACCACCAACGCACCGAACCCGAGCAGGAGCTTGCCGGCCAGCATCGTGAGCCGACCTGTGGAACCCCGCCCGCGAGAAGTCGACCCGGGAGGCCGATCCGTTGACATGAAAATCTATGGTACTTCCGACTGTGAGGCTCTTGTCAGCGCAGGGTGCGACCCGAGCACCTCCACGCTGGCCGGCGCAACCTGCGTCGAGCCGTTGATCGCTCACAAATTGCCTGGCAGGCGAGATGGCGCCGGGCAATCGCCTCCCCCCACCACGGCGGTTCGGAGAGTCCCTCCCCACGACTCTGCGTAGTGGACTGTAGTAAGATGTAGACGTGGGCTGGCAGGTCGACTGGAGCAAACGAGGCGACTACGTCCGCTCTCGCCACAGCGTCGAGGCCGACTGGGCCGACGAAGCGGTGATCGACGAGCACGCCGTCTGGCTCACGCCCGACCCAGCCAGCCGATCCGGGCACGCAGTCCGGGTCATCGGGTACTCGACCACCGCCAGATCGGTGCTGACCGTGATCCTGGTGGATCCGGAGGCGGATCCGTCCGAGCCGCCTGATGGGGAGTGGTGGGGCGCCAATGCCTGGATCGCCAACGAAGGAGACCGTCGTCTCTACGGAGAGGAAGATCTATGAGCAACATTGACGACTTGCTGGCCGAGGAGGGCGCAGCAGCAGAGACCCACGAGGTTGCCGACGAGCTGCCCGAGCACGTCACGCTCGATCGACCCAATTTGGGGCGGCCTACGGTGGTTTCGGTCCGCCTCTCGGCCGAGGAGCACAGACGCCTGCAGGGCGCAGCAGCCGAGGCACACCTGCCCATCTCCACGGTCATCCGCATCTGGGCACTCGACCGGCTCAGTGCCGAGGAGCGGGGCGGCGGCGGCAGCGTTGACGATCGGCTGGCCCGCCTGGAGCAGGCTGTGTTCCAACGCTCAGCCTGAACCGGTAGGGGACCCTGGCACCGGGACACGCTTAGGCGAGCGGCGGCATAGGGCCGCCAGCAGCGGTTCTTGCCGCGCCCTCGCTTCGCCTTCCTGCGCCGCGTCGTTCGCTATATGTGCGCTGAATGTGCGCTGATCACCCGTCGGCCGCTGGCTCCTGACGCCGGCGAGGCGTCTTGGCCGACCGTGCTCGGGACAGCTCACGACGCAAGTCGTCGCCTTGCCACCTCGCTTTCCGCCCGAGCCCTGGCGCCACTTCTCGGGCTTGTTCCTGTCGTGCTCTTTCCCCTGCGGAAGACGGCCCGAGGCGGCCGGCGCCGATGGGATCCGGGTTCTCCGCCTGGGGTGATGCCGTCGCACGGTCGTCCACCTGCCGCTTGGCCTCGCGGGGGGTCCCGGCCGTAACATGGGATCGCCCATGGCGCCTGCCGTTCACCTCCGGGATGCCCTGGCCCTCGCCGGTAGGTTCCCGGCGTTGGCCGGAGTCGACGTCGACGTGGAAGCTGGCGAAGTGGTGGTCGTCCGGGGAGCGAACGGTGCGGGGAAGACCAGCCTTCTCCGGCTCTGTGCGGGACTGCTGGCTCTGACATCCGGCGAGGGCCGGGTGGTCGGTCACGATCTGCGGACCCGGCGGCGGGAGGTGCGTCGCCACGTGGGACTTCTCGGCCACTCCAACCATCTGTACGACGACCTGACGGTGGAGGAGAACATCCGCTTCGGGGTCGCCTCCGGCGGTGGGCGGCTGGACGGAGTCGCCGCGGCGATGGATCACTTCGGCCTTCGCGGCCGCCTGGCGGGGGTGCCGGCAGGGCGCTGCTCGACCGGCCAGAGGCGTCGCTGCGCTTTGGCCGTGCTGCTGGCCCGCTCGCCGATGCTGTGGCTCTTGGACGAGCCGCATTCCGGACTGGACCCCGAGGGCAGGCACCTGCTCGGAGAGATGATCCGTCGCGGTTCCCAGGGCGGCGCGACGGTCCTGGTCGCCACGCACGAGGGCGACCCGTTCGCATCGGTCGACGTCGCGGCGTCCGGGCCGAACCCTCGGGAGATCGTCATGGGAGGCGGCCTGGTGGTGTCGGACCGTCCGGCTTCGATGGCCGCCGCGGGCTCCTGATGCTGTCGGACGCGAGGCTGGTCGCAGCCAAGGACCTGCGGATAGAGATGCGGTCCAAGGTGGCCACCAACCAAGTGCTGCCGTTCGCCCTCGTCGTCCTGATCCTGTTCGCCTTCGCACTCAACCAGGACCCTCCAGCGCTCGCCGCTGCGGCGCCGGGCCTCTACTGGGTGGCCGTGCTGTTCTCGGCGCTCCTCGCTGTCCAGCGCAGCTTCGCCATCGAGTCGGCGGACGCGGCCGGGGAGGGTATGCGGCTGTCCGGACTCGACCCGGCCGGCATCTTCCTCGGAAAAGCCGCCGCAGTAGCGGTCCAGCTGGCCGTACTGGAAGTGCTGCTCGCGGCGGGCATGGCCGTGCTCTACGGGGCCAGGTTGCAGGATCCGGCCATGCTGGTCGCCTCCGCGGGCGCCGCCACGGTGGGGCTCGCTTCCGCAGGAGTGCTGTACGCCGCTTTGGCGGCGGAGCTGTCGGTGCGGGAGACTCTGCTGCCGCTCCTACTACTGCCCGTCCTGGCGCCTGTGCTGATGTCGGCCGCAAGGGCATGGCAGGATTCCATGTCGGGGCGGCCCGGCCTCGGTGTGCCGTGGGCCGAGCTGCTGGTCGTCTTTGCCGTCGTCTACGTCAGCCTGGGAGTGGTCGTCGCCGGTCCTGTGATGGAGGTCACATGAATCCAATCGTTTCCCGAAGAGCGTCGCTGGTCACCGGTGCTGTCGGCCTGACGGCCCTCGTCGGCATAGCGGCCACCGTCTGGCTCGGCCTCTGGGTGACCCCGCCTGCCGTGGGCATGGGCAACCTGGTCCGCCTGCTGTATATCCACCCGCCCGTAGCCTGGGTGTGCTACCTGGCCTTCGGGGTGGCCACGGCGGCCAGCCTGGCCTACCTGTGGCCCCGTACCCGCTCGCGGTCCTGGGACCGCCTGGCCGGCGCCTCGGCCGAGCTCGGCGTCGTGTTCGCCGCGCTGACCCTCGTGACCGGTTCCATCTGGGGCTACCCCACCTGGGGCACATGGTGGACCTGGGACGCCAGGCTCACGACAACCGCTCTGCTGGCGGTGCTGTACGTCGGGTACCTCGCCATACGCAAGGTGCCCGGCTCGCCCCACGTGGTGGCCCGTCGGTCCGCCGTCGTCGCCGTCCTCGCCTTCGTCGACGTGCCGGTCAACTACCTGTCCGTCTACTGGTGGAAGACGCTTCACCAGACCGGCACCGTCTTGGACCCTTCCAAGCAGCTCAAGGTGCACGGGATCATGGCTTGGACGTTGCTGCTCGGGTTCGTCTCCTTCACGCTCGCCTATGCGTGGATACTCGTCCAGCGCTACAGGGTCGCAGCGTTGGAGGACCACCGGGACAGCGACGGGCTGACCTCGGCGATAGCGGAGAGGATCGCAGAAGGCGCCGGGAGCCCGACCCGAGGCACCCCGAGCGCGGCACCCGCCCCGACCGTTTCAACCTCCCCGGCCGCTGCATCCCTCGGCGGCAACGGCGCCGGCAGCCTGGCGCGGGGCGTCTCCAGCGAGCTCGACGGGGCGTCCAGCGTGGTCGCCAAGTGAACGGCTACATAGAAGCCGGCTACGTGGTGGCCCTGGTGGGCGTGGGCGGGTACGGGGCCGCCGTAGCCGCCCGCAGGCGGAAGCTGGAAAAAGTGCTGGGACTGACACGCAGCCACGCCGCCGTCGAAGCGTCCGGTCGGAAGGATCGTCGCCCTGGCCGGCGGTCGGAAGGGCTGCGCTGACCGTGCCCGCTCGGCGGCTGTGGATCGCAGGGCTCCTGATCGTCGCTGCCATCGGGTTCCTCGTCTACAAGGGCCTCGGCAACTCCCTCGTCTACTTCCGCACCGTCAACCAGGCCGTCGCCATGAGAGCGCAGCTGGGCACCACGGCGTTCCGGCTGGAGGGCGACGTGGTGCCCGGCACCGTCAAATCGGTGCCGGGCGGCGTCCACTTCGACGTCAGCGCTGGCGGTGACACGGTATCCGTGGTGGACCACGGGCAGCCTCCGCAGATGTTCGCAGCCGGCATCCCCGTCGTCCTCGAGGGGCACTTCCAGTCCGGTACCGGAGGGTTCGTCTCCAACCAGATCCTGGTCAAGCACTCGTCTAGCTACATAGCCGCCCATCCGGGCAGGGTCAAGGGCGACCCGACCGCCGCGTGAACGTAGCCCTCGGCCGCAGCGGCATACTCCTCGCGCTGCTGTCCGCGCTGGTCGGAGCGGCCACCCTGGGCTACGGGCTGGCCCGGCGTAGGCCGGCCACGCTGCGGAGGGGTCGCACGTACGCGTGGCTCCTGGCGCTCGGCGCCGTCGTGGCGACGGTAGCCATGGAGCACGCGCTGTTCACCCACGACTTCCGCATCGCCTACGTCGCCCAGAACAACTCCCGTGAGACCCCCCTCCTCTACGACGCCACAGGCATGTGGTCCGCCCTGCAGGGCTCGCTGCTGCTGTGGGGGCTGGTGCTGACCGGCTACATCGCGGCGATGGTGTTCCACTTCCGCAAGCGCGCCGAGGACGCCCTGGTCGCCTGGGCCACGTTGGTCACCTACCTCGTGGCGGCGTTCTTCTTCGCCCTAATGGCCGGCCCGGCCAACCCCTTCGCCACTCTGTCCGGGGCCGTACCGCCCGACGGTGCGGGGCCCGATCCTCTGCTGCAGGACAGGGTGCTCGTGGCGTTCCACCCCCCGCTGCTCTACCTGGGCTTCGTCGGCTTCACCATCCCGTTCGCCTTCGCCGTCGCCTCGCTCGTCACCGGCAGGCTCGGTGAAGGGTGGCTGGTCGAGACCAGGAGATGGGCCCTGCTCGCGTGGGGCTTCCTGTCCGTCGGGATAGTGGCCGGTGCCTGGTGGTCCTACCAGGTGCTCGGTTGGGGAGGCTTCTGGGCCTGGGACCCCGTCGAGAACGCCGCGTTCCTGCCTTGGCTGTGCGGCACGGCCTACCTCCATTCGGTCATGGTGCAGGAGCGGCGCGGCCTTCTCCGGGTATGGAACCTCTCCCTGCTGGTCGCCACTTTCTCCCTCACCGTCCTCGGCACCTTCCTCACCAGGTCAGGGGCGGTCCAGTCGGTGCACGCCTTCACCAACTCCAACCTGGGGCCGGTCCTTCTGGGCTTCTTCGTGGTGGTCGTCGCCAGCGGCGTCGGCCTGATCGGCTGGCGGGGCGACAAGCTCCGCGCCGCGGGCACCGTCGAGACGCCCCTCTCCCGTGAGGGAGCATTCCTGCTGAACAACGTGGCGTTCGCGGCGTTCGCGTTCGTGGTCCTGGCCGGAACGGTGTTCCCGATTTTCGTACAGGCTCTCCAGGGTGCCCAGGTGGACGTCGGAGCACCGTACTTCGACACGGCCACCGCTCCCATCGCCATCTGCCTGCTGTTCCTGATGGGTGTCGGCCCCGCTCTTCCCTGGCGCCGCGCCAGGGGCGACATCGTTCGGCCCCGCCTGCTCTGGCCCGCCTGGGCGGCCACCGTCACCGTCGCCGTTCTCGTGCTCGCGGGCGTCAGGGGCGCCGAGGTGCTCGTCACGTTCGGGCTGGGCGCTTTTGCCGGCGCCTCGGCGCTCCGCACCCTGTGGATCTCCGCCAGGTCCTCCCGGCGGACCGGCAGGGGCTGGTGGAGGGCTTTCGCAGGCAGGTCCGGCGGTGGCATGGTCGTACATCTGGGAGTCGTCGTGATAGCGGTCGCCTTCGCCGCCGCCAGCTCGTTCGGTCATCGGGGCCAGGTCACGCTCCGCCCCGGGCAAAGCGCCACCGTCGTCGGGCACACCTTGACCTACCTGCGCGGAGCCACGGTCGTCACGCCCGCCAAGACGTCCGTAGAGGCCGCGGTCAAGTTGGACGGAGGCACGGTGCTCCACCCCGCCATCAGCCGCTTCGGCGCCAACCTGACCTACATAGGAAGCCCCTCCATAAGCTCGACCCTTTTCCAGGACGTGTACCTCACGTTGAACCAGCCGGCCGTCCGCCCAGGCGGTCCGGCCGTCATCGGCTACGTCGTCCAGCCCCTCGTCGCGTGGCTCTGGATCGGTGGAGCGCTTGTCGGGCTGGGCAGCGTGCTGGCGGCGCTGCCCCGCGGTCGCTCCCGCAGGGGCGGCAGCCGGCCTGGTGCCCCACGGGCAACGGCCGCCGACAACTCCGACGACCACGCAGGTGCACCCGTCGACGTAGGTATCCCTCAGCCGGCGGCCACCACGTGACCGCTCTCAGGGTGACTGCCGGCGTGCTCCTGGTCGGGCTGGTCGCAGTGGCGGTCGCCTTCGCCGCCCAGCCCTCGCCCGGCGCAGCGCAGGCGTCGTCGCCTCTGCTGGGCAAGAAGGCACCCCCTCTGTCCGGCCCCTACCTGGCCGGTGCCCACCTGAAACCGTCGCAGTTCCGGGGGGAGTGGGTCGTCGTCAACTTCTTCGCCAGCTGGTGCGTCGACTGCAGGATCGAGGCACCGGCGCTGGACCGCTTCGCCGCCCAGCACCCGCCCGGGTCGCGGGTCGCCATGGTCATGGTCGCCTACGCAGACCCCGCCCAGGCCGCCGCCGGCTTCCTCCGCCTCAACGGCGGCTGGCCCGCCATCGAGGACCCCGGAGGACAGATAGCTCTCGACTGGGGAGTCCGCGAGCCGCCCGAGACCTTCGTCGTGGCGCCCGACCGGCGTGTCGTCGCCCGCTTCATCGGACCCGTCCGGGCGTCCCAGCTCGACGCAGTCCTCGCGGGCAGGGTCTCGTGAGCCGCCCCTGGAGCGCCACGGCCGGCCGGCGCGTGGCTACCGTCCGCCGGGCCTCCGACGACCGGGCAGCATCCCTCGGCGGCCGGTCCTGGTGGGTTCCCTGGGCCGTCATGGCGGTCGTGATCGTCGCTTCGCTGTGGATCGGCGCGGGCGCGCCCGGAGCGACCGGTGTCGGTCTCTCTCGCCTCACCTCCGGAGCGCCGGTGGTACGACCCGCCACCCCTTCCGCCCGCATCTCCCATCTCGAGTCCGAGCTTCGGTGCCCTTCGTGCGCCGACCTGTCCGTATCCCAGTCCACCGAGCCGAGCGCCCTGGCCATTCGCAGCTACGTCGTCCACGCAGTCCAACGCGGTGCGACCGACTCGGCCATAGTCGGTTTCCTGGAGAGCCGCTACGGGCCCAGCATCCTGATGGCCCCCAAGGCCACCGGTCCAGGGGCGGCGATCTGGTGGGTACCGGCGATCGCGGTGGTGGGTGCTGTCTCCGCTGCGGTGCTGCTGTTCCGCAGGCGAGCAGCGTCTGCCCCGGCGAAGGTGCCCAGCGACGGGGACCGTGAGCTGGTCCGGGATGCGATGGCCGGCTGGGATGGCCGGCGATGAGGTCCGGTGTCCGCAGGGCTCCCCCAGGCAGCGTCGAGCGCTCGTCCAGCATCGCCCTCGAGGAGGAGCGGGACCTCGCGCTCGACTCCCTGAGGCTGCTCGACGACGAGCTGGGTGACGGTCGTCTGGAGCCGGGCGAGTACCAGCTCCTGGCCGACGAGGCCACCGCCCGTGCCGCCTCCGCGATCCGAGCGTTGGCTGCCCTGGCGGATGATCCACTCGGGGACACTGCCGACGACCGCAGCGGGCAGGGCAAAGGCGGAGCAGCGACCGCCCACTCGGTGGGAGAGAACGGCCAGGGCCGGCTGGGCGGGAAAGGGGCGACCGGCAAAGGGGCGACCGGCAACCGGCTGCCCAGGAAGCGGCGGAAGGTGCTGCTCGTCGGCGGACTGGCCTCCTTTGCGGTGGCTCTGATCGTCGTCGTGGCCTCCTACGCCACGACCCGGCTACCGGGCCGGCCCATCACCGGCAGCCTGAAGCTGACTGCAACCCAACGGCTCGCGCAGCAACTGGTGCAGGGCAGGGTGCTCGTCGCGCAGGGCCGGTACCGCAGCGCGCTGGCGCTCTTCCGGACCGTCCTGCACGACCACCCCGGGCAGCCCGAAGCTCTGACCTACGAAGGGTGGCTGCTCGTCCTGGCAGGTCACGGATCGGGCAACCGCCTGCTGATGGACACCGGCAGGTCCGACATGTCCAAGGCGGTCGCCACCGATCCCACCTATCCCGACGGCCACCTGCTCCTCGGCACCACGCTCTACTCCTACTACGGCGACCTGCCCGATGCGCTGATCCAGTTCCGACTGTTCCTGGCCGATCGTCCCTCGGCTGCTCTCGTGTCGGCTGCTGCGCCCACGATCGACGCCGCCTACGCCAAGGCAGGTCTCAAGTCGCCGCTCGCACCGGGCTGACCACGACGGGCTCGGACTGCGCCGCCGGGGAGGACAGGTCCGCCCGCTCGAACCTCGTCTTGACGGTCAGCGCCCTCCGCTCCACCAGGCGCCACGACGCCTCGGCGCAGGCGAACGACGCCAGCAAGACCAGCGGGTACCGCGCCGGCCCGATGCCCGACAGCCATGTGACCCACGGGTAGTGCCACAGGTACAGGCCGTAGGAGCGGCGCCCCACGTAGGTGATCCACGGTCCCGACAGCGCCACGGCGGCAGGCTTCGCTCCCCTCACCACAAGCCCGGCCACTGCCAGAGGCCCTGCTATGGACCCCACCGTCCATCCGCTCAGCCACTCCACGGGCACCCGTCCGTGGTGCATCAAGTAGCCGGCGGCCACCATGCCTGCCACGCACCCCCCCATCAGCATGGCGCCCGCCACGCCGTCGAACAGCTTGCTCAGCTCTCCCCGATGCCACAGCTGAGCAGCGACCGCGCCCACCAGGAGCGCCGCCGCTCTCGTGTCGGTGCCGAAGTAGACGTGGTTCACCCCCCTGCCGTGGTCCCACAGCCATAGCGGCTCCGCAAGCGACAGCGCCGCCATTCCGATCGTCGCCGGAAGTGCGTAAGACGACCGCCGTGCCAGCACCAGCGCCAGCAGCGGCGCCCAGATCAGGTAGAACTGCTCCTCCACCGCCAACGACCAGAGGTGGCCCAGGGCCACCTGGCCGTGAAACAGGTGCAGCGCCATCATCCAGTTGGAGACGTAGGCGACGGCAGCCAGCACTCCGGCCAGCGCGGGTGCCACGTGCTGCGCTCCTCCGAACCTGCTGCCCGGCACGGTTGTCATCCACCGTTCGTGGCCCAGCAGCAGCACGATCGCCAGCCACGTCCCGAGGAACAGCCACAGGGCCGGCAGCAGCCGGAGCGCACGCCGGGCGAAGAAGTACGGCAGGTCGATGCGCCCCCGGCGCCGGTGCTCCGCGAGCAGCAGCCCCGTGATGAGGAAGCCCGACAGCCCGAAGAACGCCTCCATCGCCACCTCGCCCGACACGAAGCCGGGCCACGGGTGCAGGTGGCCGGAGATCACGACAAGGACCGCCAGGCCCCTCGCCCCGTCCAGCTGCGGCAGCCGTCCGGACTTCTCGCTCATCGCCTCCCGAACGCTCGGAGAGGGGGAAGGCCGTTCAGGGCCGGCAAGTGGAGATGCACAGCGTTCGCCAAGGTCTGCCCGTGGCAGGCCCCTACACGGCCGGTTCCGAGCACGGCCGTTACTATATCCAGCGGAACAATCGAATTGGGATCAGGCCAGGGCCTGGTCCGGGCGGCTCGAGCGGTGGGAAGCCACCACGGGGCTGGGAGGTCAAATGGGTCCAGACCGGAAGCTCGAAGAAGCGGTCGCAGCAGTCGTCGAGCCGTCGCTGCGGATGACGCTCGGAGAGCTCGGCCTCGTCAGGGAGGTCCGCTCTCGATGGGGCAAGGTGACGGCGGCGGTCGGTCAGGCATCGCCCGAGCATCCCAAGGCGTACCAGCTTCGCCGGGCGGTGGAGCAGGCTCTGAAGGACGCTTCGGGTGAGCGCGAGGTCGCGGTGCAGCTCGACGTGTTGGACGAACAGGAGGCGGCTGCGCTTTCGGCGCGGATGAGGTCGCTCGCTCCCGGAGGCGCTGCCGCGTCGGCCCCGTCGGCTCCGCTCGGCCACGAGGAGGGGCGGCCCAACCCGTTCATGGCGACGGGATCCCGCACCCGGGTGCTCGGCATCTCGTCGGGCAAGGGCGGAGTCGGCAAGTCCTCGGTCACCGTGAACCTGGCGGTGTCGCTGGCTCGGCGCGGAGCGCGCGTGGCGCTGCTGGACGCCGACGTGTACGGGTTCTCCGTTCCCAAGATGATGGGCCTGGACGAGAAGCCCGTCGTGGTGGGCGATCTGCTGATACCGCCGGTAGCTCACGGCGTCGCCTGTCTGTCGATGGGGTTCTTCGTAGACGACGAGACACCTGTGGTGTGGCGAGGCCCGATGCTTCACAAGGCGCTCGAGCAGTTCCTGGTCGACGCGTGGTGGGCCGATCCGGACTACCTGGTGGTGGACATGCCTCCCGGGACCGGCGACGTCGCCCTCTCCATGGCTCAGTACCTGCCCCGGTCGGAGGTGTACGTCGTCACCACTCCCCAGGCAGCCGCCCAGCGTGTAGCCCAGCGCAGCGCCTTCGCGGCAAAGAAGCTGAAGCTGCCGGTGCGGGGCGTGGTAGAGAACATGTCCTGGTTCACCGGAGACGACGGCCACCGCTACGAGCTGTTCGGAACGGGTGGGGGCTCCTCTCTCGCAGAGCTGCTCGGCGTTCCCCTGCTCGGCCAGATCCCCCTCGTGCCGGAGCTCAGGGAGGGCGGCGACGTAGGTACGCCGATCACCGTGTCCTCTCCCGACAGCGAGGCCTCCAGGGCGTTCGACGCTCTCGCGCAGCAGGTCGCGGGCATCGGGCCCTCCAGGGTCTACCGCAAGGAGCTGCAAGTCCGCTGACGTGGCGGCCAACCGGTGACTGCCCTTGGGCCGGCTCCGCCCGCGAGGCCGTACAGTACGGCCCAGTGCCGGTCGAGCCCAGTGCCGGTCGAGCCCAGTGCCGGTCGAGCCCAGTGCCGGTCGAGCCCAGTGCCGCCGGTCGAGCACTGTCAGAGCGGGTCCGTACGCTTGGGTCACATGGGAGGCTGTGACGACGAGCGGGACCCGGACTTCGGGCGAGCGAAATCTGTCTTAACGGCCGGGCCCTCCGCCGAGCGGTCCGGGAGGGCTGTCGCATGGGCAGCGACGATGCCGGGATACCGCGGCGGAGAGGGCATCCGGTTGGCACACCCCGGTTCGGGAGTGGCAGTCGGAGCTTTCGAGGTAGCCGGTCGAGAAGACCGCGAAGCGTGGGAAGACGGAGAGCTGGCTCCTGGTGCGACCAGAGCGAGCGGAGCAGGCGAGCGGAGCGTGCAGGAGGAGCCGGACCCCTGGAGGACCTGCTTCGAACGTGACAGGGACCGGATACTTCACGCCTCGGCGTTCAGGCGCCTCGCGGGCAAGACGCAGGTGTTCGTGTTCCCCGCAGACTTCCAGCGGACTCGCCTGACACATGCTCTGGAGGTGGCACAGGTGGCGACCGCTATCAGCCGAGCCTGCAGGTTGAACGTGGCGCTGACGGAGGCCATCGCCCTCGGTCACGACTGTGGGCACGGTCCGGGCGGTCATGCCAGCGAGGAAGCGCTCTCTCCTTACCTCGACTGCGGGTTCGACCATGCGACTTGGGGTGCGGACGTCACGCTCGCCCCGCTAAACCTGTGCCGGGAGACGGTCGACGGCGTGAGGAACCACTCCTGGTCCCGTCCGGCGCCTTCCACCCCCGAGGGAGAGGTCGTGGCCCTCGCCGACAGGATCGCCTACAGCGCTCACGACTTCGAGGATGCGGTCCACTCCGGCGTGGTGGACCCCTCAGACCTTCCGTCCGACGTGGCGGCGTGGTGTGGGGCCAGACGCCCGGAGCAGTTGCGCGCCTTCGTAGCCGACGTCGTCCTCTCCACACGGGCACGAGGCTCGGTCTGCATGAGCGAGCAGGCAGGTTCGGCGCTCAGCCGGCTCCGCGCGTTCAACTACGACCGCATCTACATGAGGGCTGCGTCCGTGGAGCAGTCCCGATCGGTCATCGCCCTTCTCGGCGCGCTCGTCTCCTACTACCTGGAACAGCCGTCCGCAAGGCTCGGTCAGGCCTCCGACGAAGTGATGGCGATCTCCGGCGAAGGCGAGAGGGTGCGCGCCGTGGTGGCCTACGTGGCAGGCATGACCGACCGCTTCGCCTGCACCAAAGCCGTGGAGCTGCTCGGCTGGCCCCGGCATCGGCTGCCGAACGGCTTCGACGTGCCGCGGGATTACTGATCTCGGGCGTAGGAGGCCGGACTGCTCGCCGGAGCACGGGCCGGCCCCCAGTGTCGGACTGCTCGCCGGAGCACGGGCCGGCCCCCGGCGCCGGACCGGCGGTGAGGCTTCAACCGACTGTGGCTGTGCCCGCTTAACATGGCCTCGCCGGCAATGGAGGGAGTGGTCAGTGGAGTTGCGGATCGGTGTGGTCCAGGGGTCGCGTGACGTCGAGATCGAGCTTGCCGACGACGTGGACCGGGAGAAGCTGCTGTCCCAGCTGGACAAGCTCATGAGCCAGGGTGACGGCGTGTTCTGGGTCAGCGACCGAAGGGGCAAGCGGGTGGGGGTGGCAGTGCCTCGTATCGCCTGGATCGAGATGGGCGCCGGGACCGGTGACCGCAGGGTCGGCTTCGGAACCTCCTGAGCAGCCGGTGCCGGGCCTGCTCTCCCGCCGGCTGCTCTTCGTGACCGGCAAAGGCGGGGTGGGAAAGACCACGATCGCCGCGGCGCTCGCCAAGTTGTCGGCATCACTTGGACGCCGGACTCTGCTGTGCGAGGTGGACGCCCGAGGAGACGTTGCCACCTGCCTGGGTTCCGGCCCGTCCGGCTATCGTCCCGCGGAAGTAGCGTCGAGCCTGTGGGTCATGTCCATGGACACCGAGGCCGCACTTCGGGACTACATAAGGCTGTTCGTGCGGGTTCCCCTCGCCGCAAGGCTCGGCCCGGTCGCCTCGGCGCTCGACTTCATCTCCACTGCGGCCCCGGGCGTCACCGAGATACTGGTGATGGGAAAGGTCTGCTGGGAGGTGAGGGAAGGGGGCTGGGACGTGGTCGTCGTCGACGCACCGGCCAGCGGTCACGTGGTCAGCCAGCTTGCCTCGCCCACGTCGATGGGAGAACTGGTCGGAGTGGGAATGATCCGGCAGCAGACCGATTGGATGGTGGAGATGCTTTCGGACACGCGCCGCACCGGTGCGGTGGTGGTCACCACGCCGGACGAGATGGCAGTGCAGGAGACGCTGGAGCTGGTCGGCCGTATCGGCTCCGAGACGGTGGTCCCCGTCGCCTCGGTCGTCGCCAACCGGGTGCTGCCCGAACTGTTCGGCAGAGGGGAGGAGGAGGTGTTCGGGTCGCTGAGCGAGACCGGCCCGGCGTCACGTCTGTCGGGTGCGCTTGGTTCGGACGTCGCCCCACTGTTCGACGCAGCGCGCCTCGCCGTGCAGCTTCGCCGCTCGAGCGTGTCTCACCTGTCCCGCCTCCGGACCGGGCTGCCCGGTTCTCTCGCGCCGCTGAACGTCCCGAACGTTTTCGTGTCCGACCGCCCGTCGTGCGTCACGGACGACGTGTCGACGGCGCTCGCGGCCGAGCTGGGCATTTGACCGACGAGGCGCGGGGGCGGTCGCACCCAGGCCTGCTGCACGACCTGCTCCTGCAGCGGAGCACCGTGGTCGTGTGCGGCCCCGGCGGCGTCGGCAAGACGACCACCGCGGCGTCGGTCGCCGCTTCGGTGGCGGCCAGCCGGCCGGCGAAGGTCCTGGTGCTCACCATAGACCCCGCACGGCGGCTGGCCGATGCGCTGGGCCTCGCGGACCTCGGCAACTCCGAGACCCGTGTTCCGGGCGAGCTGTTCGCCCCTTCGACCGACCGGCCGCGGGGAGAGCTTTGGGCGGCGATGCTGGACACCGGCCAGGCGTGGGACCATCTCGTCAGAGCCCATGCACCCGATCCTGCCTCCGCCGCCAAGCTGCTGGCCAACCCCCTCTACCGGAACATCTCGACCCGGTTCGTCCAGAGTCACGACTACATCGCCGCCGAGCGGCTCCTGGAGCTGCACGACAGCGGCCGCTTCGACCTGATCGTCGTCGATACGCCGCCCAGCCGCCATGCCGTCGACTTCCTCCTGGCACCGGATCGAATGGCCGACTTCTTCTCGTCCAGGCTGCTGCGGTGGCTGCTGGTGCCCTACCGTTCGCGATGGTCCGCCATGGCGTCCCGCCCTTTCACTCAGATCGCCGACCGGGTGCTGGGCACGGTACTTCTGAAGGAGGTGAGCGAGTTCTTTACGCTGATCCAGGCGATGCACTCCGGCTTCACCGAAAGAGCCAAGGCCGTGTCCGGCCTGCTGAGGGACTTTTCGACCACGTTCATGGTGGTGACGACACTGGAGGCCGGCCCGCGTGCGGAAGCGGCCGAACTGATGCGCGTCCTCTGCAGCATGGAGCTGGAACTGGGGGCGGTCGTCTTCAACAAGGTTCTTCCACGCTCGCTGCTCGATCCCGCGCAGCAGCCGTCGGCTGCAGCCATGGAAAGCGAGGCGGAGCGTCTTGCCTCCGATCTGTCCACGAGCGAGGGCTTGGACGAACTGCTCGTCGCGAGGGTGCTCCGAGAGGTGGGTGCGAGCTTCCTCCAGTATCGCCAGCTCGCGCTCCGGGAGGAGCGCCAAGCCGAGTTGTTGCCCATCGGCGACGCCGTTTGCAGCGTCGTCCCCTACTTCGGGAGCGACGTGACCGACCTCGGGGGACTGCTGCGGTTGGGAGAGGCGATGATGAGCACCACGTGCGGCCGCTCCCGCGGCGGCCACCCCGCGCCAGCAGCGGCCCGGTAGCCAGGTCCTGCGAGTGGCCCGTTGATCGACTACCACCTCCACCTGTGGCCTCATGGCGAGCCGTCCCACGGGCGGGTGCTCGGAGCGGTGTCGGACTACTGCGAGCGAGCCTCGGAGGCGGGCGTGTCGGAGATAGCCCTGACCGAGCACCTGTTCCGGTTTCGTCAGGCGGATGCGATCGTCGGGGGGTTCTGGCGGGACTATCCCGACTCTCCGCTGGCGGGCGAGATGGAGAGATACTGGCAACAGCACCAGGGTGCCGATCTGGACCACTACGTGGAGCAGGTGGCACAGGCGAAGCGGGCCGGCCTGCCTGTCGTCCTGGGGCTCGAAGTCGACTACTACCCCGGCCGTATGGAGAGAGTCGCTCGGCTTCTGGACGGCTACCCCTTCGACGTGCTGCTCGGATCGGTCCACTGGCTCGGACCGTGGATGTTCGACGACGTGGACAGCGCTTCCGCCATGGTCGAATGGGACCGCCGGCCGGTCCGAGAGGCGTGGGAGATGTACACCGTCGCACTGGAGGAGCTGGCCGGCACCGGCACCTGCGACGTTCTGGCGCATCCCGACCTGATCAAGGTGACCGGCAGGCGTCCTGCGGCCGTGGAGCACTACTGGGATCGCATGGCGGACGCCGCGTCGGCCAGCGGCATGGCGGCCGAAGTTTCCTCCGCCGGTTGGCGCAAGCCGGTCGGCCAGCAGTACCCCGAAGACGGCCTCCTCCAGAGGTTCGCCCGGGAGTCGGTCCCGGTCACCACTGCGTCGGACGCGCACGGGATCGCGGACGTGGCGTATCGTTCAGCCGCCCTCCGGCGGATCGTCCTCGCTGCCGGGTACGACCGGCTGGCCACCTTCCGTCTCAGGACCAGGACGGACGTCACCATAGATGTCGCCGCCGGTGATTCACCCCCCGGCTCCCCGGTCGGACGAGTCGAGGAGGCCGGCGTCCCCGCCTCCGGGATGGCGACTGGTGGCCGTGAGCCGGAGGAGCGAGATTGACCGGGACGGGAGGGGCGCAGGGACCCCACGACCGGTACCGTCTCCCGCCGGAACGTCCCGCGCCCCCGGCGTCGTCGGCGCAGGAGCCGTCCATGACCGGCCAACGCCCGGAACAGATGGAGCACGTCAGGCGACTGCTGGCGTATTGGGGCATGTTGGCCGACCTCTGCTTCTCGGACCTGTTGCTGTGCGTCGCCGTCGACGGCGCCTCGGAAGGGGGGCGGGACTCGTTCTTCGTCCTCGACCAGGTCCGGCCTTCCACCACCCAGACTGTGCTCGTCCACGACCAGGTCGGCAGGAGCCCGAACGAGTCGGAGTGGCAGTTGGTGCGCAGCGCCTGGTCCAAGGGCCGGGTGGCGGACGGGGAGGTGCGCCTCGCCGAGGGCAGGGAGCCTGTCAGGATGCAGTGCATTCCCCTGCGGTACGGGGGAAGAACCATCGCGGCACTGCTCCGCTACTCCGCCTTCTCCGTCGGAAGGCGGCCGGGCGAGCTCGAGAGAACGTACGTTCAGCTGTTCGACCGTTTTGCCGGGATGATGGTGCAAGGGACCTTCCCTTTCGCTACCGACGACTGGGCAGTGGCAGACGTGCCGAGGGTCGGCGACGGAGTCATGGTGCTGGACAGCGGTGGGCGGGTCAGCTTCGCGTCGCCCAATGCAGTGACCGCTCTGCACCGTCTCGACATCAGGGCCAACGCCACCGGCTTGCGCCTGTCCGAGGTGGGTCTGGACGACAGCGCGGTAGCGGAGTCCTTTGCCACGGCGCTGCCCGCGGTGGGGGAGCTGGAAGGAACGAGCGGCACCATAGTGCTGCTGCGCTGTTTGCCGTTCTCCGGCAGCGGTGAGGTCCGTCCGGACGGCGCCATGGTGCTGGTACGGGACGTGACGGAGTTGAGAAGACGCGATCGGATGCTGCTGTCGAAGGATGCGACGATCCGGGAGATACACCACCGGGTGAAGAACAACCTGCAGACCATCTCGTCGCTGCTGCGACTGCAAGCCAGGCGAGTGTCGCCCGGTGAGGGGCGTACGGCGCTTCAGGAGGCGGAGCGGAGGATCGCCTCGATGGCGGTCGTGCACGACTTCCTGGCCCGGGACGTGGCGGATCAGGTGAGGTTCGACTCGATCGTCCGCGCCCTGGTCCACATGGCACGCGAGTCGGTGTTGCCGCCGAGGAGGGTCGACTTCTCCGTCGAGGGGGATGCCGGGGACTTGCCGGCCGGCGTGGCGACCCCGCTTGCGGTCATAGTGTCGGAGCTCCTGCAGAACGCCGTCGAGCACGGGTTCGGCGACGGCCGGCCCGGGAGGGTGGACGTGCGCTTGGCGCAGGACAGCCACTGTCTCCAAGTGCGAGTGTCCGACAACGGCACGGGGCTGAGGGAGGGTTTCAGGATAGAGGAGTCGGCCAGCCTGGGCCTTACCATCGTGAGGGACCTGGTTGAGCGGCAGCTCGGAGGGCGGCTGGAGTTGGCGACCACCGGAGGGCTGTCCGCCATCGTCACCTTGCCGTCACCGCAGGGCGGTGAAGCGGCGCACGTGCAGAACGGTTAGCTGCCGGGACTACCGCACGACAGGACAGCAGGACAGGAGCAGCGAGCGCGGCGTGTGCCTACGCAGATGAGCCCTCCCAAAGTCAAGATGCCCTCCGCTGCTTCGCCAGCCAGATCTTGCGCAGCTTGCGACGCTCCTCTTCCGCGGTGCCGCCCCACACGCCCGACTCCTGGTTCGTCGCCAGCGCGAACTCGAGACATGCCGGCTGCACCTCGCATGACTCGCATACCACCTTGGCCGCCTTGATCTGAGCTACAGCGGGGCCCGTCGAGCCGATGGGAAAGAACAGGTCGGGGTCCACGTCGTTGCAGGCCGCCTCCCGGCGCCAGTCGTCGTTGTCCCATTCAATCGCTCTGTTCCAGGTGAGGGCCACACTGCCTCCTTCCAACCATGTGAAACTTTTCACATGATCCAGACCAAGCTGACGACGCCATATATCCGCTGATGCCCACGGGCCGGGCGAAGTTTCAGTGTACGCTCATCGCGCTCCCACGGCAATCAATTGTCCGACCGACCGGACGGATTGGGGACCCCAGCCTCGTCTGCCGGAACGCCAGGGTCACGATCCCCGCTGGCTGCCTGTCTGGGCGCCCCGAGGGGAAGTCTGCTGCCGGAGCTGCGCCAGGCTGCGAGCCAGCAGTCGAGAGACGTGCATCTGGGAGATCCCGAGACGCTGCGCTATCTCGGACTGCGTCAGACCGTCGTAGAACCGCAGCTCCAGAATGCGCTGCTGACGAGGAGGCAGTTGTGCGACGAGCGGAGACAGGATCGCCCTGCTCTCGGCTCTGTCGAACCCGGGGTCCTCCTCTCCCAGCCGAGATGCCAGATCCTCCCTTTCCTCCTCGCCGTTTGACCCGAGGGGGCTGTCGAGGGAGCTCGACCGGTAGGCCTGTCCGGCCTCGAGCGCTTCGAGCACCTCCTCCTCGGACACCCCCGCCGAGTGGGCCATCTCGGCGATGGTGGGAGACCTTCCCAGCTCCTGGGACAGTATCGAGACGGTCTGGCTGAGGCGTAGGTAGAGCTCCTGCATGCGCCGCGGAGCCCTCACCGCCCATCCCCGGTCGCGGAAGTGCCGCTTCAGCTCGCCCGCAATGGTATGTGTGGCGTACGTCGAGAACTCGACTCCCCGAGAAGGATCGAACCTGTCCACCGCCTTGATCAACGCCAGCGATCCGACCTGGACCAGGTCGTCGAGCGCCTCGCCCCGGTTGCCGAACCTACGAGCGAGGTACTCGGCCAGTCCGATGTGCGCCTCCACCAGTTGCCGTCGCAGGTCCGGATCCCGGGTCTCGGCGAACTGCAGGAACATCTTCCTGAGCTGCTCTCTGCGGTCACCCTCCAAGGTGGCCATCAGCGAGGAGGATCCGTGCGGCTCTTGCGGATCCACAGGGCCGGCTGACCGGGGTTCTCGGCCCGGATGGCGTGCTCGTCCACCAGGGCGCTCAAGATCTGGTCGCCGAACTGGCTCAGGCTGAGCTCCGAGATCGTCACCGGCGTCGCCGCAGGCTGCTCCAAGTGCCCTTCGACCTCCAAGGAGCGATCCACCATCCGGTAGCGCACGCACAGCACCGAATGCCCGCTCTGGCCGTCCAGGACCGCGTAGCACAACTCGTCCACCGCCAGGCGCAGGTCCTCCACTTCGTCCCAGGAGAAACCCAGTCTGCTCGCCAGCCCTGTCGCGGCCACCCGGACCAGCTTGACGAACTCGGGCCTGCCGGGCAGCCGCAGGAGCACCTCTTCGTCGTCGTCCGCCTCCATCCGGTCGTCGTCGTCCATGTCCGGGTTCAGCGACGCGGCACTCACCCGGTCATACTAGCGGAGCCGAATTTTTGCGAGCAGTACGAACTGCCCCGGAGGCGATGCGGAGATCCACGTCGGAGCGCAGCTTATCGAGGTGGGCCGTGGCCGATGGGCCAATCTCCGCTCGAGCCGGCCACCGGATGCCCGTACCGCCTGTGGCATGATTGGACGACGCACCGCCACCGAGTAGGGCGTGATCCGCCCGGGAACCCTGAAGCCCGGGGACGGGTCAGGAAAGGCATGGGTGGGACGGGTTTGGCCAGATCGGAGGACACCGGGGCTCGCCTGGACCACGACCGCGAGTGGCCGGCGCAGTTCGTGCAGCTCTACCGGTCCCAGTACACGCCGATGGTCAGACTTGCCTACCTCTTGACTGGCTCTCGCTCACTTGCGGAGGAGTTGGTGCAGGAGGCGTTCCTGCGAGTGAGGCCGCATGTCGACCACGTGACGGGGCTGGAGGGGTACCTGCGTACGGCGGTCGTCAACTCCTGCTCGAACCAGCGTCGCCGGGCGGCCCTCGAACGACGCTACAGCCAGTCGGCCATGCTGGCGCTGCAGGACGGTCCGGACCCGGTGGACGAGATGGGGGACGTGCTGGCGCGGCTGCCATGCCGGCAGCGGAGCGTGCTCGTCATGCGGTACTACCTCGGCATGAGCGAGGCGGAGATCGCCCGGGAGCTCGGTTGCAGGCCAGGCACGGTCAAGTCGCTTGCCCACCGAGGCCTACTCGAGATGCGGCGGCTGCTGCAGCAATGACACGCGTGCCTCGGCGCAGAGCCATAGGAAGGCGCAGACCGGCACTCGGGGCGGTGGAGGGCAGATTGAGGGAGCATCTGCCTCTGTTGGCGTCCAGGATCGACCCCGTGCCGCCAACCCTCGACCAGCTCATGGCCGGGGAGCGGCGCCAGGAGCTGGGGGAGCGGCGACACGAGCCGGGGGAGCGGCGAGGGGCCCTGCGCCCGGTGGGCGGTCCGGGGCGTCGGCGCCGGACCGCGGCGCGTGGTATGGCGTGGTCGCTGGCGGCCCTGTTCCTTCTCGGTGCCGGAGCGGTCGGTCGGGGCGCGCTGATACCGACGTCGCCCGCCTCTCGTGCGGCGGCGTCGTCCTCCGCCAACGCCGCCGTGCTTGGTGGCCCCGTTGCCTGGGTGTCCCGACGCGGCCTCTACGTCGCACCGAGCGTGGCGGGAACACCCGGCCCCATCTGGAGGGGAAGGGGAGCGTCCAGTCCCCAGTGGTCGCACGACGGTCAGTGGATAGCGTTCGTCGTCCGAGGTGGCGGCAGCGAAGCACTCTGGACCGCCCGAGCAGACGGGCAGCACCGTCACCTGCTCGTCAAGGCTCCGTGGCTCGCCTTCACGTGGTCGCCGACGTCGGATGCGGTGGCCGTCAGCGGACCGGGCCTCGGCGTGAGGGTCTATCCCGTCGAGGGACGGAGCTTCACCGCCCTGGCCGGCTCCTATGTGGTCAGTTCGTTCGCGTGGTCGTCCACCGGATCCAGCATCGCAGCCAGCGTGCCCGTCGACTCGAGCTCGCCGAGCTCAGCCGAGCAGGTGCTGGTCGTGTCGGCCTACCGAGGTTCTCATCCAACGCCCAAGGTCGAGTGGACCGGTCCGCCGGCGGACGGTGTCATCATCCACTCCTGGTGGCCGAACGACAACGGTCTGGTTCTCTGGCTCAACCCCGGCTACTCCGGCTCGGCTCCTTTGCGGGGACTCCAGCTGTTCAGCTTGTCCTTGCCGGCGACGTCGGGGACGCCGGGGACGTCAGGGGCGGCTCGCCGCCTGCGCTATCTGGCGACGACAGTGGTGTACTTTCCCTGGGTCGTCTGGTCGCCCGGCGGCGACCGTCTGGCGGTCGTGCAGGGAAGTGGAGAGCCTCCCTGGTCGAACAAGTCCATCGCCGTGTGTCGCGTGCCGTCGGGTGGCTGCACCACCATCCACCAGCCGAAAGGGACCGTGTCCATCGGGCCGGCATGGTCGCCCGACGGCACGAGCCTGGCATTCGTGAGGGCGCTGTCGGAAGCCGGCAGGCCGGCCGGGAACCGGTCTCTGCACCGCTGGTACCGCACACGGCGCCTCTGGGTTCGCTCCGCCGGCTCGCTCGCCCACCTGGTTTCGGGCGCACCCCGGGGAGTAGCTGCTCCGGCTTGGATCGAGGGCGGTACGGCGATCGGGTTCTCCACGCCCAACGGCGTCGGTGTCGTACCGAGCGGCGGAGGCCACAGCTCCATCGTCGCGGCACACCTGAAGGGCAGCTCCTCGGAAGGAGCGGGACCGGACGGCTACGGTAAGGCTCCCTGGGGAGGCACGGCAGTCTGGAGTGCATGACCGGGTCCGGTCGGCGCCAGGAGGGGGTCGCTTGCGGGCTTTGTCAGCGCTTCGACGGCGAACCGGTCAGACCAGGGGCCAGGGGTAGTAAGGGTGGTCCTCGCTGGGGAGGGGGAAGCGGCCGTCGGCCAAGAGCCGCCTACCCCGCTGGACGACTGCCTCGATCTCCGGCGGCTCCAGCAGCTGTGCGACAGCATCGGGCAGGTGGGACACCACATCGGCCAGCGCCTCGGTCAACAACGGCGGGATGGGATCCTCCGCGAAGTCCCATATGACGGTCCGTAGCTTCGGCTCGGCGTGGAAGCAGAGCCCGTTGTCGATGGCCCAGATCCGGCCGTCGGGTCCGGCCAGGCAGTGGCCGGACTTCCTGTCGGCATTGTTGGCGACGATGTCGAACGCCGCGATCGCCTGAAGGGCTGCACGGCTGCGGGGATCGGAGCACATGGTGAAGTAGTGCTGGGAGAAGTCGGCGTCCACGAAGTACTGCAGCGAGCCCGGGCCGAACGGTGCATCCTCGCGGAGCACCGTCTCCGGCACCAGTCCCCAACCCAGTGCTTCGGACAGCTCGAACGCCGCCGCCTCCCATCTGCCTAGTCCCACGGGAAAGTCAGCGAGAGGCCTCTCTCCTCGGATGGGCTTGTAAACGGCTTGGCATCGATCGTCGCCGAGCGAGCAGGACACGAGGAATGTCGCGTTGGAGCTCCACTGAATGCGACCCACCAGCTCCAGCTCGCCACGGGCAAGTAGGGGCCGGATCAGACGGTCGGCGGCCGGTGACCGTTCGTTCTCGGGCAAGCGTGGCCTTGGGGATCGAGCGGGTAACCGCAGAGTGGGCACGCAGGTCGGCCCGCCTCGACCAGCGATGTGCCCCGAACGGCCAACGCCGCCACCTGCTCTCGGGACGCTCCGAGCCGAGCCACCGACCCGTCCTCCCCGGACGCGACCGCCTCCTCCACGAGCAACAGGAACCGGTCCAGCTCCTCCAGGTAGGACACGCCCAGCGTCCCGACGGACCACTCCGGCTCCTGGGGGTCCTCGAGGTCCATCTCCTCGGGTAGGTGGCCCGGCCGCTCCAGTTCCGCCAGCATCTTCGCCAGGTACTGCGACAGCGCCGACACCTGCGCCTTCTCGAGCTTCAGCGTGAGCACCCTTCCGTCCTTGCGGGCCTGCAGGACGAACGTACGATGTCCGACCGGTCCGATGGTGCCCACCGTTATCCGCTCTACCGGGTCCAGCTCCAGGATCTCGCTCATGTCACCCCCAGATCGCCACCTACCCTCGGAACGGCAAGTGGGCGGCGAGCCTAGTTCTCCGCGCCGCCGTCGAGCCCGGCAGTGCTGTTCAGCCCGGCAGTGCTGTTCAGCCCGGTGCCGCCGCCGAGTTCGGCAGTGCTGTTCAGCCCTACGATTCCGTCGAGCCCCGCAGTGCTGTTCACTGCAATCACGGTCGGTCCGCTCGCCGACAGCGATATGGCTGTCACCGACGCGGGCGCTATCACCAACCTCTGGAAAAGATCCAGGTGAAGCCCGAGGGCGTGAGCCG
>JAJYPS010000083.1 GCA_021795215.1 Actinomycetes bacterium
GGCAGGCATTCATGTGAGATCGTCAACAAGCCACGCTGCCCACCACGACGCCACGGATCAGTCACGAGAGCCAGGAACGGACCCTTGACTTTGTGAATCACCCTGATGTGTGGTGGCCCGACGCAACACGGCACCGATAATACCGAATTGCTGTGCATCCTGCATCAAGGCTACCATACAGTCGCACGAAGTGGTCCCTCGCCAGGGATGATATGACGGCACTGGTGCTCTTCGCTGCTGTGATATTCCACCCGCGCACGCCTCGGTGTGAGGATCTCACGCGCGCATCCTGCAGAGCCCTGTCTAAAGTCTCGCACTCCTCGGTACGCGCTCGCCGAGAGGCTGGTCGGCCGAGTGTGGAGAAGTCAGCCGCAGATGCGCGCGTTGAAGCGTTCGGAGTGGCGGCGCTGAGCGGGCTGACAAAGTCCCGAGCGACCCGTCAACGTCGCCGCCAATAGCCACTGACCTGGGTGCCATCTGCACGGCGATGAGGCGGAACCCAAACATGGCCAGGGGTAGCTGAGGATGGTCGGGAGCCTTGAGCACTCGGTGGATTGACGATGGTTCTGTTGGTGAGTGGTGGCTGGATAGTGTGGACCAAGTCGGGTAGATCTCGATGGATCACGTCTTCGCAGATCATCCAGGCGGTGTCCCAATACTCATGGACGATCTGGTTGCGAAGCCCGATTATGGCGCGCCAAGGTACGGTGCGGTGCGTGGCCTTGAAGTCATCACTAAGATTGGCAGCGGCTTCGCCGATGACCCCGAGCTCGCGTAGCACCGCCGAACGGTACCGGTCATCGCGCGGCCCCTCTCGCGACCACCGTGTGATTTTTGCTGCTGCCCCGAGGATGTCATCCACCCGAGCATCATCACGGCACTTCGTTCGGCGGCGACGCATCAGAGCGGCCTCGCTTCGGAGCTGACCGTGGGCACAATCTGCGGGCGCAACATCTCAATTGTCCCGAGATCGACTGGTACCCCCAGCATCTCCTCGATCTCGGCCTGGAGATCAAGGAGGCCGAGAAGTAGGGATCTAGGTACCCCGGTCGCGTCAGGCATTGCTCTCGTTCCTGGTGGCAGATCAACCAGAAGATCGACATCCGATCCCACCTGGTCCTCTCCACGCGCCACGGAGCCGAAGACGAGAACCCGTGTAGCTCCGCGTCTTTTTGCTGCCGCCACGACCTCGTCGCGGTTGCGCTCCAGTACTTGGCTGGGGCGCAGGGCGGTGCATGCGTTGAGAAGCCGTTCAAACGTGGCGGCGGATGGCGTCACCGCTCCATGTTCGTAGCGACTTACTGCTGGCTGGGAAGTACCCGCTCTATTGGCCAAATCCGCTTGACTGAGTCCTGCTCTGGTGCGGGCGGCACGCAACATGTGTGCAGGGTCAAGGGGTTGATCTGAACCCATACCTCATTATACCTTCTTTGCCTCGGCTGGTGCTCCGGTAAAGGCGCCACCGGCTGGTACTGGCGATCCCGGCAACGTTCGACTGCACATGCTGCGGTCCGACCCGACCATGCGCGAGTGGAATCTTGCCGGGGTGCGCGGGTTGGATCGTACAGCTGCATCCTGATAGTTCTGGTGGGGTGCCGGACCCCGATCTCAGCGCTGTGTCCGTGCGCCCGATCGTGCCCGCTGAGCGGGACCGTTTCGACGAATCGCTCGACGAGCACCACTGGCTCGGCTACCACAAGGTCGGAAAGACGATGCGCTACGTCGCGCTCGGTGGTGGCGGACGGCGGCTCGCGGTCATCGGGTTCGGTGCCGCCGCACTCGCCTGCAAGCCGCGGGACACCTTCATCGGCTGATCCGACGAACAGCACTTCCGCCACCTCGAGATCGTCAATGCGCAATCCGGCGGAACACGGACACCGGTTCCGGGGCAAGTGGACAACGTCTCAGCGCTATCGGGACAAGGTTCGGGCTGAAAGCGGACAGCTCACCTGAGCCTCGGCGGGCTGGCGGTGCCTCCGGTGGTGTGTGGCCTTACCCGGTGGCGTTGATTGGCGCCCGGTTCGATGCGCTCGTGGAATGGCCGGCACGATCGGAGGATGCGCGCCTGGAAACCTTCGGCGGAGCAGTGCAGGCGGGGCTTGGGGCGCGGGCGGGTGGATTCTTCTCGGGACGCGCGTGTGTAATCCGACATTCCGTCACGATTGCCAGTTCCGCCACGGAACGAGCACATTGACCCGGTGCTCGATGGCTGGAGAGGGTACAACTAGAAGTATGGCGGCAGCGTGGCCGTCAGAAGGACGGGGACACGATGTGGGGACTGCAGCACGATGCCAATCCCGGGCAGGAACTGGTCGCAGAGACCGAGGCATTCCTGGACGGTTCGATGGAGACGCTCCTCGAGCGTCAGGGCAGGTTGGTACCGGATTGGGCTTACGTCAACCGGTTGGCACACAGCGACCTGGAAGGCGTTCGTCGCCTCGCTTCGGCGAAAGCGGTGGGGCGGGGCAGCAGGGTCAGTTGGATTTCTGCGATGTCGGCAGTGGCGGACTTCCTGAAGAATGCCGCCGGGGACAAGCCCGACATCCTGCGTTCGGTGCAGACGCGGTGCTTGGTCCCCTACGAGCTCGAATTGATCGCAAGGGGCTACGGAGCGCAGGCAAAGTCCCCCGACGGCGTGAGAACTGAGCTGATCCGTCTGCTACGCGACCATCTCCGTAACTGACGGGTCGCCCCAATCCTGCTCTCGACCGACGCAACGCCTCCGGCGCTCAGGGCCTGTGCGGTGGGATGCTCAGCACTGCCTCAAGGAGGCCGGGCAATCCCGATCTGGCGCCGAATGAGCCGGGAGCGACCGGGTCAGCCGAGGCGGATGACATCGCGCCGCGCCCCGCCCCGATGGGCGGCCATCCGAGCGCGGGCACCCCTGCAACGGTTCACCCGACGGTCTCGATGACGCGTCTGCATCGAGCCACCCCCGGGCGCCGGAGGTTCCGGCGCGGGGGGCTTGCCGCCTCCTCCACCGCCCCCGGGTCCGTTCGAATCTCCTGGTCCGGGTGTCCACAGTATGAAAGAGCTTCGCAGGGCGAAGCCGAGGACCACCGTCATTCCCAAGGTGAGCAGTCCCATCAGCACCATGGCTCCGCCCATCTCCCGACCTCCTGGCGTCAAGTTCCCACGTCGAATGTTCACTGTTGCTCTCGTCACCCTTGCCTGGCTGCTTGAACCCTTACCCGAACGCCTCGGTATCGCAGCACGATCGCAGCAGAAATTCGGCTCGTTCTCAGGATGGTGCAGAAGCGATGACGAGCAGACACGAGGGCATCCGGCGGCGGCCGCCCCGCTATCCGTCCGCTGGGGTCAGTCAGCCTCGCTCACCACAACGGATTCAATTACCACCTTCTCCTTGGGCTTGCCGGAGCTGGTGCCGACCGCGTCCACCGCCGCGACGACGTCCAAGCCGGCCACCACTTTGCCGAACAGGGAGTAGCTCGGAGGCAGTCGCATCCCGTCGGGGCCGCTTATGACGAAGAACTGGCTGCCGTTGGTGTCCGGGCCCGCATTGGCCATAGCCAGCGAGCCGAGCTCGTACCGCCCGGGCGGGGGAAGCTCGTCCGGGAACCGGTAGCCCGGCCCCCCCATTCCAGTCCCCTCCGGATCGCCCCCCTGGAGCACGAAGCCGGGTATGACCCGATGGAAGAACGTGTCGTCGAAGTAGTGGTACCTGGCCAGCACGACGAAGTTGTTGACCGTCCGGGGGGCCGACAGCGGGTCGAGTGCAGCCGTCATGGTGCCCTTGCTGGTGACGATCTTGACGGTGTAGCGCTTCGAGGCGTCTATGCACATGGGAGGTGCTTCCGCAAAGCGCTGCTTCTTTTCGGAAGATCCGTCGGGGGCAGGACAGTCGACAGTCATGTCGCAAGCGTAACCTCCGGGGCCGGTCGGACGAGGCGCACGAGCAGCGTCGGCCGAGCCGATCCACCGGACGACGCCTGCGGATCGAAGCGGCGTGGCGCGAGCGGCGGATGGCGTGAGCGGTGCATCGCGTGAGCGGTGCATCGCGTGAGCGGTGCATCGAGTGAGCGGTGCCTCCGGAAAGTCCCTCCGAGTGGGCTGGCGGGACCCCACGACGGCGGAAGACCCTACAAGGCCGGAAGACTCGGCTGCGGTAGTGGGACTGCCCCCCGAGATGGTGAATGACGGTGAAATATGCTCAAGTGCGTGGCCTGTCATACCGATGACGGGGCGTGGACGGTCGTCGCAGTGGTGCGGAGGATGGATTCACGCTGATCGAGCTGGTCGTGGCGCTCGCCCTCTTCGCCATTCTGATGGCTCCGCTGGCGGAGGTGTTCTACACCAGCATCGGCACGTCCAGTGCCGACAGGGTCCGGGTGGTGGCGATAGCGATGGCGAGCAGGACCAGTCAGCAGATGGCATCAGTGCCCTATGCGAGCCTCGGCTTCTACGGCGATCAGGCGGGCTTCTCCACTGGGTGGGAGAGCGGCGATGCGACTTCGGACGCCACGCCGGATAGTGGGAACACGGTGGAACTGTCTGCAACCACCCCTGCCGGGACGACTCCTCCGGTCGATCCCGTCTCGCATACGACACAGTCCGGGACGACCTTCACGATCCAGCGCTTCGTCACCTGGGCGGACGCCGTAACCGGTTCGGGCCGGCTGGACGAAGGCGCCTACAAGCGCACGACCGTGCTGGTGTGCTGGCCTGCGACGGGGACGCTGCCTCTTTCGGCCTGCACCAACTCGACATCGCAAGTGGTCCCGGTCCAACCGGGACAGCACACGGTGCAGATCGGCTCGGCCGTGTACCCCGGCGGTCTCGGCCCGTACCAGGGTCCCGGATGACCGGCCCGTCACCGTCGGGTGCGGCAGCGCCGGTCGCCTCGGCTACGTGCGGCAAAGTTCGCCGCCGTGTGCACCAGCACGGCTTCACGTTGGTGGAGCTGACCGTGGTGATGGCGATAATGACGATTGTCCTGGCGGTGTTCGTGACCATGCTGATCCCGTTGGGGAACGTTGCGACACAGACCGGAGCCATTGCGGACAACCAGCAGGCGGTCCGCTTCGCCGCCGACAGGATCACGTCCGACCTGAGATCGGCCAACCCCCTTGACGCCTTCTCGTCGTCACAACCGGCGTCCACCTACACGAACCAGATCGAGCTTCAGCTGGGGACCACCGGTTCGTCACAAACCACGGTGAGGTGGATGTTCGATCCAGCGTCTCAGACGTTGGACCGCCAGGTCCTGTCGATGCCGGGAGGGACCGTCGTGTCTTCGACCACCGTGCTGACGACGGTGGCCCAGGCGACGTTCGCTTACTACAGCTCTGCGGGGACCGACCTGGTCGCGGCCAATCCGTCCAACAGTGCCGCCGTGGCGCTCTGCGCCGTACGGGTCCAGGTCGTGCTGACTGCGCAACCGAACTCGAAGGCCCCGCCGTTCACCGACACGGTCGGGGCGACAATCCGGAACCAGCTACCGGGAGGGCAGTCGTCGTGCACCTATCCCTGAGGAGCGTCGTGCGCCTATCCCTGAGCAACATTGTCTCCGCGAGGAGCATCGGCCGCCTTTGCCGGCCCGCCTCCGCCGGAAGCGCCCCCTGCCGCTGCCCCGGCCCGTGCCCCCGCCGCTACGGCTGCCGCTGCCGGCCGTTGGCCCGCCGAGGGGAGGACGGCGGCCTGATCGTTGCCCTGGCGGTGATCATGGTGCTGACCATCATCAGCGCCGCGGTTCTGGTGGTCGCGCTGTCGGACGTCCGCAGCGTGGGGTCGCAGCAGAGCTACAGCGCCGCTCTGGGCCAGGCCGACGCGGGGATCTCCGACGCGTTGTGGAGGATCGACCAGGGAGCGTCGGCCACATTCTGCGTCGGTCCATCTTCGCAGTGCAGCGTGAAGCAGATGCCCGCGGCTCCCGGCGTGCAGTACACGGCGACGCTGACAGGGCAGGACCAGTTCACGATCCGCTCCGAGGGCACCGTGGCAGGAGTGAAGCACGTGGTGCAGCAGACGGTCTCCCGCACGCCCGCCTACCCCTTCGCCATCTTCGGTTCGACCAGCATCAAGCTGAACGGCACCAAGAACTCCGTTACTGGCGCAGGTATCGGCAGCGACGGGTCCGTGCAGTGCGACGGCCAGGGGAACGACGGCACGGAGCAGGTGGCGTACGGCCCGAGCGGCACGCTGTCCAGCCAGTGCGCAAACCCACACCATGTGCCGAACACGACGTACGCTCCACCAGCGCCCACGGTCTGCGCTCCGAACGAGAGCTGGAGTGCGGCCGCCCCGTGCGTTCCGGCGGCCCTCGTGCCCACGACGCCAGGTTGCCTGGTCAGTGGCACCTACCAGGGCGTAGCGGTGGCGGTCAGGACAAGCGGCACCGCGGCGACGATTCCCGGCAGCCAGACAGGGCTTCAGCCGGGCGTGTACGTGTGCAGCGGGATGACGTCGGTCGACTTCCAGTCGAACAACATGGGCATGCCTGCGGGGATGCCGGGCACTGCCGCCGACTCCGACGGCGACGGGTCGAGCGGGGCGGCGAACGACTTCGACGCCGACGACGGGGTGCAGATCTACCTGTTCCCGGCAGCCGGGGGCACCACCGACCTCCACCTGTACGAGACGTCCGGGTCGAGCATCCACATCAACTACTTCGGCTCCGGGACCATACCCAGCCCGGCGCCCCCCTCCTGCCATTCCGGCAAACTGCCAGGAGATCCCACAAAGATGCGGATCTACATGGCGGGCGGCGGAACGATCGACACGTCGTCGGGCAGCGACACGTCCTGCTATGCCGGTCTGATCTACGCGCCGGCAGCGTCGATGACGACCAACAGCATCACCGTCGACGGCTCCATCGTGGTGGGAAGCTTCACGGAGAACGGCAATCCTCGCCTGACCGTGAACTACGACCAGCGGATGCAGCAGGTGACGTCGCCGTGGTCGGTGTCCGACTACTCCGAGCCTCCGCCGTCCAGCTTCAGCCTGCCCTGAACGGGAGCCGGACGGACAGCCGGGTGCCTTCGCCCGGCTTGGAGAACATCTCCACCGTGCCACCGACCAGCTCGGCTCGCTCCCTGATGCCCACGAGTCCGTAGTGCCCGGGCCCGGGCGACTGCTCCGGCATGCCCACCCCGTCGTCGACCACCCTGAGCACCACCTGGCCGTCCAACTGCTGCAGGGACAGCACGACGGTGGCCGCCCTGCTGTGACGCTGCACGTTCTGGAGCGCCTCCTGGGCGATCCGGAAGAGGGTGGTCTCGAGGTGAGGGGGCAGCGGTCCGGAATCCACCGACACGTCCGCACGCAGGCCCGGCAGGGACCTGGCCATGCTCTCCAGTCCGGCGCACAGACCCAGGTCGTCCAGCACGACGGGGCGCAAGCCCTCGATGGCGGCTCTGACATCGGCGAAGGCCGCTCTGGCGAGCGCCATCGCCCGGTCTAGCTCCGACGCGACCTCGGCAGGATCGGCGGGGTTCGCCGCCCTGGCCGCGTCCAGGTGATAGGACAGGCTGGCGAGCCTCTGCCCCACTCCGTCGTGGATCTCGGCTGCCAGCCTGCGCCGCTCGGCCTCCTGCGCCTCGATGGTCCGCGACGCCAGGCCCGCCAGCATGGCCTCCCTGTCGGCCAACCGCCGGTAGAGGATGCTGTTCTCCACAGCACCGGCCATCAGGTTGGCCACGTCCGCCAGCAACTCGACCTCGGAGCCGCCCACCGCCCGGGTCTCACGCCAGTGGACGTTCAGGACGCCGACCACGGTGGACCCCCTACGGAGCATGGGCACGGACACGAGAGAGCTGAACTCCTCACCTTTCAGCTCGGGGATGTACCGATAGCGCGGATCGGTCCACTTGTCCCCCACCACGGCGGCCTTGCCGTTGAGGGCCACCCATCCGGCAACGCCCTCCCCCAGCGGCAGTTCGACGGTGCCGGCCAGCTCGTCGAAAGGAGGTGTCGCTCCGGCAAGGGTGATGTGCCGCCTGTCGGGGTCGACCAGGTGGACGAAGCAGACGTCCGCACCGGTGGCCTCTGTGACCAGTTCGGCGACGGTGTTGACCACCTTGGTCACGTCACCCTGCGCTGAGAGGTCCTCTGCCACCCTGCGAAGCAGGCGGAGGCGGCGGTCCTCGTCACCCGTGTCGTGCGCCTGGGTCGTCGGTACCCGATCCGGCGGCCTCTCCACGGCCGCACGTCGCCCGGTGTCGTGCTTCTCGGCAGGCGACATTCGACCGGGGACGCTCAACGGAACAGCCCTTCCCTGAGGGCGATCGCCACCGCCTGGGAACGGTCCTTGGCGTCCAGCTTCCGGTAAAGGGCGGACACGTGCGTCTTGACGGTCTCGTCGCCGACCACCAGGCGACCGGCAATGGCCCTGTTGGACAGTCCCCGCACGACCAGTTCCAGCACCTCGCTCTCGCGCTGGGTAAGTCCGAGATGGGCTCCGGGCCAGAACTCGCCGCTCTGGAGGCGGGCCGCGGAAAGCGCCACGCGGCCGGCCATCGCGGGATCGATCACGATCTCTCCGCGGGACGCCCGTTCCAGATGCTCCACCAGCTCGGCGCCGGTCGCCTGCTTCAACAGGTACCCGCGCGCACCGGCTCGGAGCGCCTGGAACAGGTAGTGCTCGTCGTCGTAGACGGTGAAGAAGACAACCGCCAGAGCCGGATAGGACTCGACGAGCCTGCGGCACAGGTCCAAGCCACTGTCGTCGCGGAGCCGCACGTCAGCCAGCACCAGTTGAGGCGAGCATTCCCGGACGGCCTCCAGCGCGCCCTGTCCGTCACGGGCCGTCCCGACGACGGTGATCCTCTCCCTGTACCGGCGCAGCATCGCCTGGATGCCGTCCAAGATGACCTGTTGGTCGTCGACCAGCATCAGTTCGATCAACTGCAGGCTCCCTCGGTTGACCGCCCTCGCTCGATTGACCGCCCCTCCCGGCCCCGGCGGATCGGTGGAGGCACGGGGCGCAAGCCTCGATGCGCCTCGATCGCAACGCTACACATCATCCGACCCCGGTCACCCGGCTCTGCGCTGCCGTCACATGCCCGGGCGCCGCATGAGTGGCTTCGCGACACCTCCTGCACCCGCTGTGCCCCCCTCAACCTTGGCCTCCTTCAACCTTGTCGAACTGATCACCTTCCCGCTCCCCCGCGCGGGGGAGGCATGCCCGGCACTGCTGGCCGTACCATCTCCGAACGTCGTAGCATCTCGCAGCACAGCCCTCCGCTCCATCGCCACGAAACCCGAGAAGGAGTCCCATGCCGAGTCCGGTCACGATCGTGCCTTCAGCGCTGTCTGCGAACTACTCGCGTCTGGGCGAGGACATGGCGGCCCTCGAGAAGGCGGGCGCAGATCGGGTCCAGTGGGACGTGATGGACGGGCGGTTCGTACCGAACCTGACGGTGGGTTCGGACGTCGTCGCGGCGTGCAGGGAGAGCACTTCGATACCGTTCGAGGCGCACCTGATGATCGTCGAGCCGGACCTGCTGGCTCCCCGGTTCGCGAAGGCAGGCTGCGAGGTGGTGATAGTCCACCAAGAGGCTTGCAGGCACCTGCACCGCACGCTGGCGTCGATCAGGGAGCTGGGCGCCAAGGCGGGTGTGGCCCTCAACCCCTCGACGCCGATCGAGTCGATCCGCCACGTGATCGACCTGGTGGACCTGTTGCTGGTCATGACGGTGAACCCCGGCTTCGGCGGGCAGAAGTACATAGCGACTATGGAGCCGAAGATCGCCGAGGCGGCGAAGCTGATAGCGTCGGTCGACCACCACGTCGACTTGGAAGTGGACGGCGGCATCTCGGCCAAGACGGTGGCGGGTGCGGTCGGAGCAGGAGCAAGGGTCCTGGTGGCAGGTAGCGCCCTGTTCGGACACCCAGGCGGCCTGGAGACGGCCGTGGCGGAGCTGCGGGCGACCGCGGAGCAGGCGGTCGGCTGAGCCGGAGCCGGATCGGTCGGCCGCCAGTGGCCGATTGGCCGTGCATCCCGACCGTGGCGCAATATGGAATATGCCGCCCGTGGGGCGGCAGGGAGAGAGGATGGCGTGTTGATGCCTCACAAGCAGGTGGTCATGCAGAGAGCGAGCAGTACGAGCGCCCGCGAAAGCACGCATGTGCCGATGCTGGCTATTGCCGGTGACAGCGCGGCGGGAAAGACCACCATCACGAAGGGGCTGGTAGACGCGCTCGGAGCGAATCGGATCACGTCGATGTGCTCCGACGACTACCACCGTTACGACCGGATGGAACGCAAGACGCTCCCGTTCACTCCCCTGCACCCCGATTGCAACTATCTCGGCGTGATGGAGCAGCATCTGCAGTTGCTGGCCTTGGGGCAGCCGATCCTGAAGCCGGTGTACAGCCACTCGACGGGCACGCTGGAACGTCCCGTGCTGGTGGACCCGGCCGAGTTCGTGATCGTGGAGGGCCTGTTCCCACTGTGGTCGAAACTGTCGAGAGCGTGCTTCGACGTGACGGTATACCTGGACCCGCCCGAGCCGATTCGCCACGAGTGGAAGATCAAGCGGGACACGACCAAGCGCGGCTACACCGCCGAGCAGGTCCTGGCGGAGCTGGAGCGACGGGAGCCGGAGGCTACGGCATATATCCGGCCACAACGCAGGCACGCCGACATCGTTCTGCGCTTCAGCCGTCTGGAAGGACACAGCGAAGGACCGCTCTCCGCGACGCTACTGCTGCGGCCCACGATCGCGCATCCGGATCTGTCGGACGTGCTGGGCTCGGACACCCGAGAAGCGATCCACTTGAAGCTCATCCGCGACGACGACGGGAAGCCGGTCGACGCCATCCACATCCACGGCCACGCTCCCCGGGAACTGACCCGCAAGGTGGAGGAAGCGATCTGGTCGCATCTGGACATGGACGAACCGGTGCCGGAGTCCCTGGGTGTCATCGAGCCGGGCACCCGGAGCGAGCCACTGGCGGTTTCCCAGCTGATCCTGCTCTACCACATGCTGGCGGCATCCAAGCACTGACGACCGAAGCGGTCTGGACAAATGGGGCTGGCCGTTTCGCCGAGAAAATCTGAAACACGACATCAAGGGGCGGCGGCACAGGAGTGGGAGGGCTTCTCGGTGGCCGCCGCCTCTGACGGTGCGCTGACGGACGTAGACAGCCGAGGGTCGTCGGGACATCTGCCTGAAGGCGATGCCGGTCTCTCGGCATCCGCCCCCTGTTGAGCCAAGTGGGTGGGGGTTGCCGGCACTACTTCGGGATGAGTGTGATGCCGGCTCAGTCAGCGAGTTGCGCCCGGCCGGCGTCCGTCACGAAGGCGCGCGCACGGGCCCTGGCAAGGACGTCGACCTCGTTGAGTGCCAACGGAGCCCGAAGTCGACCCCGGACCATGCGGGACTTCCCCGTCTCGGCGATCACCGCTCCGGTGGCCGGGCGGCGAAGCACCACGAGGCGCTCCGCTGTCCCGCATCCAGTTGGCCACTCAAGGCGCAGGTACGAGCCGACGTCGACAGAGATTGCCAGATCGACGCGGAAGGTGCGCTCACGGCTGTCCTTGCCGGCCACGCTCAGTCGGCGTACGGCCATTGTCACTTTTGCGAGGCGCCGGTAGCGCACCGCCGCGGAGCGCAGCCCTTCGAGCACCATGGCCAACGCCAAGGCCCGTTCCCGGTGCGTACCCAGATCGGCACTGAAAGCCCTTAGCCCGAAGTTACCCCCCCCTTGGGTAGGAGATTCTGCTCCCACCAGGGGAAACGTGAAGTCGATGCCGGTTGTTCTGGCTACCTCAGCGTGATCGGCACGGCAGTGCCCAG
>JAJYPS010000084.1 GCA_021795215.1 Actinomycetes bacterium
CTTCGGGCGGTAGCCGTAGGAGTCGGGGTGGAACCGTGGCTCCGCCCGCTCCTCGAGATGCTTGGCCACCACCGTCTGAGCCACCCTGTCGGCCACGGTGGGCACGCCGAGCAAGCGAACCCCGCCCGACGCCTTCGGTATCTCCACTGCCCGCACCGGGGGCGGGAAGTACGACCCCGAGCTCATCCGGTTCCAGATCTTGTACAGATTGCCCTTCAGATCGGCCTCGAACTCGCCCAAGGTCTGCTTGTCCACTCCCGGGGCGCCCTTGTTGGCCGCCACCTGCCTGTACGCTTCCCACACCTGCTGCTTGGAGATGACGAACGGCTTGTTCTGCGACGTTGGCATTGCTCTTCTCGCCTCCTCCCAGGGGAGAGCCCTGGTTGAACGAAACGAACAGTCCTGGTGAGCCGGCCCCTTGGCTCCACCCCCACCCCAGCGAGCAGGAGTATCACAGCTACTACGGGCCGGTCCGCCGGCGAACGCCGCATCGGTACTCAGTGCCTACGGTTGCAGCCTCGGCACGCTCCCTCTCGCCACCCTGGCGGGCCAACATCACCCATTTAGACCAGACGTGACAGTATCGACGCTCGCCTTCTCACGTTCCGTGCGAAAGCCGCAGACCAGGATCACGCCGCCTGCACGCCGGGCGCCACCTGGCCAATACACGGGCACCCGCCAGGCTCATCCCGGAGGGATTCAGCGGCCCTCCGGTTTAGACGTCACCTAAAACTTACGACGCTTCAACGACGACACCCACCAGCGCTGGGTGCTCTGGAACGTCTTCCTGGTCCCCACCTGACACGGTCAAGCCGTGCCTTCTCCCTGACGCTCACCACGACGGTCTTCAGCCAACGCAGCCCAGGGTGGTTTGACGCCTACCCCCGTAGGTCGACGCCGGAGGGCCAACGATCCTCCATCTTCCGCACAGCACCACCTCCTGGAGTGTTCCTACATAACATCTCCTCTCAGTGTTCGTGACGCAACTGAACGCTTACGGCGTCTGCCTCGATACGAACAGCGGTGAGCTGGAGACCACCGAGGTGGCGGCGTTCGTCACCCGTAGGGCGCTCATCACCGTTCGAAAGGACGACCGGCTCGACATCGCCACGGTGATCGAGCGTTGGGACCAGAGCCCCGATCTGGCCGTTCACGGAGTCGGATACCTGCTCCAAGGACTGCTCGACGTGGTGGTCGACACTCATTTCGCCACGGTGCAGTCCCTCGACGAGGAGCTGGACGCCTTGGAGGACCAGCTCTTCTCCGACAAGCCGGCCGACCGGGAGGTTCAACGCCACAGCTTCGAGCTGCGCAAGTCGCTGGTCTTGCTGCGACGGGTGGTTCTTCCGATGCGAGAGGTCGTCAACGCGTTGCTACGCCGGGACCTCGGCGTCGTCGACGAAACGCTGCAACCCTATTACCAGGACATCTACGACCACGTGCTGCGCGCCACCGAATGGACCGAGAGCCTGCGCGACCTGGTCACCACCATCCTCGAGACCAACCTGACCATCCAGGGCAACCGGATGAACACCATCTCCAAGAAGGTCACCAGCTGGGCGGCCATCATCGCGGTGCCGACCTTCATCACCGGCTTCGCCGGCATGAACCTCCCGTATCCGGGGTTCTCCAAGCCGTCGGGACTGTACGCCGTGGTGGCGATCATGATCGCAGCTCCGGTGACCCTGTACCTCTCGTTCAAGCGAAAGGACTGGCTCTGATCCCTCTCCCGCCGAGATGCCTGCTCCCGGGGCAGGACCGGCAGCAGCCAACCTCGCCATAACGGGATGGCGGTCCCGCCGGCACGCCAGGCGACATGCTTACCGGCGACCGGAGACCGGCGACTGACTGGTGACATGCCGACTGGTGACTGGTGACTGGTGACTGGTGACTGGTGACATTGACATCGAGCTGAACAAATGAATAGTATCCCGTACATATGTACAGCTCACCTACCAACGAGACGCCGGACGACCGTACCGGCAGGGCGATCATCCGTGACGAGGCGCTGAGGCTGTTCGCCGAGCAGGGGGCGGATGCCGTCACGATCCGTCAGATCGCAGCCGCAGCAGCCGTGTCACCGGGTTTGGTGGTGCATCACTTCGGTTCCAAGGATGCGCTTCGGTCCGCCGTCGACCGACACGTGCTGGACACGTTCGACCGGGTGTTGGCAGAGCTGACCGACGCCGCCGCCGAAGCCGCCACATCAACCACTGCGTCGGCCGATGGTTCCGTGAGCGCGGACAGGGACCCGGCAGGGACGGGCTCGATGGCCGAAGCGATGCTGGCCCATCTTCCGCCTGCCTCCCCGATACCGGCCTATTTGCGCCGGCTGCTGCTCGACGGCAGCGATGCCGGCACCGAGCTGTTCGGCCGCCTGTACGAGATGGCGAGAGCGACCCTGGCGGCGATGGTGGCGGCGGGCGCCGCTTCGCCGGGCCGGGACCCGGCGACGAGGGCGGCGTTCCTGATGGCCAACGACCTGGCAGTGCTGTTGCTGCGCGACCGGCTGGCGGGCGTGCTGGGCTTCGATCCGCTGTCGAAGGAAGGCATGTCGAGGTGGGCGACGGAGGTGGTGGCGATCTACGGCGGCGGGTTGCGCGAGCGAGCCGCCACCAGCGAGGAGAACCGGCCGTGATCGAGGTGACAGGCCTGACCCGACGCTTCGGCACCATCACCGCGGTCGACCGTCTTTCGTTCTCGGTGGCGCCGGGACGAGTGACCGGCTTCCTCGGTCCGAACGGTGCCGGAAAGTCGACCACGATGCGGATGATCCTGGGTCTCGACAGACCCACCGAGGGGATCGCAACCATTTCCGGAGTGCCATACGCTGAGCTCGAGCACCCCTTCCGAACGGTGGGAGCGCTGCTCGAAGAGCGTTCGGTCCATCCGGGGCGGACCGCATACGACCACCTGCTCTTCCTGGCACAGGCCCAGAGGCTTCCCCGTCGGCGGGTGGAGGAGGTACTGGGCCTGGTGGGACTGGGCGACGTGGCAGGCAGGCGGGCGAAGGGCCTCTCGCTCGGCATGGGCCAACGTCTCGGCATAGCCGCTGCCATGCTGGGCGATCCGGAAGTGCTGCTGCTCGACGAGCCGGTCAACGGCCTGGACCCCGAGGGCGTCCTCTGGATCCGCAACCTGATGAAGGAGTTGGCCGGCGAAGGTCGGACGGTGTTCGTGTCCAGCCACCTGATGAACGAGATGGCGGTCACTGCTCGACACCTGGTGGTGATCGGCCGAGGTCGACTTCTGGCGGACTGTCCGACGTCGGAGCTCCTGGCCCGCGGCTCCGAGGGGTCGGTCCGAGTCGTCTCACCCGACGCCGCGCGGCTGGCCGGCATCCTCCGCTCGGAGGGAGCCACCGTCGGCACCGCAGCTCCGGAACCGCCCGATACGACCGACCTGGGGGCCCGCGATACGACCGGCGCCCTGTCGGTGACCGGGCTCGGATGCGCCCAGATCGGGCGGCTCGCCGCAGCGGCATCCATCGAGCTGCACGCGCTGCACCCCCGACGACTCAGCCTGGAGGACGCCTTCATGGAGCTGACCGCCGACAGTGGCGATCTCACGACGCTTCCCCGACACGACGACGACCGTATGACCGACAGGAGCTGCCGAGCATGAACCTGCAATTGGTTGAGACGAGCGAGCAGTGGGACGACCGCCGCATCGGGTTCGGTCAGGTCATGCTCGCCGAGTGGACGAAAATTCGTTCGGTCCGCTCGACCACTTGGTCGCTGGTGGCCTTCGTCGTCGCCAGCGTGGCCCTCAGCGCGGGGTTGTGCGCTCTCATCGTCGCCAACTGGTCCGCAGCCCAGGGAGGCGGAGAGCCGGCCCGTGTGCTGGCAGATCCGACGGATTTCATCCTGGGCAACGGCACCGCCTTGGGGCAGCTGGCGGTGTGCGTGCTGGGTGTGATCCTGATCACCAGCGAGTACTCCACCGGGACCATCCGGGCGTCGCTGCTTGCCGTGCCCGGGCGGGCGTCGCTGCTCCTCGCGAAAGCGTTCGTCTTCGCCACCATCCTGCTCGTGCTGGCGGAGGTGGTCGCATTCGCATCGTTCCTCGTCGGGTCGGCGGTTCTGCACTCGAGGGCTCCGGTGAGCCTGAACGACCCCGGAGTGACCCGAGCGGTGATCGGCGCCGGTCTGTACCTTGCCGTGCTCGGGCCGTTCTCGTTGGCGATCGGAGCGATCGTCCGCCACACAGCCGGCGCGATCCTGGTCGTCGTAGGTCTGGTCTTCGGGTCGGTGGTGCTCGACCACCTGGTCTCGGGTGGCTGGGAGGCCTACCTGGTCGCAGCGCTGCCGCAGCAGGCGGGATCGCTGATCTACCAGGCTCACCCGCACCCCGGGCAGCTGCTCTCCGCATGGCAGGGTTTCGGCATCTTCTGCGGCTGGACGGTGGTCCTGTTGGCAGTCGCAGCGGCCCTGCTCGGTCGGCTCGACCCGTAAGCGGAGCTGGCGGGCGACGGAGCGGCGCGCCGAGGCCGGGCCACCAGAAGGCGGTCCGGCCTCGCAAAGACTCGATCCTGTGCCGACTCGATCCTGTGCCGATCGTTGCTCTCGACCCCGGCCAGGGATCGACCAGGGATGAAGAGCCCTACGCCATCGCTGGCGCCTCGCTGGTTACGCCATCGCCGGCGTCTCGCTGATCCCGACTCCCTCCACCTTCCTCACCGCACGGTCGTACTGCTTGGTCGTCGGCCGCTTGGCACCGAACCAAACCGCCGCCGCACCCAACGCCCCGACCGCTGCACCGAAAACGAAGCCGCGCTCCCAGTGGAACGATGCCTGGCCGTAGAGAGTTCCGGTCATGATCAACGCCGCCACGCCACCGGCGAAGCTGCCTCCCAGAGCTTTGAATGCATAGATGGACCCATAGTTGACAGCGTTGTTGTTCTCTCCGTAGTAGTCAGACACTATCGCCGCTGTCATCGGGAAGTTGGCGCCGGACAATCCCCCGGAGATTATGGCGGAGATGGCGAACAGCACCGGAAGGTGATGAAGCCCCGCCACCAGGGTCGCAAGCTGGAAGATGACGTTCAGCGAATAGGCGTACGCCATCGTTTTGCGACGCCCGATCCGCTCCGAGATCAACCCGTACACCGGGCGGCACATTCCGTCCGACAGAGAGAACCCGGCCACCCCGACGATCGCCGCCACAGTGCCCAGGTGCATCGCTTGCGCAAATGGGTAGTAGTAGGCTACTCCGAACAGCGAGCACCCGATATAGAGCGCGTACTGGATGCCGATCCACTTCGCCTGAGGAGTGGCCCACATCTCCGCCAGAGTCAGGTGCCGAGGAGCCGGGGGGTTGTTGAGCAAGTCCGCCGTCGTCCGCCTGGTGGTCGCCCACGCCAGCGGGTCCACCTCGCTCGGCCACCAGTTCTTGGGCGGGTCCTTCATCAACAGGCCTGCCACACCGATGCCCACCGTCATGATGATCCCTTGGGCGATGATGAAGTACTTCACCTGAGAAGGCGTCAGGTTGCCGACACCACCGCCCGACGCCAAGCCCCCGGCAGCGATGATGAACGGCACCGAGCCGTACGCCCAGCCACCATTGACGAACCCGATCCTCCAACCCTTCTTCTCCGGGTACCACTTGCACACGATGTTGATCGCGCTCGAGTACACCATGCCGGCTCCGATCCCTCCCAGGACCGCGTAGCCCAGGTAGGCAGTGACGATGGAGGTCGACTCCGCCAGAATGCCGTAGCCTACGATTCCGCATATGATGCCGCCGATTATGGTCGCCGCGCGCACCGGCAGCAGTCCCTTGTTCCGCAGTATGCCTGTCCCGATCTGCACGAACGACTCGAACACTACGAAGAACGAGAACGCCCAGAACGTCTCGCCCGGGCTCCAGTGGTGCGCCGCCGCCAGTGAGCTGTTCAGCGCACCCCACGTGTACTCCAGAAGTCCCGCCAGGCACATCGCCAGCCACGCGGCGACGATGACGACGCCGCGTGGATATCCGAGGATCTGTTTCGGACTCTCGCCTACGCGGAAGACTCTTCCGGTACTGTTCACCACTTCGGAGTACGACCCGTTTATTGCTTGTGACATACCCAACTCCCCCCTCAGGTGTTGTGTCGGCTATCCATCCCTGCTCCACCCGTGCCCGCTCCCGTCGTCCCGAGGACGCGGTAGGCGTCTCGAGGCCACCGTGGCGCTCTCTACAGAGTGGTTGCGGGCGGCTCTCCGGACCCCCTTTCGCCGAGAGACGCCTTCGACCCGGTTCCAACGACACTGTTCTCCACGAGCTGCTGGCATTTGGTATACCAAAGGCACTATTACTTTCGCAGGAGGAAACCCATAATGCAATAGCGCCGATACTGGCTTACCAAAGCTTTATCGTCCACGCATTACTGGCGTGACCTACCTTCTTGGCGGCGTTGATTGTGAAGCGATGTACATACGGATACGGTCTCTTATGCCACCAGAGAGTCCCGTTAGCCCAAGATGCCGTCCCCGGACCGGGACCGAATAGAGAGTCCCGTTAGTCCAAGATGCCGTCCCCGGACCGGGACCGAGATGCCACGGTCCTGTACTTCACCCGGAATGCGGTCCACCCCGAATAGGGGCCGCTTCGTATGCAGCCCACCCCGAATAGTGGCCGTTCGGTATGGAGGTCGTCCCGGGCCGCCAGGATCAGATCACGCCCGTCTCTTTCAGGGCGACTATGCGGCGGTCGTCGTAGGACAGCACGTCTTTGAGAACTTCACCGGAGTGCTCCCCCAGCAAGGGCGGGGAGTGGATGACGACGGGCGAGTCCGACAGGCGCAGAGGGCAGCCGACGGTCAGGAACTCGCCCCTTTGAGGATGCTCCACCGGCACCACCATCTGGCTCTCCCGAAGGGACTGGTCGGCCACCACGTCGGAGGTGTCGAACACCGGTCCGCACGGCACATTGATCGCGCTGAGCTGCTCGAACACCTCCCACTTCGTGCGCTGCTGAGTCCACGCTTCGACGAGGGAGAACACTTCGTCCAGGTGTCCGAGGCGCGCCTCCGCCGTGGCGTAGTCAGGATGGCACGCAAGATCTTCGCGCCCGATGGTCCGTGCCAGCACCTCCCACACCTGCGGCTGGATGATCACGTACGCGTAGTCGTTCGGACCACCGGGCCTGCACCTCAGGGCAGCACCCGGCTGACCGCCTCCCGACGCGTTGCCGGACCTCGGAACACTGGAGCCGAACTCGCCGTTGGGGTACTCCGCCAGGGGACCGTGGGCAAGTCGCTGGTGGTCGCGGATCTTCACCCGGCACAGGTTCAGCACCGAGTGCTGCATCGAGACCTGGACCCGCTGGCCTCTGCCGGTGTTGGTCCGTTGCAGCAGAGCCGCCAGGACGGCCGCCACCAGATGTATGGCCGAGCCGGAGTCCCCGATCTGTGCCCCGGTGGACGTGGGGGGACCGCCCTCGAAGCCCGTGGTGCTCATGGAGCCGCCCATCGCCTGAGCGATGGTCTCGTACGCCTTGGCCGATTCGTAAGACCCGGGTCCGAATCCCTTGATCGAAGCGTAGACGAGCCGCGGGTTAAGCTCTCTCAGGCGCTCCCAGCTGAATCCCTGCCGGTCGAGCGCCCCCGGAGCAAAGTTCTCCACCAGCACGTCGCTCCGCTCGATCAGGTCGGAGAGCACCTGCTTGCCTTCGGGGCTCTTGATGTCGAGCGTGAGGCTTCTCTTGTTGCAGTTCAGCATCGTGAAGTACAGGCTGTCGACGTCGGGCAGGTCCCGCAGTTGGCTCCTGGTGACGTCGCCGCGGCCGGGCGGCTCGATCTTGATCACGTCCGCACCCAACCACGCCAGCATCTGCGTGCACACCGGTCCGGATTGGACGTGCGTCATATCGACCACCCGGATACCTTCCAGTGCCGTCATCGTGTTTCCCCTTCCCCCCGTATTCCCTTCGGGCACTTCCAATTTTTGCCCGCATCTCTTTCGGGCTTGGTTCTTTGCGGCCGAGCCTCCTGTCCCACTTGTTTCGCCGCATGACTAATGCAGGCTTCTCTCGTATCCCGCTCCCTACGGTGAACCGTCCTTGAGACTTTTCCCCGTGGTAACGCGGCGCAGACATGGCTCGATCTCAGCGGGCCTCGGTTCCGAGCAGGTCCGGTAGGCGCAATCCGCTCTCGCGGGTACATCTGAAGTTCCCGTAGAGGAACCGGACCGTCGAACCAGCCGTACTTCTATTTGTACATGGTCTGGTTCATCGTCCCCGGTGCATACGCATCGGGATCTATCCATACGTTCACCAGCGAAGGAAGACCTGATTCCCTTGCCCTCTCCAGAGCGGGGCGGATCTGATCCGGGCTCCGCACCTCTTCGCCGTATCCATCCAGCATCTGAGCGAACCGGTCGTAACGGACGTCCCCCAATTCGTTGCCGACGTCCCCCCGCTCGACCCCGTACTTGGCGATCTGCCCGTAGCGGATCTGGTTCATGTGCGAGTTGTTGCCGACTATCCCCACGAACGGCAGCCCCCATCGGGCCATCGTCTGGAAGTCCCATCCGGTCATGCTCAGCGTGCCGTCGCCGAACAGGCAGACCACCTCCAAGTCGGGCCGGGAAAGCTTGGACGCCAGGGCATAGCCGATCCCCACGCCGAGCGTGCCCAACGGACCGGGGTCCATCCACCTGCCGGGGCCTCTGGGCTGGACCACACCGCCGGCGTAGGTCACCACGTCCCCGCCGTCCCCTATGTAGACGCTGTCCTCGCTCAGGAACTGGTTGATCTCGTGAGCCAGCCGCAGGGGGTGGATCGGCTCCGCGTCCGAAAGCAACTTCGGCATCCGGGCGGCGATGAGGCGTTCCTCCTGTTCACGGAGCTCCTCCAACCATCCCTTCCTCTCTGCCGCGCCGTTCCCCAGCCGGCCCGAGGCCGCCTGTGCCACCGCCTCCAGCACAAGGCGGATGTCGCCCACCAAGCCCAGCGACACGTCGCGGTTCTTGCCCACCGTCCGGTAGTCCATGTCGATCTGGACGACCGTGGCGTCGGAACGGAGGCGCTTGCCGTAGCCCATCCTGAAGTCGAACGGCGTGCCCGCGATGACGATCACGTCGGCGTGGTCGAACGCGTAACGGCGGGTTAGCTGGAAGTGGTGAGGGTCGTCCGGCGGGAACGTTCCCCTCGCCGCACCGTTGACGTAGCCGGGGATATTCAGCGAACGGCACAGCTCGACGGCGGCGTCGGCTCCACGGCAAGTCCACAACTGAGTGCCGAAGAGGATGCACGGTCGCTCCGCACGGACCAGCACGTCGGCCAACCGGTCGACGTCCTCCGGATCGCCCGCGCTCCTGGTGGATGCCCGGTAGCGGCCGGCCGTCGGTATGACCGCTCTGGAGAGCTCGATCCGCCGGTCCAGCACGTCCCTCGGGATCTCCAGGAAACTCGGGCCCGGCGCGCCGGCCAGCGATTCACGGAACGCCATCGCTACCATGTCCGCCACGCGTTCGGTGGAAGTCACCGTGGAGGCGAACTTGGTGATGGGCCGCATGATGTCGACGTGTGGCAAGTCCTGCAGCGATCCCATGCGGTGCTGGCTCAGCGCGCCCTGGCCTCCGATCAGCAGCATCGGTATCTCGTTGCGATAGGCAGTCGCAACGCCGGTCACCGCGTCCGTCGTTCCGGGACCCGCCGTCACCACTGCACAGCCTGGACGACCCGTAACTCGGGCGTACCCGTCTGCGGCGTGGGCTGCCACCTGCTCGTGGCGAACGTCAACGATCCGGATGCCCTCGTCGATGCAACCGTCGTATATGTCGATGATGTGGCCGCCACAGAGGGTGAATATGGTGTCGATCCCTTCTGCCTTCAGGGCCTTCGCCACCAGGTGGCCACCGGATATCAGCTCGGCGTCCCCCGAGCCGGAGGCGGTTCCCGGCCCTTGCTCCTGCCCGCCCTCTCCGGCGCTGCTGTTCGATCCTGCGCTCTCGGTCACGTAGTCACCTTTCTCCCGTTGCTACTGCTCTCCCGTTGCCACTGCTTGGTACTGGGTCCAAGCGCTCGTGGCGGTCCGACGCCCGTTGTCGAATGGCTGCCGGCCGGAACGCCTCGCCCTTCGCCCCCCGAGGCGCCCGGCTCGCCCGGCCGAGTGCCCTCCGCCGGGCCGTCTGCTGGAATTGGCATTTGGTATGCCACGCTGGTTGGAAGTTTCGTCCCCCCCGAGCTGTGCCGCAATGGCAAGGCACCGACCTTTGCCGAACCATCACCGACGGTCCCTGTTGGCCTGAGGGAGGGAGGGCCGGGGGCAGCTCCGGCTCCTGTCGAGCGGTCCCGTCGTCCTGCGCCTCCGGCGACGGTTCTCCCAGGGCACCCGAGAGCCGTCCACGGCACTCCCCGGCCGGTGCAGTCAGCCCACGGGCACCGGCTCCGCCCCATGCGACCTTGCCGCCTTGTGCCGTACGATCCTCTCCACTTCCCGGACCGCCTCGGTGGGGGTGTCGGCGACCACCGCGCCGGCGGCGGACAGGGCGGCCATCTTCCCCGATGCACTGCCGGCCGATCCGGACACGATCGCCCCTGCGTGACCCATCCGCCTTCCAGGAGGAGCGGTCACTCCGGCCACGTACGCCACGACGGGCTTGGACATTCTGCGTACCAGCTCGGCCGCCTCCTCTTCCCCCGTGCCCCCGATCTCCCCGATCATCAGCACGACTTCCGTCTCGGGGTCGGCGTCGAACGCGGCAAGGCAGTCGGCGAACGACGTTCCCGGAACGGGGTCCCCCCCGATGCCGACACACGTCGTCTGGCCCACACCACGGACCGACAGGTCGTTGAGAGCCTGGTATGTCAAGGTGCCCGAGCGGGAGACGATGCCCACCGGACCACCACCGAGTGCGATCTCGCCAGCGGTGATGCCGATGTTGGTCCTCCCCGGCGAGATGATGCCGGGGCAGTTGGCGCCGATGAGACGGCTGGCCGGGTACTGCGAACGGAGCACCGAGCTGCACAGGGTCTGGTCGTGCACCGGTATCCCTTCGGTGATGCACACGATCAGGGAGATGCCTGCCGCGGCAGCCTCGAGTATCGCTCCAGCTGCGGACCGAGGCGGGACGACCACCAGGCTGGCAACGGCCCCCGTGGATCGGACGGCTTCCACCACGGAGTCGAACACGGGGATGCCCTCCACGTCCGATCCTCCCTTGCCCGGCGTGACGCCGGCCACGACCTTGGTCCCGTAGGCCCGATTGCGCAGTCCGTGGAATCGACCGTGCGCTCCGGTCAGCCCCTGCACGACCACGGTCGTGCTCTCGTCGGCGAAGATGCTCATGCGGCCGCCCTCCCTGCAAGTTCGACCGCCAACGCGGCGGCCTCGTCCATGGACTCGCACTGGATCACAGATCCCGGCTTCCCCGCCGACAGCACGGCCCTTCCCTGTTCCGCGTTCGTACCTTCGAGCCGAAGCACCACCGGCAAGTCGCCCGGGACGGCCGCCATCGCCTCGACCATGCCTTTCGCAACCTCGTCGCAACGGGTGATGCCCCCGAACACGTTCACCAGGATCGACCGCACCGACGGGTCGGAAGCGATCACGTCGAGCGCTGCCGCCATCACGGCGGCCGATGCCCCTCCCCCGATGTCCAAGAAGTTGGCCGCACGACCGCCCGCTCGGTACACCACGTCCAACGTCGCCATCGCCAGGCCTGCGCCGTTTGCGATGACCCC
>JAJYPS010000085.1 GCA_021795215.1 Actinomycetes bacterium
GATCCCTGGCCGCCCTCGTCCCCACGCCGGACGGCAGGGGCTACTGGGTGGCCACGGCGGACGGGAACGTGTTCAACTACGGGGCCGCGGCGTGGTTCGGGTCGCCCGCCGCCCAGGGCGTGCATCCGGCGCCGATGCGGGGGCTCGTGCTGCTCACCACCAACGGAGTGGTCACGGGGTACACCGCCTACATGGTCAGCGCCGGTGGGCCGCCCCCGGCGATCCACGCCTACACCTACGGACGCTGAGCGCTCGGCACGGCCGACCATCCAGGACCGGCATCGCCGGTGTGTCCGGACCGTGCCTCCGATCCACCTTGCTCGAGCACCTCTATTCGCGGGTGTACGCGACCGGGTGGTCGAACCCGCCTTCCAGGAACACGTCGTTCAGTGCCTGCGCAAGCATGTCGTACTGGGTTCCGGAGAGGATGCCGGTGCCCGACAGGTACGCTCGCAGCTGCTCCGGCGCCAGGTTCCCGCCCAAGCTGTAGTAGCCCAGCCAGAGCCGGATCAATTCCAAGCTCGCCCGCTTCATCCCCTGTTGGATGTCGGCCGGACCGGGCCCCTGTTGGATATCGGTCGGACCCGGCAAGTTCCTCACCGGCCTGGACGACGATGCTGGGTGCTCCGGACGAGGTCGGCGGCCACGTCCCGCAACTTCCGGTTCTCCCGCTGCGACGCCCTACGCAACATGTCGAACGCAGTGTCGGGATCGCAGCCCTGCCTCTCCATCAGGATGCCCTTGGCCTGGCCGATCATGTCCCGGGTCCGGATCGCTTCGTGAAGCTGGTCGTTCATACCGGCCACCCTGGAGAACGCCAGCGCGTTGGCCAGCACCACCGAGGCCTGTCGGGCCAGGACGGTCGCCGTGCAGAGATCCCTCTCACTGATCGTCCGGTCGTCCCGGCTGTAGATGTTGAGCGCGCCGATCCGCTGCTCCCTGGCCTGCAGCGGCATGGACAGCATCGAACGGATCTCCTCGGCGAGTGCGGCACCGACGAAGGCAGGCCAGTGGCTCTTCTTCGCCTCCAGCACCGCATTCACCACCGCCCCTGTGCTGAGTGCTTCCAGGCAGGGACCTTCCTTCGATTCGTACTGCACCGAGTCCAGCTTTCGGGCCACCTCGCCGGTGGCGACGGGGGTGTAAAGACCCTCCCCTCTCGAGATGGTGACGCTCACGATGTCGGCGCACTCGACAGCGGTCTGAGTACCCTCTGCGACGCTCCGAAGAATGACCTCGACCGACGTGTCGCTGAGCAGCGCGCCCCCGATGTGGCCGAGCGAAACTAGGAGCCGCTCCTCTTCCGGCACACGCACCACCTCTGTCGCCCGTTGCATCTCCATGGCCGTCCGATCCCGTGTCAAGTTGCGGTCCGCGTGCTCGGACACTCCCAAGGTCCTCCGAGTACCTAACCGATTGAGTAACAGTTCAAGCAGATTCCGGTTCGGAGAAGCAGCTGCAGCGCAGCGAAGCGGGAGCGGCTGGTGCAGCCTGCACACATGCTCACCGAAATGGGGGTTGAACGGGACGGGCGGACACGATAGGTTCACGAGTGGCTCGAACAGGTGGCCGACCCGACGGTGCCCGTGGCACCCTTCTCGGTGGAGCGAACATGATCGCCTGGAGCTACAACGACGCCTCCCCTGCCAGCGCTTCGGGGACGACCACGTGTGGCGCCGACGCGTCGCCCACCCGCTTCCGAGACGTGCCTGGTGCGGCGGTTGCCTTGGGCGACGATCCGTACTGGGCTCTTGCCGACATAGCCCGACTGGCCCGCTACCTGGTGCCGGCTGCGACGGACGTGGGGATCACGGTGGCGGAGAGAGAAGGTCCGACCACGCTGGCGACTGCGGGAACCAAGGCGCGGGACGTGGACGAGGCTCAGTACTCGAAAGGGGACGGCCCCTGCCTCCATGCGATGGAGACCCAGGCCGCCGTAGCCGTGACGGACACGGCCACGGAAGGCCGGTGGGCGTCGGTCTGCTCGGAGGCTCTCGCCGTCGGTCTGCGGAGCATCCTGTCCGTTCCCTTCCGGGCCCCTTCCGGGGTGCGAGGAGCGCTCAACTGCTACTCGACGCAGCCCCACGTGTTCACGTCGCAGGACCGGCGACGTGCGGAGATCCTCTGCCGCCAAGCTGCCGCGACTCTCCACTACCGGTACCGCTTCCGTGAGAGCAACGCGGCGGCGGACCGGAACAGCCGGGCGTCCGAGCTCCTCCAGCGAAGCCTTCTGCCCAGGCTTCCCCAGCTGCCCGGCTGGGACGTCGCCGCCAGGTACCAACCGGCCGAGTCCTCCGCTGCGGTGGGAGGTGACTGGTTCGACCTGCTGCCCCTGCCGGACGGCCGGGTGGGAGTCGTGATCGGCGACGTGATGGGCCACGACATGGCGTCTGCGGCGACCATGGGAAGGCTGCGCAGCTACGTCGCCGCATACGCCTGGAGGTACGGAGAGCCGGCGCTGGTGCTGACTCATGTGGACGATCTTGTGGCCGCAGTGGACCCCGAGATACTCGCAACGGTCGCCTACGCCACTTTGGGGCCTGCGCCTGCCAACGAGATCCGCATCGCCAACGCCGGCCATCCTCCGCCGCTAATGCGGGAGCGGTCCGGCAACGTGTCTGCTCTCGACGGCGGCCGCTCCACGATGATCGGCGTGCCCGTGGACCATCCCTGCCGGATCGAGGCCACAGCCGAGCTACCGCCCGGCTCCACGTTGGTGCTCTACAGCGACGGACTGGTCGAGTCGAGAGGGAAGCCGCTGGAAGAAGGCATCGAGGAGCTTGCCGGCGTGGTGGGCAGCCTGCCCCCCGACAGCACGGCGGACCAGGTGTGCGACGGCATCATGTCCGTGATCGCGCCCCGAATGCTCGACGACGACATCGCGCTCATGGCCATCCGCACGCCCGTCTGAAGCGTTTTCGTGTAGTTTCATTCTATGGCCCTTCTCGATCTGCCCGACGAAGCTTCACCCGACGATCGGCTCGCTCGGAAGCTGCTGGCGGCGCTGCCATTCTTAGCCGAACGGTGCGCAGATCTCGCGGTCGAGACGGGCGAGAGGCCGTCCCCCTCGGAGATCTTCGGAGAGGCAGCCGTGGCAGTGGGCGAAGCCCTCGAAGACCGGGGGCCCGACTGCGTCGGGGAGGTCATGGAGGTCATCGAAGACCTGGTGGCCGAAGCGGGCGCAGAAGGACGAGAGCTGATCGCCTACTGCTTCTTGGACGCGATGCTTCCAGGCACCGCAGCGCGGGCGGCGGCCTACTTCGGACCCTTGACCGAGCACCTCCGGGAGGCCCTCGACAGCGGCACGCTGGAGGACGTGGACGGACTGGAGGACGGGGACGGACCGGAGGACGGACCGGAGGACAGGTTCCCCGCCGAATAGGCTACGGCGAGCGCTTCGATCCCGCGCTTCCGCTCGGCAGGAGCGGCCGCGTTCGAGTGGCACCTTCCGGCGAGCCCGGGAGAGGGCGAACGCACTGCAATAGCAGCGCACTGCAATAGCGTGGAGCCGCTTCAGGTGCGGAGCGTTGCCGGGTGCTCCTGCTCTACCGCCTGCACGCACGATCGACGTAGATCCGCCAGTTCTCGCTCGTCCAACGTGTGGTCGGGAGCGACGAACCGGAGACGGAAGGCGAGCCCCCTGGAGCCCGCCTGTACCCGTTGCCCCCTGTACACGTCGAAAAGAGCCACTCCGGCGGACCAGGGGCCGGCAGCCCGGGCAAGCGTGCGCTGGACGGTCTCCGCCGGGACCGAATCGTCGACGGCGAACGACAGGTCGAACTCTGCCGGCGGGAACCTGCTCGGCAGCAGGAGCGGACCGGTGTGGGGAGGTACGCAGGCAAGCCGTCCCACGTCCAGTTGAAGCCATCCGAGACGCCGGGAGGCGAGGCCGAACGCCTCTGCGACGGCCGGGTCCACCTCGCCTACCGATCCCACGTGTACACCTGCGGAGAACAGGCTGGCGGAACGACCAGGATGAAGGCCGGCCTTCTGGTCCGCCTCGACGGACGCGTCGGTCAAGACCAGAGCGTGAGCCAACGCCCTCCAGGACCGCACCGCCTCCTCTGCTCCGTCCGACTCCCTTGCCAGGAGCAGCGCCGCCACGTCGGCCTCCTCCGGCAGCGACGAACCGGCCGCCGGAGGGGCGAACACGTGGCCCACCTCGAACATCCGCAGCTCGTCGTGCCCTCGTGACAAGTTTCGAGCCATGCAGGCCAAGAGCCCGGGCAGCAGGCTGGACCTGAGCACCGCCTCCTCGGCCACCAACGGGTTGGCGACCTTCAGCTCCACAACCGTGGCCATGCCGGCCTTCTTGTGCTCGCCGGCAGCGAGCAGAGTCGGGGTCCACACCTCGGAAGCTCCGAGGCCCACCATCGCACGGCGCACTGCTCTTCGTGTCCGCTGGAGAGGGCTCAGCCGGCCGACTTGGACCGGCCGCCGCTGCAGCGGTGAGATCTTCCCGTATCCCCACTGCCTGGCCACCTCCTCCGCTACGTCGACTTCTCTCGAAGTGTCCGGCCGCCAGGAGGGAACGGTAACTTCGACCGTCGATCGTGGGGCAGTCGCTGCTCCGCCGCCAGCTCGCCGAGGACCGGGCTCGACCTCCTGCCCGTGCTCGGGCTCGTGTAGCAGGTCGGACACCGAGAACCCCATCGGCTCCAACAGCGTCGCCATCCGATCACGCTCCACGGGCAAGCCAAGCACCTGCTCCACCCTCTCCAGCCGCACCCTGATCCGAGTCGCGCGAGGGACGTCGCCGGTTATGTCCAACAACGGAGTACCGCCCGACTGGTCCCAGCTCGCAGGCGACGATGCGTTCGATCCCGGCTGCCCCGGCTCGGCGTCGGGACGCCCGAGCAGCTGACAGAAGCGGGACACCGCCGCTTCCAGGCCCCACGGGTCGCAGCCCCTCTCGAAGCGGGCCGACGCCTCGCTTCTCAGGCCGAGGCGCCGTGCGGTCGCCGAGATGGAGCGGGGATCGAAGTAGGCCGCTTCGAGGAGCACCCTGGAGGTGGAAGGGCTTATCTCCGAGCTGGCGCCCCCCATCACTCCCGCCACTCCCACCGGCGTCCCGTCCGCGGCGGCGATCACACAGTCGGGCATGGGGCCGACGCCCAGCACCCGCGTCACGCCGTCCAACGTCTCGATCTGCTCCCCCACACGAGCGGCCCTGGCCGTGATGCCGCCTCCGGGGAGCCGATCGAAGTCGTAGGGGTGCGTCGGCTGGCCCAGCTCCAACATGACGTAGTTGGACGCGTCGACCACGTTGGAGATGGGCCTCATCCCGCAGAGGTGCAGCCTCCGCGCCACCGTGGGGAGGGAGGGGCGCTGGCGAACGCCGGTGAGGAGCTGCGCGGTCAGCCGAGGGCACAGCGAGGCGTCCTCTACGGAGACGGTCACATCTCCCCACGACAGCGCTTCCCCGGGACGCCCGACCACGGTGCTCCGGTCCACCCCGCGTGCTCCGGCCGCTCCCCCCGCTGTCGACGGGCTCCCGCTGCCGGCCCTTCCGAACGCAACGCTCACCCGGGCTGCCAAGTCTCTTGCTACTCCTGCGACGGAGAGCGCATCCGGTCGGTTGGCCTGGATCTCGAGATCGAACAGCACGTCCGGGCCGAGGCCGGGGACAGATGCCAGAGGCATCCCGACTTCGGCCGCCCCTGCCGGCAGGACCAGAAGGCCGCCCCGGTCCTCCCAGAGCCCCAGCTCGACTGGGGAGCACAGCATCCCGTTGGAAGTGACCCCCTTCATCCTCCGCCTCTCCAGCGGCCCATCCGCTCCGGGGAGCACGGCCCCGACAGGAGCCAGGGCGACCAGGTCGCCCTGTGCGAAGTTGGACGCCCCGCACACCACCTCCACCTTCGTTCCGGCGTCAACCACCACCCGACGGATGCGGTCCGCGCCGGGGATGGCGTCCACCTCCTCGACCCGCGCCACGACCACCCCTTCGATCGCAGACCCGACCCGCTCGACCGATTCGGGGATCATGCCCAGGTCGGCGAGAGTGGCAGCCATGTCGGCGACTGCGGCCGAGTCGGACGGGGCGACGCCGAAGGGGGCGAGCTCGGTCAACCAGGAGAGAGTGGTGCGCATACGATCGGCTGCTCAGAACTGGGACAGGAAGCGAGCGTCGTTGTCCACCAGCAGCCGGATGTCCGGGATCCCCCAGCGCATGGCGGCGCAGCGGTCGATGCCGAAACCGAAGGCAAAACCGGACCACTCCTCGGGGTCGAGCCCCACGGCCTGGAACACTGCCGGATCGACCATGCCCGATCCTCCCAGCTCCAGCCACCCCACGCCACCGCACGAACGGCAGCCGTCGCCCCCGCAGAGGGTGCAGCTGATGTCGAACTCGGCAGACGGCTCGGTGAAGGGGAAATAAGCGGGACGCAGCCGGGATCGGACCGAAGGTCCGAAGAAGGCCTTCGTGAAGGTGGATATCGTCCCGGCAAGGTGCGCAAAAGATATCCCCCGGTCGACCACCAGAGCCTCGATCTGATGGAAAGCGGCCAGATGGCTGGCGTCCGGCGTGTCCCTCCTGTAGACCCTTCCAGGCGACACGGCCCAGATGGGCGGCGGCTGGCTTTCCATCAGGCGGATCTGCACCGGAGAAGTCTGTGTCCGCAGCAGCACCGACTCCGGCTCGCCCATCTCCAGGTAGAAGCTGTCCTGCCCGTCGCGGGCGGGATGGTTCGCAGGCATGTTCAGCGCCGTGAAGTTGTGCCAGTCGTCCTCCACCTCCGGACCTTCCGCCACGACGAAGCCCATCCCGGTGAAGATGTCCTCCAGCTCCTCCCAAGTCTGTGTGACGGGATGCAGCTGGCCGGGCAGCGGGGCCGGCAGCACCTCGGTCAGGTCCATCCTCTCCGCCACCGAGCGCTCGGCCCGTTGCGCGGCGGCCAACTCCGTCCGACGCCGCTCGGCGGCCTCGCCCAACGTCCGGCGTGCCTGTTGCAGGGCCTTTCCCCACGCCGGCCGGCTGCCGGCGCTGCGTTCCGACAGCTGACGCTGCAGGTCCGCCAATGAGCTTCGTTTGCCGGTCGCGTCGACGACCACCGCGTCCAGTTCGTCCAGCGTGCCGGCCCGCAGGATGGCGGCCAGCGCAGCCTGCTCGATAGCGCCGACAACCGATCCCGGCTCTCCTTCTCCGGGCTCTCCTTCTCCGGGCGCCTGGTCCTGTCCCGTATGATCCTGGCTTCGGTCCACCCTCTACTCGCCGCCGTTGTCCAAGGGCAGCGTGAAACGGAACTCCGCACCCCGGCCCGGAACGGACGTGGCGGTCAGGGTGCCCCCGTGCGCCTCCACCAGTCCCCTCGCTATGTACAGCCCGAGGCCCGAGCCGGAAGGGCGTCCCACTGCCCCCCTGTAGAACTTGGTGAACACCTTTTGCAGGCTGTCCTCCGGTATCCCCTCTCCCCGGTCCGCCACCGACAGCACCACCGAGTCGTCCTCCACCTCTCCGCTCAGCTCCAAACCTTCGGTGGAACCGTACTTGCACGCGTTCTCCACCAGGTTGGTGAGCACCTGGGTCACCTTGTCGGCGTCGGCAGCCACATGGGGAAAGGGCTCCGGGAACGACTTCCGAGCAGCGAGGCCGGGGAACTCGACCGACACCTCGGCTATCACGCTGTCCACCAGGGCCGGAAGGTACACCCGCTGGCGGCGCAGCACCAGCCGCCCGGACTCGATCCTCGATATGTCCAGCAGCTCGCCGATTAGCCGTGTCACCCTGTCGGCGTCTCTGTGCACCTGCTCCAGCATCATCCGCTTCTGGTCGTCCTTCAGCCGGTCCCAGCGATTGAGAAGCAAGCTCGTGTAGCCCTTCACCGACGTCAACGGCGATCGGAGCTCGTGACTGACCGTGGATACTACTTCTATGCCGCTCGCTACCCGCCTGGTGCGCCTGCGATCGGTGCGGACCACCACCGTCGCTGCCACGACGCGCCCGGAGGACCCTCTGTGGAACGCAGCAGTCAGCGTGACCGGCACTTCGGATCCATCGGCCCTGTGCAGCACGAGCTCCTGGGCAGGAACGCCGCGGACGCCGCGGAACGACGCCGAAGCAGGCCACCTGCCGTCGAGCACTCTGGCGGACGTGCCCGGCTCCTCCAGCAGCGTGCTCAGCGGCTGGCCCACCAGCGACTGCGCAGGAAAGCCGGTGATCTTCGCCGCTGCCCGGTTGACTTCCGTGATGCGGCACCCCGCGTCGATGACGAGCACGCCGTCCGGCAGGTCGTCCAGGTTCACCGCCGACCGCCGGCTCGCCTCTGTCGCGCAGCCTCGAAGCACAGGATCGACGCTGCCACACCTACGTTCAGCGACTCGGCGCGGCCCTGCAGCGGGATGGTCACGACCGAATCGCAGGCCGACACCACGTCGGAGTCGAGCCCGTTGGCCTCGTTGCCGAGCACGAACGCGACCTTTCCTGCCATGTCCACTTCGCTGTAGTCCTGGCCCTCGTGAGCAACCGCCGCCATGCGCCGGATACCCCAGCCACCGATCTGCTCCAGCACGCCCGCTGCCTCGCCTTCGACCACAACCGGCAGATGGAACAGAGCTCCTGCCGACGCCCTTACCGTCTTGGGGTTGTACAAATCGACCGATTCGTGACAGCACACTAGCCCGTCCGCGCCTGCTGCCTGGGCACTGCGAAGCACCACTCCAGCGTTGCCCGGATCGCGCAACCCCGCACAGACTACGACCAGGCTGGCCGATCGGAGGTCGTCCAGGGAACGCTCGGCCATGCCGACGACGGCCAGCAACGGCTGGGGGGTGACCGTGTCGGCCGTTCGCTCCATGACCCCCGGATCGAGGGCGAAACAACGAACGCCCGAAGAGACCGCCTGCTCCACCACCCGGGCGGCGCCGGGTGAGCCCTCCCATCCGGGCGCAAGGTAGAGGCCTTCCACCGACGCGCCTCCGGCAAGCGCTTCGGCGACGACCTTCACCCCTTCGGCCACGAAGCAGCGTTCCGCCTCCCGCCGAGAGCGCTGCCGCAGGAGACGCCGCAGCCGTTGGGTGCGGCTGTGCTTCCACCCCAGCCGCGGCAGGGTCAGGACGCTGCTTCCTCCTGCCCCTCCTCCGTACCTTGCACGTCCGCCCCCTGGGCATCCCGGGCGACTTTCACCAGCTGGGCGAACGCGCCGGGGTCGTGGACCGCCAAGTCGGCCAGGACCTTGCGGTCCAACTCGACGTCCGCCAACCGGAGGCCGGCTATGAGGCGGCTGTAGCTCATGCCCTGCTCCCGCGCCGCTGCGTTGATCCTCTGGATCCAGAGCCGCCTGAAGTCCCCCTTGCGCGCTCTACGGTCACGGTAGGCGTACTGCAGGGAGTGCATCACCTGCTCGTTCGCTGCACGGAACGACCGGCTCTTGTTTCCGTAGTAGCCCTGCGCCAGCTCCAGAACTGCGCGCCGGTGCTTCTTTCCGTGTACCGCGCGCTTCACCCTCGCCATCAGTCTCTTCCTCTCTTCGCTTCAACAGAATCGAAATGCGCCCGGCGAACGACGGGCCGGGACTCCCCAACCGCTGCGGTGAAGACGGTCAGATACCCAGCAGCCGGCGCACCTGACGAGCGTCGCCTCCGGTCACCTCCGCACCCCTCGCCAGCCGGCGTGTCCGGGTGCTGGACTTCTTCTCCAGAAGATGCGAACGGAAGGCCCGCCGGCGCCGGATCTTGCCGCTGCCGGTCACTTTGAAGCGCTTCGCTGCACCTCGGTCGGTCTTCATCTTGGGCATTCTGTCTCCTAGGCGGTAGCGTCCCCGCCTTGCGGCGAGCGCTCGTCGGTCTGGCCGGTACCTCCGGCCGCCTGCTGGTCGGTTGGTGCTTCGCCGGACTTGGCAGTGGGTGCTTCGCCGGACCCGACAAGGGACTCGGCTCGGGATGCGGCGTCAGCCCGCCGGTCGGCACCCTGTTCGGCCCTCCCTGCACCTGCATCGGCGCCCGCATCTGATCGGGCCGCGGGCTGCGACGACTTCGGAGCCCCGTGCGAGCCGCTGTTGTGAGGGCCGTTGCCGTCCGCCGAGGTGCTCTCGGCCGGACCGCCGTGTGCCGGGTTGCCGTGCCCGCCGGGGCCGTGAGGGCGCTTCTCGGGAGCCAGCACCATGATCATGTTCCGGCCGTCCAGCCTGGGCGCCGCCTCCACCTTCGCCGCTCCGTTGGTCTCCTCCGCTACCCGGTCCAGGATCTTCTTGCCCAGCTCCGGGTGGTATACCTCCCGGCCGCGGAACATGATCGTGATCTTCACCTTGTGACCCTCGTCCAAGAAGCGGGCCACCTGGCGCGTCTTGGTGTCGAAATCTCCGGAGCCGATCTTCGGCCTGTACTTCATCTCCTTGATGCTGACGCTGCTCGCCTTGCGCCTCGACTCCTTGGCCCGCTGCGCCGCGTCGAACTTGAACTTGCCGTAGTCCATGATCCGACACACCGGCGGATTGGCCTGCGGTGCCACCTCCACCAGGTCCAGGTCCAGCTCGCGTGCCATGGTCAGAGCCTCGGGCAGCGGCTTGATGCCCAGCTGACGGCCCTCTGGGTCCACGAGACGAACCTCTCGTGCTCGTATCCGGTCGTTGATGCGAGGATCGGTCGAAGTTGTGGCGGCTATGCGAATTCCCTCCAGTCGTGTCGGCCTCCAGGGGGTGAACCCCGAAAGCTGCTGTCGGGAAAGCGGCGCGCCGCAGACCAGAGCCTGGCCTGCCTCTCTACGACCTGGCGCGCACTGCGCTGCAACAGCAGCGAGGCGGACAGGTGGGGGAGGGACGAACTGCGCCGACCCCGCTTTCCTTTTGTCCTGCCCCAGTAGGCTAGCAGGCGTGAGCTCGCTCTGGACTCCCGACGGGGAGCGGCCTATACCGAGGTCCTCCCCCCCGCCCTCAGACTCCATGCCCTCGGAACAGAACCGCGGCTCGGTCCAGCCGAGTGGGCACAGCCGCGACCAGGCGCTGCCGCCCGATGCCAGCCAGGACGTGGACGACCCCGCCGTGGTGGCCGAGCTGGACGAGGTGCGCCGGGCGATCCTGTCGTCGCCACCGGAAGCCGTGATGGCCAACCACTGCTACGGCATGTTCGAGCTTGCCGCCATGCACCTGTCACAGCAGCCACCTTCGCTCGACGCCGCCCGTCTCGCCATCGACGGGCTGGCGGCCCTCACCGAAGCTCTGTCGGGCCGCCTCGGGCCTGACGAGGAGACGCTGCGCGAGGGCCTGGCTCAGCTCCGCCTGGCTTGGGTGCAAGTGGGTGCGGCTCATTCAGGATCTGATTGACGTCCTCTCTCCCTGAAGACGGGAGATTTGTAGTGTGTGCCGTCATGCCGCTCCGGCGCCGCTGGGCTCGGGCAGAGTAGGGCCGGGAGCGGATAGGTGCGGCACGGCGGTCAGCGTCCCCGGCTCGCCGGCACGAGAACGGATCAGGTCTCGCAATCGGCGCTTCGGGACCGGACCAACTCGTCGTAGACCAGGGCTGCAGCGGTTGCCGCATTCAGCACATGCCAGAGTCGCCAACCAGAGAGCGGACTTCCACCACAAGGCGGCCAGGGCTCTGCTCTGTTCCTACGACCGCATCGGCGTAGAGGACCTGGCGGCCAAGAACCTCTCCCGAGTGGGC
>JAJYPS010000086.1 GCA_021795215.1 Actinomycetes bacterium
GTGCCGCCTGCGCCCGTCACCCCTGCTCCAACTGGGGCGTCGCAAGGCCGGAAAGACCGTTCCCGCGTCTGCGTGGCTCGGGCGGAGCGCTTAATCTCGCCGTGTCGTGCGACACGTGGTTCCGGAGGGCGTCCGTTGACCGATCCGAGGCCCCCCTCCCGTAGGGAGCTGCGGGAGCTGCTGAGGGCCCACGACATACAGCCGAGCAGGTCGCTGGGCCAGAACTTCCTTGTGGACGCCAATATGGCGATGCACATTGCCCGGCTGGCAGGCGTGGGACCCGGGATGAACGTGCTCGAGATCGGAGCCGGCGTGGGCGCCCTCACGGGCGCTCTCGCCGCCACGGGAGCCGGCGTGACCGCCGTGGAGATCGACCGCCACCTGTTGCCGCTGCTCTCCGAGAGGGTCGAGGGGAGCGGGGTGAGGGTCGTAGAGGGGGACGCGATGGTCATGGACCTTTCCACGTTGGTCACGGGTCACGGGCCGTGGCACGTCGTGGCGAACCTTCCCTACAACGTGGCGACGCCGCTCGTGCTGCGGCTGCTCGAGAGTGTTCCGCTAGTGGGCACAGTCGTCGTGATGGTCCAGGCCGAAGTGGGCGAGCGCCTGGTGGCGAAGGTGGGTTCCAAAGCCTACGGAGCGGTGTCGGTTCGTGTGGCCTACTTCGGCGAAGGAAAGGTCGTGGCCCGGGTGGGACCGGACGTGTTCCTGCCCCGACCGAAGGTGACGTCGACAGTTGTCCGACTGACCCGTCGGCCGGCCGGAGCGGAGGACGAAACTTGGCTTGGCGACGAGGGTTCGAGGGAACGCATTCCGCGGGATGCCGTCGGGCGGGAACCGGCCCCCGGCGAGTATTCACAGCTTGTTCGTCTGGTCAGAGCCGGGTTCGGGCACAGGAGGAAGATGCTGAAGCAGTCCCTAGGGGCCCTGGTCACGCCGGAGCAGATGGCGGCCTGCGGCATCCCCGGAGAGGTGCGAGCGGAAGAGCTCGATCTCGGGGCCTGGCGCCGGCTCGCCCGGTGGACCATCGACCAGACCCAGTCGTGAGCACCCGGCCATGAACGAGGCTGTCTCCCAGGACATGCACAGCTCCGATCGCATTCTCCCCTCCACCTTGGAAGCACCCGCCAAGTTGACCCTGTCGCTCGCGGTGACGGGGTGCTCTGCGAATGGTCTGCACGCCATCGAGGCCGAGATGGTGTCCCTGACGTTGGCGGACGAGCTGACGTTCGAGGCGGGCGACGGGCTCGAAGTGCTCGGCGAGCTACGCCCGAGCACCGGTGAGAGCGAGGTGCCTTCCGGAAGCGACAACCTGGTCTGCAGAGCTCTCGCGGCGGTGGGCCGTAGGGCCGGGGTGAGCCTCCTGAAGCGGATCCCGTCGGGCGCCGGGCTCGGTGGTGGCTCTTCCGACGCCGCCGCGGTGCTGCGCTGGGCCGGGGTCGTGCCGGACAACCCTGCCGACCCCGGCGATCCTGCCATGCAGCTGGCTCTCCGCCTCGGTTCCGACGTGCCCTTCTGCTTGGTCGGAGGCCGCGCGGTCGTGTCGGGACACGGTGAGCAGGTGAAGCCGTTGCAGTTCAGCCCGGCGGACTTCTTGATGGTCACGCCGCCGTTCGCATCGTCCACGGCGGCCGTCTATGCCGCATGGGATGCGCTCGGCGCTCCGCGGGGGCGACACGGCAACGACCTGGAGCAGGCGGCCCTGGTGGTCAATCCCTGCCTTGCCGAGTGGCGTGACGCCTTCGGCGGACGTTGTGGAGCCACGCCGAGGCTGGCCGGAAGCGGTTCCACCTGGTTCGTCCAAGTGACCGCCGACATGCGAAGGACCATTTCCCAGGCGACCGAGCGACCGCTGCAGGTGCACGGCCGGAGCGCTCAGATCCGAATGGTGAGCACCCGTCCGAGTCTCACTTGCCCGCCCGGCGCTGCCAACGCGTCGCCTTGAGCATCTTCTTGTGCTTCTTCTTCCGCATGCGCTTTCGGCGCTTCTTGATCAGGGATCCCATGGCGCGCCGAGCGTAGTTGGCATCAAGCACTAGCGTGCAGGGGAACAGTCGGGGGTCGTCCAATGGCAGGACAGCAGACTTTGAATCTGCGAATCGAGGTTCGAGTCCTCGCCCCCGAGCGCCGTCGGCGGGGGGCCGGCTCCGGACGTTGAGCACAACAGGCGGTGCGGCGGAGTGCGGGGCAGGCGGGGTCGGCAGCGTGGGACACGGCGACTCGGCCGGGTACGACTCCGTGCTCGTGCTGTACTTCGGGGGTCCCGAGAAGCCTTCGGACGTGATGCCCTTCCTCCGGCACGTCACACGGGGACGTAACGTGCCGGAAGACCGCTTGACGGAGGTCTCCGAGCACTACTTGAGCTTCGGCGGCAGGAGCCCGATCAACGACCAGGCCCGTCGCATGACGGCCGTCCTCCGGACGGCGCTCCGGGACAGAGGCGTGAACGTCCCCGTCTACTGGGGCAACCGCAACTGGCACCCCTTCCTGGCGGACACGTTGAGGGAGATGGCCGACGCCGGCCATCGGCGGACCGTCGTCTACGCCTCCTCCGCCTTCTCGTCCTATCCCGGATGCAGGCAGTATCTCGACGACCTGGCGGCCGCCCGGCGGGAAGTGGGGGGCGCGGCGCCCATTTTGGACAAGCTTCCTCCGTTCTGGGACCAGCCGGGGTTCCTCGACCAGGTCGCCGCTGCGGCTGACGAGGCTGCAGGCCGCCTCAGGCGCAACGCGGCTTCGGGAGCGGATGCGGCGACGACGCCGACTGTCGTGTTCACCGCGCACAGCATCCCGCTCGCAATGGCCGCAGCGTGCAGCTACGAGAACCAGCTGCGGACGGCGGCCGCCCTCGTCGCTTCTCGCATGACCCTCCCGGTCGAAGTGTCGACAGCGTTCCAGAGCCGCAGCGGTCCCCCTTCCCAACCTTGGCTGGAGCCGGACATCTCCGACCATCTGGCCCAGTTGGCTGCCAGGAGCGTGCGGGACGTGGTAGTCGTGCCCATCGGCTTTCTCTCGGACCACATGGAGGTGGTCTACGACCTCGACCAGGTGGCGGCGAAGGACGCAGAACGACTCGGATTGAGGATGGAGCGTGCGGCGACGGTGGGGACCTCCGCCCGTTTCGTCGACGCGGTCGCCGATCTCCTCACTGCCGCCATCCGGGGGGAGCCGCTGCCGCCCGGACTGTCTGCAGACCCGCCGTCCGCCTACTGCCACCCCGACTGCTGCCTCCCGCGGCGGCCTTCGGACAACCCCCAGGACGACGACCCGGAGCAGCACAAGCCACGGGACGACACCCTCCACGACGACAGAGGACGGCCGCGTGGGAGAGCGGTGGCGCCGGAACGGGCATCCGACGAGGCATGATGTAGCCATGCCGAATCCGCTTTCCGCTGTGGTGCTCGCTGCGGGTGAGGGCAAGCGGATGCGCTCGTCGCTCCCCAAGCCACTGCATCGCCTGTGCGGTCGACCGATGGTGCTGCACGTGCTCGATGCGCTGGACGGTCTGGAGGTGCAGCAGGTCGTCGTGGTCGTCGGAAGCGGAGGTACTGCAGTTGCGAAGGCCATATCCGACGAGATCCGTCCCAAGGCGAGGCTGCACTTCGTCGAGCAGCCGATCCGTCGGGGCACCGGGGATGCGCTTGCGGTCGGGCTGACGGCTCTGGACGACGATTCCGACGAAGGGGACGTGGTCGTGCTGCCCGGCGACACACCACTGCTCACCCCCCCAACCCTGTCTTCCCTGGTGGAACGGCATAGGAGTGCGGACCTGGCAGCCACGCTCCTGGTTGCCGTGGTGGGCGATGCCGCCGGCTACGGCCGGATAGTGAGAGGAAAGAGCGGCGGGGTGACGTCCGTGGTGGAGCACGGCGACGCTACCGCAGAGCAGCTCCAGGTCGCAGAAGTCAACACGTCGGTCTACTGCTTTCGGCGCTCGGTTCTCGCGCCCAGCCTGCGCAGGCTGAGCACGGCCAACGCCCAGGGCGAGCACTACCTCACGGATGTGATCGCGGTCCTCGCTTCCGCGGGGTACCGGGTGGACACTCTGTCGGTCGACGATCCGGCCGAAGTAGCCGGTGTCAACGACAGGGTGCAGCTGGCGGCGGCTGAGGCGCGCCTGCGGGAGCGGCTGAACCGGAGCTGGATGAGCCGGGGCGTGACCATGGTCGATCCTGCCACCGTGTACGTCGACAGCTCGGTGGAGCTGGAGCCGGAGGTGCTGCTGCACCCCGGCGTGTCTCTGGCCGGCCGGACGGTGGTCCGTCGAGGAGCGGAGATCGGTTCGGGTTGCAGGCTGGTGGACACCGTGGTCGGTGAGGAAGCGGTCTTGGAGAGGACGGAGAGCAGGTCGGCCGTGATCGGCGCCGGAGCCCGCGTAGGTCCGTTCGCGGTGTTGCAGCCGGGTGCGGACGTGCCGGCTGGTAGTGATAATGGTCCATTCTTTCTTGCGGACCTGAAGCGTGGGGGCAGGGTCGGTCTCCCTGATCCGGTGTGAGTGGCGGCGAGTGGGGTCACGGCGGGAGGATCCGGTCTCGTGCCGGCGTATCCGGCCTCGGGCAAACGAAGGACGGATTCGGCTGATGGAACTGGTGTCGACCAAACGGCTGGAGCTCTACAGCGGCAGATCTCACCCGGAACTGGCGGCCGAGGTGGCCAACCACCTCGGAGTTCCTCTGGGCGATGCTTCGCTGAGAGAGTTCGCGGACGGGGAGATCCACTGCCGGTTCTCCGGCTCGGTCCGGGGCAAGGACGTGTTCATACTTCAGACCCATGCCGGACCGGTCAACGACTCGGTGATGGAGCAGCTGATCATGGTCGACGCGGCGAAGCGTGCGTCGGCGAAGCGGATAACGGCCGTGTGCCCCTACTACGGGTACTCCCGTCAGGATCGGAAAGCGACCGGCAGGGAGCCCATAACTGCGAAACTGGTGGCCGACATGATGGCCGCAGCGGGGGCGGACCGGATAGTGAGCATCGACTTGCACTCCGGCCAGATCCAGGGGTTCTTCGACGGCCCGGTGGACCATCTGACCGCCATGCCGGTGCTGGTGGACTACATCCGACGCCATCTGACCGGCGACTTGGTGGTCGTGGCACCGGATGCCGGTCGGACGAGGGTTGCGGAGCGGTTCAGTCTCCGTCTCGGGGCCAACGTGGCGTTCGTCTACAAGCGCCGCCCCAAGGGCTCGATCAACAAGGTGGAGGCACTGGATGTCGTCGGTGACGTGGCGGGACGGCGATGCGTGCTGATAGACGACATGATCGACACCGCCGGGACCATCGTGGCTGCCGCCGACCTGCTGGTGGACAGAGGGGCAGCGGAGGTATGGGCGATGGCCACCCACGCCGTGCTGTCCGATCCGGCAGCCGACCGGCTCAAGGCGTCCAGCATCACGAGGGTGGTCGTCACCAACACCCTCCCCATCGAAGACAGCAAGAAGATCGAGAAGTTGGAAGTCCTGTCGGTCGGTCGCATCGTGGCCCGGGCGATAGACGCGGTGTTCGAAGACAGCTCCGTGTCGGAGATCTTCAACGGAGAGAACCAGAGCTGACCTGTCCGGTCCGCCGCTAAGCTGGAGAGCCGTCTAGTCCCGTTCTCTCCCTGGCGCGGGCCGGGGCCTATCCGAGGAGTCCTGCACGATGCCCGAGGTAACTCTGGAAGCGCAAACGGGCCGCGTGACCGGCAGCCGCTCGACGAGGCGGCTGCGTTCGGACGGCCTCCTTCCCGGCGTGGTGTACGGCCACGGGATCGAGCCGACCCCGCTCAGCGTGAACTCGAAGCAGTTGCGGTTGGCGCTTTCCACCGAAGCCGGCATGAACGCCATCCTGCGGCTGGAGCTGGGCGGCGAGCGACACCTGGCGATGGTGAAGAACGTGCAGCGGCATCCCGTCCGAGGTGACTTGTCACACGTCGACTTCCTGGTGATCGGCCGTCATGAGACGCTCGCAGTCGACGTTCCGGTTGTGCTGACCGGCGAGGCGGAGCAGGTGAACCAAGCGCGTGGACTGCTGGCACAGGAGCTCTTCACGCTGTCGGTGCATGCCCCCGCCGACTCCATCCCCAACTCGATCGAAGCGGACGTGAGCGGGATGGCCGTGGGGGACAGCCTGCGGGTGGGCGACCTGGCGCTGCCCGACGGCGTGTCCACGAGCGTAGCTCCGGACACAGCCGTGGTCGTGGCCCAGAGTGCTCAGGCCCTCACGTCCGCCACGGAGGTGACGGAGGCCGACGCGGAGGGCGGGGGCGGCGCCGAAGCTCAGCAGGCCGCCACCGGGGCCTGATCCGGAGCGTCAGCTGCGTCCGCCGAGGACCGGCTCGCCCGCCGATCTGGTGGTGATGGGCCTGGGCAACCCGGGACCGACTTACGAGCGAACCAGGCACAACGTGGGGGCGTGGGCAGTCGGCGCACTTGCCGAGCGCCACGGCGCCAAGCTGAAAGCAGCCAGGGCCCAGAGGTCGCTGGTGGCCGAGGTTCGCTTCGGGGCCAGGCTTATGGTCGTCGCATTCCCCCAGACTTTCATGAACGACTCGGGCGCCGCCGCATCGTCACTGGTCCGTCGCTACGGCATCTCGGAGCTTCCGGACAGGCTGGTCGTGGTACACGACGAGCTCGACCTGCCGGTCGGCAAGGTCAAGGTGAAGCAAGGGGGCGGAACGGCGGGTCACAACGGGCTCCGCTCGATCGGGTCCCACTTGGGTTCCCTCGACTTCCCGAGAGTCCGCATCGGGATAGGCCGTCCGCCGGGCAGGATGGACGGGGCGGCGTTCGTGCTCGGGCGGCCGGGTGCTTCGGAGACAAAGGAGCTCCAGGCAGCTGCGCAGCTTGCGGCGGATGCGGTGGAGGTCTTGGCCGACGATGGAGTTGCGGCGGCGATGAACCGGTTCAATGGTGGCTGAATGAGTGACATCCCGCTGCGCCTGTTCGTCGACTGCGACACCGGCTTGGACGACGCTCTGGCCCTGGCTTTCCTCGGTGGCAGCCCCGAGGTGGAGCTGCTCGCCGCCGGAAGCGTGCACGGCAACGTCGGCTCCGCAAGGGCCGCGCAGAACACCAGGATGGTGCTGGCGCGCACCGGCTCCGCCCATGTGCCGGTGTTCCAGGGAGCCGTCCGGCCGCTGGTCCCGGCGACTCCAAGGATCAGCGCTCGCCACGCTCCCGACGGCCTGGGCGGTCTGTCGTCGAGCTCTGTGTCCGGCGGTGAGACAACCGGCAGTGGGCGGGCGGGCTGCGCCGAGGGACTGCCGGACGCGCACGGTGGACCGGGGACGCTCCGAGCGGCGGACACAGCATCGGGACGTACGGCGTCGCCCCACGCCGCGGAGCAGTTGGTGGCCTTGGCCCGCAGTTGCGCAGCCGAGGGGCGGCCGATCTCGATCCTGGCCATCGGTCCGTTGACCAACCTCGCCGTGGCGCTGACCTTGGAGCCCGATCTCCCCAGCATGGTGGACAGGGTCGTGGTGATGGGCGGCAGCTTCGACCAGACGAGCTTGTTGCAGCCGATGTTGCCGGAGAGCAACGTCCGGGCCGATCCGGAAGCCGCGGCGGCCGTGCTCGGCGCGGGCCTGCCGCTCACCCTGGTCCCGCTGGACGTCACCGGGACCGCCCTGCTGCCCCCGGCGGTCGCCGACCGCATAGCGCTGGGCGGCGAAGTCGGTTCCTTCTGTGCCCAGCTGGCCGAGCGGTACGCCGAATCGTACGGCAGCTGCTCCACGTCCCCGTCCTGTCCACTGCACGACCCGCTCGCCGCGGCGGTGGCGGTTGCACCGGACCTGGCGACATTCGAGTCGGTCGACGTCAGCGTCGCGCTGTGCGGTTCGCCGAGGGCAACCACCTCCGTCTCGGCCATCCCCGCCGGCACCTCCGAGCACGCTCGTCGGGGGCCGCAGGTGTCGGCAGTGTCACTGGTGCGCAGCGTGGACGTCGGCCGGTTCGTCGAGATGTTCGCCGGTCGGGTGTCGCGCTGACCCTTCCCGACAGCCGGGCTGTCGCCGGGGGCCGCCGCCGGCACCAGAGGGGCCAGCTAGCGCCGAAACTGGGACAGGTGGTCGCTCTCCTCGGGATGACCATGCTGTTCCGCGCGGGGCAGAACATGGAACAGACCACCCTTGCGTTGCTCGGCCGGACGGTGGGGCTGCAGGCCGCCGGCATCGGGGCCGTCGCGGCAGCCGGCGGCGTTGCGGCGATCCTCGGCACCCTGGTGGCCGGAAGGGCCGGGCTCGCCTCGGTACGGAAAGCGCTCGCCGCGGGTCTGTGGTTGATGTCGGCGTCGTTCCCCATCTTGGCCGCCGCCCATTCGGTGTGGCTGTACACCACCGGAGCCGTCGTGGCGGGTTTCGGAGGTGGACTGGTGTTTCCCAGCCTCACCACTTCGATCGGGAGCTCCCGGCTGGGTGCGGCAAGGGACCGGGCGCTCGCCACCTACACCCTTGCGCTGTCGGTCAGCCTTGCCCTGGGTCCCCTGCTCGAGGCGGCAGTCCTTTCGTGGACGTCGGGCGCGGTGCGCGGAACGTTCCTGGTTTTCTCGGTTCTGCCCCTGACGGCGGTGCTGCTCCTGGCCGCCCACCACGCCTCCGATTCCCGCCGCTCCTCCGATTCCCGCCGCTCCCGGGATGGTCCACGAGAGGCGGACCCTGGCTCGTCCGGGCAGGCGGCGGGCGAGGCGGACCGACGGGAGGAGGACCGGGCGGGCGGCTTCGGAGACGCCGCACCCTGGCAGGGCCGTCTCCGTTCGCTTGCCCCGTTCCGCCTGGCAGTGGCGGCTCTCCTGGTGTACCAGGTGCCCTTCGTCGCGATCGTCGTTTTCGGCGCGATCCTGGCCAAGGACTCCTACGGACTCTCCCCGGCACTCGCTCAGCTCGCCTTCACGGCCTTCTTCGTCACTTCGCTCACGGTGCGGGCGGCGGTCGTCTGGGCGTCGCCGGTCAAGCACAAATGGCACCTGTTCGTCGGGGCGACGGCCGTGACAGTGACCGGCATACTCCTGGCGGCCACCGGGGGCGGGGCCGTCACCTTCTACGCGGCGATGGTGCTGCTGGGTGTCCCGCACGGACTGGTCTATCCGTTGTCCCTGGCCCTGGTCGCCGAAGGGGTCCCGAAGCAGGGGCTGGCGCGTGCCAACGCAGCGGTGGCGGCGGTGACCGGGGCGGTCGTGGTGGTCGCCCCCGGACTGTTGGGCGTGGTGGCGCAGCGAGGAGGACTGCGCCCGATGCTGCTCACGACGCTGGTGCCCGTCGCGCTTGCCTCGGTGGCGCTCGTGGCCGCTCGGCCCGGGGCAGGAAAGCCGGCCGGAGCGCGCTTGTAGCCTTGCTCCGGTGACGCTTGCCCAACTGCCGCCCTACCTACGTCACGAGCCGGCACTGGCCCGGGTGATCGGCTCCCGGAACGCAGTGCTGGCCGCCCCCGAAGCGGTCCAGCCGTTCGTGCTCGCGGGCCTGGTGACGCTGTCGTCCCAGCGGCCGATGCTGGTCGCCACGCCGACGGCCGGGGAGGCGGAGCGGCTGCGACACGACCTGTCGGCGTTCCTGGGCGAAGACCAGGTGCTCGGCCTGCCGGCATGGGAGACGTTGCCGTTCGAGCGGGTCAGCCCGAGCGTTGCGACCATGGGGCAGCGTCTGGAGTGCCTGTGGCGCCTGACCAACGACCCGCCGTTGGTGGTCGTCGCGCCGGTCTGGTCGCTGCTCCAGTCGCTGGCGCCCGAAGCGGGGAGCAGGCCGCCGGTACGGGTTCGCCAGGGTGACACGATCGACCCCGAGCAGCTCGTCCGGCGGCTGGTGGACGAGGGGTACCGGCGTGAGTACCAGGTGGAGCACCGGGGTGAGCTGGCCGTCCGGGGCAGCATCGTGGACGTGTTCCCTTCGACGTCGGACGGGGCGGTCCGGATGGAGCTCTGGGGCGACGAGGTCGAGCGGGTGACGTATTTCGACGTCGCCGACCAGCGCTCGCTGGGCGGTCCGGCGGAGCTGCTGGCGTTCGGGTGCAGGGAGCTCCTCCCCACAGCCGAGGTGCGGACCAGGGCGTCCGAGCTTCTCGCGAGCCAGCCGTGGGGAAGCCACCAGTGGGAGAGGCTGGCGGACGGACAGTTCTTCGACGGCATGGAGTCGTGGCTTCCCTGGCTGGTCGACAAGGCGGTGCTGGTGCCCGATCTGGTGGGCTCCGGCGCTCAGGTGGTGCTGGTCGAGCCGCGACGGATGAGGGATCGCGCCGCCGAACTGGGTGACGAGGAGGCTTCGCTTGCGTCGACCCTGTCGGAGACCTGGGCCGCCGGCGCGGACCCGATCCGGCTCGAGCACCTGCACGCGGACTTCGACCGGCTGCTGGAACGGACTGAGGCGGCGACGCTTTCGTTGGTCGCCGTGGCCGACAGCCCGTCCGTGCCTGCAGTGGAGGCTTCCGGCTGGGTATCGGCGCAACGGGACCCGGCCGCGATCGCGGCCCGCGCTGGTGCGCTCGCACGGGACGGCTTCTCGGTCGTGGTGTGCGCCGAGGGGGCGGGAACTGCAGCACGGATGTCGGCCGTCCTGGGGGAGAACGGACTGGAGGCGCCGGTCCGGGGAGTCGAAGCGTTCCGGAAGGGCCCGGGCGTCTCCGTGGTGGTGCAGTCGGTCGAGAGGGGCTTCGTCCTTCCGTCGGCGAAGCTCGCGGTGCTCACCGAGTCGGACCTGACCGGAAGGAGGCGGAGCCACCGACGGGCACGCCCCCGCGCCCGTGCTGTCGAGGGCTTCTTCGATGCTCTGTCGCCGGGCGACTACGTGGTGCACCACGTCCACGGGGTCGGCCGCTACGGCGGCATGGCGAAGAGGTCGATCGGAGGAGCGCAGCGGGACTACCTGCTGATCGAGTACCGGGGTGGCGACAAGCTGTACGTGCCGTCGGACCAGATCGACACCGTGACGCCCTACAGCGGTGGCGAATCGCCGACTCTCCACCGGATGGGCGGCTCGGACTTCGCCAGGGCCAAGGCCAAGGTGCGCCAGTCCGTCGGGAAGATCGCGGAGGAGCTGGTCGCCCTGTACCGTCAGCGCCGTTCCGTCGAAGGGCACTCGTTCCCGGTGGACACCCCGTGGCAGGCGGAGATGGAGGAGGCGTTCCCCTGGACCGAGACCCCCGACCAGCTGAAGGCGATATCGCAGGTGAAGTCGGACATGGAGGCGGAGACGCCGATGGACCGCCTGGTGTGCGGAGACGTGGGTTTCGGCAAGACGGAAGTGGCGATCAGGGCGGCGTTCAAGGCGGTGCAGGACGGGTTCCAGGTCGTGGTGCTCGTGCCCACCACCCTGCTGGCCCAGCAGCACTTCCAGACTTTCTCGGACCGGTTCGCGGGCTATCCGGTCCGGGTCGAGGCTCTTTCCCGGTTCTTGACTGCCGCCCAGGCGCGTGAGGTGGTCGCCGGCGTGTCGGACGGCACTGTGGACGTCGTGATCGGTACGCACAGGCTCTTGTCGGCGGACGTGAAGCCGAAGAGGCTGGGACTGCTGGTCGTAGACGAGGAGCAGCGTTTCGGCGTCACCCACAAGGAGGCGATCAAGGCGATGAGCGTCGGGGTGGACGTGCTGACCCTCACGGCAACGCCGATCCCGAGGACGTTGGAGCT
>JAJYPS010000150.1 GCA_021795215.1 Actinomycetes bacterium
CGATCTCCATCTGGAACTGGATAACCGCACTGGCGGTAGAGGGGGGGGTCGGCCACGTCTCGCCGCACCAGCTGCGCCACACGTGCCTCGCCACCGCCAACGACCTCACCGGCGACCTCCGTGCCGTCCAGGAGCTCGCCCGCCACGCCCGGCCGGAGACCACCGCCGGCTACACCAGGGTCGGACAGCGGCGCCTGGCCGCCGTCGTTGTCTCGATCGACTATTCGCGGGCGTTGGAGAAGGCGTGCTGATCCTCGTGGGGATTCTTGCCCTGGCTCTCGACCTCGCCCTGATGATGGTCATCAGCCAGTGGCACAGGATCAGCCGCCTGGAGCAGCACTGCCTCGACTTGGAGCGTGAACGCTCCCGGATGGGAGGGTTCGCTGATTGGGAACGTCGGATGGGTTCTTGAGCCCCAGCAGCGCTCTGGCTTCGATCGTCTCGCCAGGATGGTCCTGGTGCCACTTGGCCACGTCGGCGTGCCACGTGGCGGCGCAGGTTTCGCACACGTAGCCCCACAGTGCCTGGGTCACCTGGCCGGCGGTGTGGCTAGCCGGCAGATCGGCGGTGCCGAGCGGCGTTGCAAGGTTCGGACAGTTCGTGCCGCAGCAGATCACCGAGAATCGCTTCACGAGGCCGCTCACTGGGTCACCAGGACCTGAGCCGCGCCGGGCTGTCCCGGGTTGGCACTTCCCGGGGCGTTGGGGTTGTCCACGACCGCACCGTTTCCACCATTGGCTTGCAAGACGTAGCTGGCTTGGTAGTTCAGGCACACCAAGAACAGGAGACCGCCCCCACCACCGCCCCCCGCTTCGACAACCGTTGTCGTCGATTCGATATAGGCGTCTGCGCCATTAGCGGACCAAGTTCCATTTCCGGAGAATGTATCGGCAATGGCCACTATGCAGCCACCTCCGCTGCCTCCATCTGTCGTAACTGTCGTAGAGGCATTAGTGGCGGCCCCTCCACCCGCTCCACCCGCAAATGTGTTCGTTCGGAGTATCTGGAGGGAGAGCGCGAAAGCGGGTGGGTTCGCTGGCTCAGAGCCTCCGGTTCCGGTGTAGGTCGTACCGGCGTAGGTGGCGCTAGCTGTGCCACCTCCGCCCCCTGCGATGTTCGCACTGGGGGCGGAGAATCCGTTTTGCGATCCGTTCCCACCGAACATCACGCCACCGTTGCCGCCTCCCCCCAGTACTGCACCGGGAGCGGCGGCCGTGCCATTGCTGGTCCCGCTGGGCCCGGAGTTGTCAACGACGCCGGCGTTGTCGATCGTCCCGGTGCAGCGCATCAGCCATCCCGATGGCGACAACGTCACGCCAGCGTTGATCGTGAGCCCTGACCAGTTCATCGTGCGCGCGAGCACCGTATTGGTCGTCAGGGTCACCGCTCCGTCGGTCCCGTTGCCGAGGTCCGCGCTCGTGATCTGGTCGGTCGAGGGCTGCACCGCGTAGCCCGAGGAGTTCATCAGCTGGCCGCCGGTCACTCCCACGCCCCCGGGGACGCCGACGTTGGGGCTGTTGGTGACGGCGACACCTCCGGGCACGCCGACGTCGGGGGCGTTGATGACGGCTACCCCAGGGGAGTTCGCCACGTTGACCGAGGGCTGGTTCGAGATCGAGACCGACGTGGAGACCGGCGGGCTGGCCGGGTTGGTCCAGGGCATCAGCCGAGCAGGGGGTGAGCGGTCGAGGAGGGGATCGGGTACTCGACGCGGATCTGCGCCCTGGCGCTGCCGACGGCGCCGGCGGAAGCCCCCTGCCACACGATGATGAGCGGCTGGGCGCTCGACACCGTCAGGGGGGTGCCGGCCGCCTCCCAGACGTTGAAGTCGCCCTGGTAGGTGCCGGCGAGTTGGAACTGGGGGTGGCGGCGGCCCTCGTAGACGTACACCGAGGAGCCCGACGCCGGCGAGAGGCTGACGGTGAGCATCTCGACGCGCCACAGCATCCCCGAGGGAGGCCCGTCGAAGGTGGCGACCGCCTCGCCGGCCGAGGCGGCCTCGGACTCGGCGAGCACGACGGTCTGGGCGGCGACCGCCCAACGGAGGCTCGGGGCTGCCTGCACTGTCTCAGGCGCTTGGCAGGATGCGCAGCAGCCACGGCCTCTTGCGACCACGGTGCTCGTAGGCGTCGTAGACGAGGTAGCTGCCGGCGACGGTCAGGGCGATGCCACCCCAGAGGGCGAGCTTGCGGGAGCGGACCTTGGGCTTGCTCATGGCACGGAAGTCACCGCAACGGGCGCTGTGGCGGGCGCTGCGGCGCTCTGTGCGACGGGGGCAGCCGTTGTGGCCGGAGCGGCGCTCGTGGCCGGAGACGCAGCCACAGCGGCTGTCGTGGCGGCCGTGGCCGGCGCCTGGGTCTTGGTGAGGCCACCGATCGTGGAGACGAGGGAGTTCACCATCGAGGTGAGCTCTGCGGCGGTGGAGCTGCCCGACGTCGGTGCGGTTCCGAGTGCGGCGCCGAAGAGGGCGAGCTCGGCGGCGGACAGCGACGTGGGAATGGGGGTGCCCGTCATGGCGAGGGCGGCCATCAGGATGGCCACGACGATGCCGGCGGCGAGGATGGTGAGGGGGGAAACGGAGAGCTTCACTGTGGATCCTTTCGTGGGCGGGACTGCAGGGAGGGGCGGTTGTTGGCCATGCTGTCGAAGTGGCCCTCCAGACGGGCGATCT
>JAJYPS010000087.1 GCA_021795215.1 Actinomycetes bacterium
CGCCAGCAGGTTGGTCTGCTCGGCGATGGACGTGATGACCTTCACCACTTCGCCCACTTCGGCGGAGGAGTCCCCCAGCTTGGCCACCGTGGCTGTGGTCTGCTCCGCCTGGGACACCGCCGAGGATGCGACCCTGGCCGCTTCGGCGGCCGAGCGGGCCACCTCTCCGATCGCCGCACGCATCTGGTCGCTGCCCTCCGCCATCGAGTTGACGTTGGCATTGATCTCCTCGGCGGCCGAAGACGCGGTGGACGCCTGGGCGGCGGTTTCCTCGGCGGTGGAGGAGAGCTGCGAGGAAGTCGCCGAGAGCTCTTCGGACGAGGCCGAGAGGGACTGGGCGTTGGCGGCCACGTTGCCGATGACGCCGCTCATGTTGGACACGAACTTGTTGAACGACCCCGCCAGATGGCCGAACTCGTCGTCGCGGGACAGTTCCACTCTCTGGGTGAGGTCGCCGTCACCTTCGGCTATCTCGTGCATACGCGACCGGAGCATCTCCACTGGCCTCATAACCCAACGCAGGCCCCCTACAGCCACAGCGATCGTGATGCCGAGCACGGCTATGGCGACGGCGATGGCGATGGCCATGAGCGATCGTTGGCTTGCCGCGATAGCGTCGAGGTGGGCGCTGGCGGCCTTGACGGCATCGGTGTTTGCTATTGCCAGCGCCGGCATTATGTCGTTCGATGGCTGGATGTTGCCCAGCGTCTGTATGTAGGCAGCCTGTTTGATGTTGCCCGCCTGGACGGCAGCATGGATCTGGTTGGCGAAGTTGGTGTAGCTGAGGATGTCGCTGTTGATGCGCTGGGCGTCGGCGGCCAGGTTCCCCGTGCCCGATAGGCTCGCCAATCGCTGGGTGGTCGCCAGGTCGGCCTGGAAGCTGTGGTAGGCGGAAACGGCTTGGCCGTATGTGGTGGCGGCCAAGTTCTTGTGCTGGGACTCCATGGCGGCCACGAGGACGTACATGTTCATCTGGTCGTCGTAGTTGTAGAAGTCCCGCTGCATGTGCTGCACGGCCACGTTGAGGATGTGGTACTGCGACTTGTAGGTCCCGACCGCCCCGGCAGACTGGGCCGCCATGGCGATCGTCGTGCCCTCGCCCACTGCCAGCACGGCGAACAGTGCCCCCAGCAGGATGGTGCCCTTGCGCTTGACGTTCATCGGTGTTCCCTCTCTTGGCTGTCCGGCACGGCGGCCGGTGGGGCGAGCTCCTCGCGTCCCGTTGTCCCGGCCGTTGCCAGCCGTGCTGTTCACTTCCGCATCTGTCGGCCGTTGCAGGCCGTACCTTTTGGGTTTTTTGCTAGGAGAGCCCGACTAGTGCCAGCTTCTCCTCGATGACGTCGCGGGTGAACGGCTTCATCACGAACTCGTCCGCACCGGCGTTCAGTGCCTGCATCATCTTCGTGACCGCGACCTCCGAAGTCACCATCACGATCCGCACGAGGTCGTAGTCGCGTTCCGACCGCAGCGCCTTGACGAAGTCGATGCCGTTCATGATGGGCATGTTCCAGTCGACGAGTGCCAGGCTGAGATCGCTCAGCCGGTCGAGGCTGTCGAGGGCCTCTTGGCCGTCGCCGGCCTCTGCGACCTCGTACCCCAGCTCGTCCAGGATCTTGCAGAGGATCCGGCGCATCACCCGGGAGTCGTCGACCACAATCGCTTGTCTCATGGTCCTACCTTCCTGTCCTTTGCAGAAGTGAGCTGTCCTTCACCGAACTGCTGCCATCGGTCCTCGACGTGGGAGCACCGGACCTCGGCGGCGGAGCGGTCGCCGGCAGGGGGGTCCTGGGAACCGGCGTCACCGGCGTCCTGGGAACCGGAGCAGATTGAGTCCTGGGAGCCGATTGAGACGAAGGTGCCGCCGTCCTGGGAGCAGCTTGGGTCCTGGGAGCAGCTTGGGTCCTGGGAGCAGATTGAGACGAAGGCGCCGGTGTCATGGGAGCAGCTTGGGTCCTGGGGAGAGGCCGGGGGGAGCCGTGCGGGCTGTCCCTGCCGGTGCGGGCCTGCCCGCCGGCGTCCGCCCGGGTACGGGTGAACCGATCGGCACCAGCCCTGACCGGTGCCACTGCGGTGGGGGGACGTCTGGCAGCGGCGAAGGCGGCGGTTCCGGTCGACAGCCCGGACGACTGGCCGGTCTGCGGTGTGCCGAGTCGCCGGTAGTAAGTGGCCCGCCCGACCACGACCCGCTCGAAGGCATCGCTCAACTGGAGAGGGCTCTCGGCGGTCCCCATGAACAGCGCACCTCCGGGCCGCAGGAGCCTTGCCACGCCGGCGAGCACCTTCCGGCGCGTCTCGGGATCGAAGTAGATCAGCACGTTGCGCAGGAACACCACGTCGAGCTGTGGCATGGCAGGCCAGTGCTTGGAGAGGTTGAGGAGTCGGGCCTCCACCATCGACCGGAGGTGGTCGCCTGCCTGCCAGTCCCGGACCTTGCGCTGGAAGTGGCGCAGCAGCATCGGTGCGGGCAGGCCCCGGTTCACCTCGAGCTGGCTGTAGAGCCCGTGGCGGGTGCGCTCCACCATCTCCTTGGAGATGTCGGTCGCCAGTATCCTCACCTTCCAGGCGGGAGAGCTGGGCAGGTTGTCGGAGAGGATCATCGCGAGGGTGTAGGCCTCCTGCCCGCTGGACGAGGCTGCGCTCCATACGGACAACTGCCGGTTGTTTGCGTGGGCCTCCAGGCAGTCCGGCAGGACCACTTTGGCGAAGGCTTCGAAGACGTGCGGATCTCGAAAGAACGAGGTCTCGTTGGTGGTCATCACCTCCACGATCGCCGCGGCGAGCATGGGGTCGGAGCCCTTGCGGAGCGCGCCGATCACCGCATCCGCATTGCCGATCGCCAGCCTGTTGCCCAGTTCGGTCAAGCGGCTCTCGACCAGGTAGGGCTTGGACGACTCGAGGCTCATGCCGGCCTCTTGTGCCAGCAATTTGCTTATAATCGCCACGTCGGTGGGGCTGATGGTCATCGAGACCTCCCTGGTCGGCTGAAGCGGTCGGGCACGGTCTCCTGCGGCGATCCGAACCTGTTCGCAGGCGGGATGGCTCCGATACGCCTCGGCCCCGCACCGGGGGGCACCGGGGACGGCCGGGCGATGCTGGCGCGGCCCGTCGCAGTGGCCCGCTGCGTCAGTGCTGCTGCCATCTCGTCGAGAGGGAGCACCGCTTCCGCTATTCCGGCCTTGGCGACGAGCCCGGGCATTCCCCATACGACGGACGTGGCCTCGTCCTGGGCCAGTACCCGACCGCCCGCGGCGACGACAGCCTTGGCCCCTTTCAGACCGTCCTGCCCCATACCGGTGAGCACCAAGGCGAGCACTTCGGGCCCGTAGGCTGCGGCCAGCGAGCGCAGGAGCGTGTCCGCTGCCGGCTTGCAGGAGTTCTCCGGCGGCCCGTCGCCAAGCTTCAGGCGGACGGCGCCCCCCGATCGTTCCGCCAGCATGTGCCTGCCGCCGCGTGCGATCCACGCCTCGCCCGGGCGGGGCTGAGCACCTTCGGTCGCCTCCCGTACCGTCAGCGGCGAGCACTTGTCCAGCCGCTCCGCGAGCATCTGGGTGAACGTCGGGGGCATGTGCTGCACGACCAACACCGGTACGGGGAGAGTGGCGGGAAGCATGGCGAAGAGCCGTTCGAGCGCGGCGGGACCGCCGGTGGAGACTGCGACGCCGATGACCCGCACCGGGGCCGTAGCCGAAGGAGGGCGGAGGGAGACGGCCGGCGCCGCCTGGCCCGCCGGCTGGACCCGCCTGGCGCAGAGCGCCTTTACCCGGGGCAGCAGGTGCTCCTGTACCTCGGCCGTGGCTGCTTCGAGTGAGTTGCCCGAAGGCTTGGTGACGTAGTCGGATGCTCCACTGGCCAGCGCCTCCAGCGTCGCCGCGCCGCCCGCGTAGGTGAGAGTGGAGAACATGATGACCGGCAGTCTGGGCCATCGCCTGCGGATCGCCCGGAGGGTCTCGAGCCCGTTCATGCGGGGCATCTCGATGTCCAGCGTGACCAGGTCGACCTCTTGACGTTCGAGTGCCTCGATCCCTGCCCTGCCGTCGAAAGCGGTTCCCACCACCTCGATCTGGGGATCGGCGGAGAGAGCGCGGACGACAACCCGGCGGATCAGCGCCGAGTCGTCGACCACCAGCACCCTGATGGAGGTGGAGGGGGACATCAGAACCGGACCAGGCCCATGCGGCCCGAGGGGTAGCCCTCGATGGAGATCTCCAACGCGACCTGCTTGGCAGCGGCCACCTTCTCCGACTGGGGCAGCCGGTCGCCCTCGGTCAGGAAGGTCAGCTCGGCCAGCGCACAGCGTTCGCCGCGGGCGTTGAAGATGGTGGCCAGCACGTTGGCGACCTCGTGGTAGTTCTGCTCGATATTGGCCGGAAGAGCACCGGCACGGGCCCACTCGGCCGCTGTGGCTGCAGGGATCAAGGACAGCGCCGCTCCGGCTGCAGCGGCCAGCTTCAGCTCCGCGATCGTCATGGCGACGTCCTCGCCGGTGGCGGGACTGACGTACCGGGCAGCCGCCCGGGCGGTCAGGGTGTTGGGCGGCTCCGTCGCCTTCTCCACCTTGATCTCCCGTCCGAGAAGCCCCTGCAGCACACCGACCACCGTCGGTGCCTCGTGGCTGTGGTCCTCGGCGCCGCCGGCCACTTCCACGCCCAGCGCGTTCCCGATGCGCTGGGCCAGGTCCGCCCCCGTGAAGGGCTTGGTGACGAAGAAGTCGGCTCCGGCCTTCAGGGCGTCCTCCTGGGTCGAGGTGGCGGACTCCGAGGTGACGAAACCGAAGTGGACCGAGGAGCCGTTGGCCCGGAGCTTGCTCAGAAGCTCCATGCCGGTCATGCCGGGCATGTTCCAGTCGCTCACCACGAAGTCGAAGTCGCCCGCGCCGAGAAGGTCCAAGGCGGCCATCCCGCTGTCGGCCTGGACGATCTCGTCTCCGTCGAAGCCGCCTCTCTTGAGCTCGCGCACCACGATCATGCGCATGGCCTTGCTGTCGTCTACGACGAGCATCTTCATCTCTCGGTCCCCTATGCCTTGAGGGCCGCGGAGGCCGTGGCGTTGTGGACCTGGGCCAGGCGGCTGCGCCCGCTGCTCGTCGGCACAAGGGTCACCTGGATGCTCATGGCGTGGCCGCCGGGGTAGCAGCGGAGGCCGCAGAGCATCTCGCCCTTGGCCGCCACTTCCCCTTCGGCGTCCTGTACGACGGCGAAGCCGAGCGTCAGGTCCTCGGCCAGTGCCTTCAGGTTGCCCCCGATGATGTTGGCGATCTCTCCCATCGCGTCGGAGATATCCTGGGGACCGATCTCGGGCGGGGCCATGTCGAGCATTGCCGCCGCCAGGCTCCTGGCCGTCTCGCGATCACACTGCAGGGCCAGGCCTACGTCGGCGTCGGGACCGCTCAGCCTGGTGTAGACGTGGACGGAAGGGGACTCGATCGCGGCAACTTCACCCGAGGGGGGTTCGTCGTCCAGGCCGAGAAAGGACCAGACATCCGCAAGTATGGCCTCCATCTGCTCCTCGAGGCCTTCTTCGACACTGAGCACGCTCTGTTCCTCCTGTATCTCCGGTGGCCGCTGGCCGTCGGGACCCCGGGATAGTTGGGGGTCATCCAGGCCGCTGTGGCCCGGCATACAGGTGATCGGAAGCTACTGTGCCCGAGTTGAGCAGCGAACTTCCTCATTGAGCCAAGTGACCAGCTTCTCCGGAGGAAGAGGCCTGCTCAAATAGTAGCCCTGCACTAGCGAGCAGCCCAGGTCAGCGACGGTATGAAGCTGCTCCTCCGTCTCGACGCCCTCCGCCACGGTGGTCAATCCCAGTGCCTTCGCCATGTCCACGATCGCCTTGACCAAGGCGTGGCTGCTCTGGCCCTCCGAGAGTGAGCCGACAAAAGAGCGGTCGATCTTCAAAGTGTCTATGGGTAATTTCTGCAGGTAAGTCAAGGACGAGTAACCGGTGCCGAAATCGTCCATGGCGAGCCGGACTCCCATGTCACGGAGGCAGGATAGGTTGCGCAAGGTGGTCTCTGTGTCTCCGAGCACGATCCGCTCCGTGATCTCGAGGCAGAGCCGCCTGGGCTCCACTCCGCTCTCGGTCAGCGCCCGGCGGACCTCGTCGGGAAAACCGCGGGCGCCGATCTCCTGGGCGGAGCAGTTGACGGCCACGAACAGGTCTTGGCTCCCGGGGTGCTCCGTCGACCACTTGACCATCTGAGCCAGCGAAGAGCGCAGCATCCACCTGCCGAGGCCTACGATCAGCCCTGTCTCCTCGGCCAGCGGGACGAACTCGTCCGGAGGGACGAGCCCCCTCCCGGGCAGGTGCCAGCGGACCAGCGCCTCGAACCCTCTCAGGCGGTGGCTCCCAGGCTCGATCTCGGGTTGGTAGTGGACCAGCAGGGAGCCGTCGTCGATGGCGGAGCGGAGGCTGGTCTCCAGGCTGAGCCGGCGCCGGGTCTCGGCCCGCATTCCGGCGTCGAAAAGCTCGTAGGAGGAGGCGGACCGCTTCGCCTGGTACATCGCGGCGGCCGCGTCGCCCAGCATCTCGTCGGCGGAGCGCCACCTGTCGGTCTCGAACGCGATGCCGATCCGGGCGTTGAGCGTCACCTTGGAGAACTTCTTGCCGAGCGGCACGGCTACGCCCTCCAGCACACGCTCTGCGAGCGCCACTGCCTCGGCCGGGCCCTCCATCCCCTCGGCGACCACCGCAAACTCGTCTCCGCCCAGACGGGCGACGGTGTCCTCGTCCCTCACCGCCTCGCGGATCCTGCTCGCCACCTCGGCTATCACCTGGTCTCCGATGCCGTGGCCGAGGCTGTCGTTCACGGCCTTGAACCGGACGAGGTTGACGACCAGCACTGCGACACGACCTTCGGCACGATTGGAGCGGCGCAGGGCCCCGTCGAGACGGTCCACAAGCAGCGCCCTGTTCGGGAGGTTGGTGAGGTTGTCGTGGAGCGCCTGGTGGAGCATCTTCAGCTCGGCGCGCTTGCGGTCGGTTATGTCGACGAGCGTGCCGGTGACTCCGGTGCGCTTCCCCGAGGGGCCGACCCGAGGGCGGGCTCGCAGCTCCGTGCAGCGCTCGGTCCCGTCCTTCCTTACCCAGCGCAGCTCGCCCCGGACCTGGACGGGGCCGTCGGGCTCGAGGAGGTTCCTCAGGGTGGCCTGCGCCCTCTCGCGTTCGTCCTCGTGCAGGAAGGAGCACGACTTGGTGCCGATTGTGGAGCCGACCGGGTAGCCGGTCAGCTCCTCCCAGGCGTGGTTGAGGAAGGCCACCCGCAAGTCGGCGTCGAGGGAGAACACCACCTCCGCCAGGTCCTCCACCAGGTGGCGATGGCGGTCCTCGCTCTCCGCAAGTGCTGCGATGCCCGCCTTCCGCTCGCTCAGGTCCCGGAGCACGGCAGTGTGGAACACGCTCTCGCCGCTGCTCCAGCTGCTCGTCACGAGCTCCACCGTGAGCGGCGTGCCGTCGGCCCTCGTCACGAATGCTTCTGTGGTGCACTGCGAGCCCCGAGCGTCGGGGCCTCCGGTTGCGCCGGTTGCGCCGGTTGCGGTTGCGCCGCCCGGCTCGACGGTCGACCGGGCGTCCGGACTGCAGGCGCTCGCAGGGATGTCGTAGGGCACGAACGAGTCGAACGTCCTGCCTAGGGTGTCGCTCTCGGTCCAGCCGAGCAGCGCCTCGGCGCCACGGTTCCAGGACAGGATCCTTCCCTCGGCATCCGTGGTTACGACGGCGTCGAGCAGCGAGTAGCTTTCCAGCAGAGCCGTCTCGGCACGCCGGCGGTCGGTGATGTCCTCGATCCGGCTGCAGAAGAGCGACGGCTGTCCCTTGCCGTCCCTGATGACCGAGGTGCTGACCATTGCCTCCGCAAGAGCGCCGTCGGGCTTCACGTATCTCTTCGTGCGGATGAGGGAAGGCAGCACGCCGCTCTTGAGCTCCATGAGGAACTGCCTCTCCCGCTCGGAGTCGCCTTCGGCGGTGAGCTCGTAGAGATGCATGCCGACGACTTGGGCGGGGCTGCGGCCGACGAGCTCGGCGAAGGCGCTGTTGGCGGCCAGGCACATCCCGCCCGTGTCGTACAGGGACATTCCCACGGGCAGAACCTCGAACGCCTGCGCCAGCTTCTCGACGATGCCTCCTTCTTGGGGCGCTTGGGGGCCTTGCCCGTCGCTGCTCGACCTGTCCTCGGCGAGGGACCGGCCGTTCGCGGTCGCCACAGCGTCGCTCGCCGCCATCAGCGCGCGCCGTGCCTCGAGGTGGTACATGACCGTGTCCGCCAGGGTCCGGAGAGCTTCCAACTGCTCGCCACTGAACTCCCTTGGCACAAGGTCCAAAGCGCAAAGGGTCCCGAGCACCGTCCCGCCCGGAGCGCGAAGAGGAGCGCCAACGTAGGACCGGACGCCGGGCTCGCTCACCACAAGGGGGTTGTCCCAGAACCGGGGGTCGTGCAGGGCGTCCCTAACCACCATGACGTCGTCGGGGTGCCCCAGAGCATGGGCACAGAACGAGATCGACCTGGGCGTCTCGGTCACTTCGAGGCCGACACTCGCCTTGAACCACTGCCGGTCCTCGTCCACCAGGCTCATGGCCGCGATCGGCGTGCCGCACAGCTTGGCAGCCAGCTGTGCCAGTTCGTCGAAGCACGGCTCGGGCAAGGTGTCGAGGATCCCGTAGCTGCGCAGGGCCGCCAGGCGCTCCGCCTCCGTCGGACCACTATCGGCACCCGGCGAACCGGCCGGAGCTGCGGCTAGAAGATGGGAGCCAGGGGAGACTGCCCCCGGGGAGACTGCCCCCGTCGTGGTGCTCGCACCCGGGGAGACTGCCCCCGTGGAGCCGAGGCGCCTGGGGGTGGCCGATCTCTTACGCCTGGGTTCGGAGCTGTCCAGCTTTGTCGCCTGGCCCATCAGCGCTCTTCCGTCAGGGCGGCCAATGCCTCGTCCGCCAGGGCGGCCAGTGCCTCGGCTCGGGCGAATCCTACCTCGGCCACCGGACCGGCTTCAACGTGCTCGCCACCGGCTTGCACGTGGTCCGGGCCGCGAGCTCCGCCCGGCAGGGTGGCGGTATCTGGCTCGACGTTCCCGGCATCGGGCGCCGCGGAGCCGTCGCAGATGGCGTGCGCCCGGTTGCGCCCCTGCCGTTTGGCTTCGTAGAGAGAGCGGTCCGCCGCGTCGACGAGCTCCTGAGCGGTTGCCGGCCCATCACCGGACGTGCAGGCCAGACCTACGCTCACCGTCAGTGTCATGACCTTGTGCTCCTGGGCATCCTGCACCTGCAGCCCCGCGACGGCCTCGCAGATCCGGGCGCCGAAGCCGGCAAGGTCCTCCGGGCGGGCTCCGGGGAGGACGGCCATCAGCTCGTCGCCTCCGTAGCGGGCCAGCAAGTCGCTCGACCTCAACTTGGAGCTCACCGCTACGGCGACCGCGGAGAGTGCCCGGTCCCCTCCTAGATGCCCCAGTGTGTCGTTGACGGACTTGAAGTGGTCCACGTCGATCATCGCTACGGCGAGGCTCTCTCCCGAGCGCTGCGCACGCTGCATCTCCTGGTCGAGCCTTTCGAGGCCGGCGTTCCGGTTGTGCAGGCCGGTGAGGCTGTCACGCCCTGCCAGCCACACCAGCCGGTCGTGAGCCAGAGCGTTGCCGATTGAGACCGCCAGGGGCGTCTGCACGAGGGAGGCCAGTCTCAGCACCTCCTCCTCCGGCCGACCGGCGGAGACGCCGCTTGCCGGCGGGGTGCCGAAGCCGACGAAGGCGCCCACCTGTGCACCGCTGGCGACGAGCGGTATGGTCAGCGCACGGCTGGGGGAGCCCGCTCGGGTCTCGCCCTCCCCCTTGGGGCAGGGCCGCCAGCGAGGGGAGACGTCGGCGTCGAGACAGCTTCGAGCCAGGACCAGTGCTCCGCCGATCCTGTCCTCCCAGGGGCCGGAGCTGGCGGCGACGTCGAGACGATTGCCGTCGGTCACGACGATCGAGCCTGCCAGCAGCCCGAAGTGCTGCACCATATCGGCCGCAGCTTCGGACGCCAGTTGTCCGAGGTCGATGTTGCGAGCGAGGACGGCACTGATGGAGTCGAGGGCGGCCTGGGTCTCCCTGGCCTGGGCGAGGGAGCCGACCAGGCCGTTGAACGCCTCGGCAGCGCGGCCCAGGTCGTCGGGGGTGTCGATCGTGACCCTCGCCGTCTCGGTCAGCCCGGCCCAGTCGATCGAGGACTTCGAGGCGCCCGTCACGACTTCGGCGATCTCCTCCATTCGCTTGGCGAGGAGACCGAGTCGAGGCCGCAGCACGACCCGCACCAGAAGGCCTCCCGCCATGCCCACCAGAGCCCCCGCCGATACGGTGGCCACGAAGAATCGCACCGTGAGCACCTTGGAAGCGGGTAGCCCGAGCAGCAGGGCCACGGGGGGGAAGGCGAATCCGATCGCGATGCCGAACACGACCATGGTCATGCTGACCAGGCAGAAGAGACCCAACTTGCGCTTGCGGTCGCAGTTGAGCGGCAGGCCGGTCAGGCAGCCGCCGCTGGTGACAGCGGCCGAGGCGCCCGTGAAGCGCCGCAGGCGCGCCGCTGCCGGTTCGGCTGACCGCGAGTATCGATTGGGACCGGCCACGCTCTTTTGTCGGTGCTGCGGGAGCCGCTCTTGAGCCAGGTGTCGAAATTGGCAGGCGGCCGTCCACTGGTCCCGGCGCGCTCGTTCGGCCGGGGGCCGAGCGTAAGGGCCGGTCCGGCTCAGCCTGTGTTGCGCAGGCCGGCCGCGATTCCGTTGATGGTCAGCAGGAGTGCCCTCCGCAGTGCCGGATCGCTCTCCCCTGCGGCGCGTGACCGGGCCAGAAGCATCACTTGGAGGTGGTGGAGGGGCTCCAGGTACGACTCCCGCGTCTCCAATCCTCTCAGCAGCTCCGGTGAACCACCCAGCAGCCTCGTCTGCCCCGTCAGGCGCTTCAGCTCGACCTCCGTCCGGTCCCTCTCCTCGGCGATCGAGCCGAAGATGGAGGAGACGGAAGGGTCCACGAGGTTGGCCACGTAACGGGCCGCTATGCGCATGTTCGTCTTGGCGACCGCCATCTCCACGTTGGATACGAACGTGCGGAAGAAGTGCCACTCGCTCATCATCTCGTCCAGCGTGTCGCCATAGCCGGCCTCACGGGCCGCGGCCAGCCCGCTGCCGACGCCGTAGAAGCCCGGCACCACCTGGCGCGTCTGGGTCCAGCCGAACACCCAGGGGATCGCCCGCAGTTCCTCTATGCTGGCCGACCGGCCCGGCCGGAACACCGGCCTCGAGCCGATCGGCAGCCAGCCCAGCTCCTCGAGCGGCGTCGACTCCCGGAAGTAGCGGGGGAGTGCAGGGTCCTGCACCAGCTGGGCGTAGGCCTTCTGGGCCGCGTCGGAGATTATGTCCATCGTCCCGTACCAGCGGTCCAGCACGCCCGGTCCCCACCGGGGCTCCCTGTGGAGGGTCGACGCCTCGAGCACGGCGCTCAGGGCGAGCTCCAGGTGGTGCCGGGCGAGGTTGGCCAGGAGGTACTTCTCGGAGATCACCTCGCCCTGCTCCGTCACCTTCAGGACCTCGTCCACCGCGCCGAACGGCTGAGCCAGGATCGACTCGTACGTCG
>JAJYPS010000151.1 GCA_021795215.1 Actinomycetes bacterium
ACCCGGGCCCCGGCATCGCCACCATGCGACTCGACACCGGACAGGTTCGATGGCACCCCGGCGCCCCCGCGCCGCCGGACGCCGCCACGCACAGCGCCCAATCCCGGCACGGCGCGCCCGCCCCCGCCTGGCTGTCGTCAGCAGCGGACGAGAACGCGGCCGGTGCCAACCGCGCCCGGCCCCGCGAGCAGGTACAGCTCCGTCCGAGCGCCGTTCTCGTGCTGCTGGGCCACGGACCGGAGGGGACCCAAGTGCTGCTGACCGAACGGGCCAGCGACCTGAGAGACTACCCCGGACAGCTCGTTTTCCCGGGCGGTTCGCTCGATCCTGGCGACGACGACCTGCGGGCAGCCGCGCTGCGTGAGGCGCACGAGGAGGTGGGCCTGTCGCCGGACAGCGTCGAGGTTCTCGGGGAACTGCCCGCGATCGCGCTACCCGAGACGGGGTTCCTCGTCACTCCCGTCCTGGCCTGGGCCGGGTCGCCGGCCTTCGTCGATTCAGGCAATCTCGCAGAAGTAGCCTCGGCGCGGTTCGTCCCGCTGTCGAGCCTGGCTCGGAAGGGGCGGACCGGAGCGAAACACCCGATGGCTGAAGGCGATTCCTGGGACGCGGAAGGCGGCGCCCGTACGCGGCTCGGACGAATGACCCGGACCGTACTCGACGTGATCCAGTCTTGGCTCCCCAACGAAGACGCCGGTGGGCGACCAGCGGCCCCCGTGACGTCGGCGGCGGGCCCCGAGCCGCACCCGGCGCCCCCACTTCCCAGGGGGACGGCAGGCTAGAAGCAAGAGCATTCTCGATGCGACGCTCGTCGCACCCGAACCGGCTTCGCGCTAGGTTCCGGTGTGATCAGCGATGGAGCGGATGAGCGGTGCCTTCCCGAGCGGTGTGCGGGGGATCCTGTCGACAGACTCCACCCGAATCACCGGAACGACGGCACCAGCACGCTGGAGTTCCTCGTGCAGGCGGCTGCGCAGGTCCTCGGACTGGAAATCGCTCCCCTTCCCGGCGACCAGGACGGTCAGCCCCCCGTCGTCATGCAGGACCTGCCACTCGGCGACGGGGACGAGGTCCATGACGCGGTGGAAGATCCCGGGCTGCACCGCGAGATGTCCGCCACCGACCTTTCCCAGCGAGAGGGATTCCTCCGCGCGTCCCTGCAGCGCGTCGATTCTGGTGAACACTCGTCCACAGGGGCACGGCCCCGGCGTGGCGAGCCGCACGCTGTCGCTCAGCTCGTATCGGATGAGCGGTATCGTCCGCGAGCCCAGGACCGTCACCAGCAGCTTGGACCCGAACTCTCCAGCCGGCACCGGCCGATAACTGCCATCCACGACCTCCGTGATGACGAGGTCCTCGAAGAGGTGCAGGCCCGTGTGGTGCTCACACTCAGCGGCTATACCAGCCGTCTCCGTCGCGGCGTAGACGTTCATCGGCTTCCGTTCCCACGCCGCCTCGATGCGTCGGCGGCCCTCGTCGGTCAGGACGTCGGAGGCGCTGAAGATCGCCTTTGGAACGATGTGCAGACGCCCCTCCAACGCCTCCACGGCCAGCAGCCGCAGCATCGAGGCGTACCCCACGAGAACGTCCGGGGCGAACGCGTCCAGACGGGCCACGAGGTCTTCCATCGCGTCGCTTGAGTCGAGCCGCAGCGTGGGGATGAACGGACTGTCGACCGTGGCGCCCACCAGCGCCGACTGGTGCCACGGGGTCGTCGAGCTGACCACGGCCATCTTGGTGCGCTTGGTCAGCCGCAGTGGTGCTCCGCCCCAGGCATAGGGCCTGTTGTAGGAGGCCAGGATCCCGGCCCACTCGTCGCCGTCCCACAGGAAGATCCCGGGCCGACCGGTCGTGCCTGCCGTCGCGGCGACGTAGTACCGGCCCTTGAATCGTTCCGTGCCGCGCATCTGGGCCAGGAACGACCGAACCTGCGCCAGATGGATGTCCCGATCGGTGATCACCTCGTCGAAGTGCTCCATGAGCTGGGCCTTGGTGAGTACGGGAAGGGCCGACAGCGGCGCATCGAACATGCCTTGGTGGAACCTCCGGTAGAACGGGGATTCGGCGTAGCTGTGCATCCGAAGGTCCCGCAGCGCCCGGTCCTGGTGAGCCTCGAGTCGCGATCGGCTCCACGTCTCCCTGCGGGCAAGCCGCCTGCGCCGGCGCAGCACCTTGAGAAGCAGACCCAGCTCCATGTCAGCCGCTCGAGGGTGTGCCGCTCGCGCGCCGGACATACGACGGGCAACGCGCCAGGGACTGGGCACTTTTCGTGCTCACGGGGTTCGGTCCTCCGTCGGCGGCGGTATGACTCGGACATCGACATCCGGGTTGGCCGAGCACGGGTGGGCGGTCACTTGGGTGGAGGCCGGGCTCAGCGAGACCCGGAGCCGCTGGCCGCGGTGCTGCAGCTCGAACCGTGCTCCGGCCAGCCGGGCCGGCAGTCGGGCATCGAGTGTCACGGTGTTGCCGTCCACGGTGACCCCGGCGAAGGCTCGGGTGACGATGTCGATGGTTCCCGCCATGGCGCCCAGGTGTATGCCGTGCTCGGTGGTGCCGCCCTGGGTGTCGTCGAGGTCTGCGGTGAGCGTCCGCTGGAACAGCGGCCACGCTTCGGCAGGGTCCATCCGCGCGAGCACCGATGCGTGCACGACCCCGCTCAAGATCGGA
>JAJYPS010000088.1 GCA_021795215.1 Actinomycetes bacterium
CTGCACCGCCTGCACCGCCGCCGCTTCCGCCAGCACCACCGCCTCCACCGCCGGCTCCGCCCGGACCGCCGGCCACTCCAGACCCCGCGGCGGTCCCCGCTCCCGTCCCGTTAGCGCTGGGAGCGGTGAGCAGGCCGCCTATGGACGATCCGGTCACCGTGCTCGGCGTCGTGGTGGACGACGTGACTCTGACCCTGTCCCCGCCGGCCAGGTAGGTCTGGCCCGCCGTGACCACCTCGGTCCCGGCCGCCAGGCCGGTGACCATCGTGGTGTTGCCGTCGCTGATGGACGGGGTCACGTTCACCAGTGACACCTTGTGGCCAGCGCCCACGACGAAGACCTGGGGAGTCGAGTTGATCGAAACGATTGCGCTGGCGGGAACGAGTACGGCGGACGACACGGTCTGTGTCGCGATGTTCACCGTCGCCGACTCCCCGGCGTGGACCCATGCCGGGGAGGTGGACAGCGCCACCGTGACCGAGAACGACAGCGACGCCGCATTGGCGACAGGAGAGACGCTCTGCACCGATCCGGAGAGCGCTCCAGATCCGCCAGGAATCTGGACGGTGGCCGACTGGCCCGGCTGTACCAGTGCCACGTCCTGCTGGGACAGGCTCGCCTGCACGTTCATCGTCCCGCTCTCCAGCTGCATGACCGGCGTGGAGGTCGTGACCGACTCTCCGACGACGCCGCTGACCGAAGCGACCATGCCGGAGATGGGTGCCGTCACCGTCGAGCCTGCGGCGGCCGCCTGCACGACGCCAGCCTGAGCGTTGGCCTGGTTGAGTGTGGCCTGGGCTACGGACACCCCCGCCTGAGCCTGGTTCACCGCCGAGACGGCCTGGTCGACGGCGTTCTGGGAGGACGCCGCACTCTGGGCTTGTCCCTGCGACAGCGAGCCGGTCGAGGCGCCGCCCGGCTGTCCCGAGACCGTCGATCCCGATCCGGAGGACGTGCCTGCGCTGAGCCCCGGCGACGACCCGCCTGACCCGAGTGAAGCGGAGTGTTTCGACCCGGAGGAACCGCCCGAAGCCGAGGCTGCTGCCCGAGTGGCAGCGGCCTGTTGGGCAGCGGCGGCCTGTTGGGCAGCCGCCTGTTGTGCTGCAAGGGCATTCTGGTATGCCTGCTGCGCTCCCTGGAGCGCGACCTGGGCCTTGCCGAGCTGAGCCTGGGCGACCGCCACGCTGGCCTGGGAAGCGGTGAGCTGTGCCTGCGACGTCGGGCTCGCCGTCGTGAACAGGGTCTGCCCACTGGATACCTGCTGGCCGGCGGTGACGTCGACCGAGGCAATGTGCCCGGCGAGGGCTGGTGATATCGCCACCGTGGAGGTAGGCGATACCGTTCCGGAAAGCGTCAAGTCGGAGATTGCCGTGCCCGACACGGCCGAGGCGGCCTGGACGGCGTTGATTCCCTGCTTGCCGCCGTGACGCTTGTGGTGCGCCTTGCCCGCGTGGCCGTGAGCGGCAGCGATGCTGCCTACGGCGACCACGATCGCTACGACGGCTACTGCCGCTGCCCTGGTGGCCGGTTTACGAATCGACTTCAAATATGTCTCCCGCGTGAGTCTGTGCCGCCGGGCTCATGGTGCCGCACCCGATGCATCGCTCAATGCTTGCAGAACTTCACCACCCACAGGTGTCGAGAAGATGAGCAGAGTGTGAGGGCTTCGCCGGCCGCCCGGTCCGTTCGTCCGGTCCGGCCGCCGGGCCGAAGGTCGGGGATGGACGAGCCCGCCGGTTATGACTTGCGCCGACGGGGCAGCGTGAGGGGGCGGTGAGCCGGCCTGTAGGCGGGGTTCTGTATGCCGCGCAATACGGCACGGTGGCCATCCATCTGAGCGGTCTACCCGGGACTGACTGCCGGGAGTACCGGCGTCGGGCGGGCAGCCCGTGGTCCCTGCTCGACCTTGCTCCGGGTGGGGTTTGCCGAGCCAGCCGGATCGCTCCGCCTGCTGGTGCGCTCTTACCGCACCGTTTCACCCTTGCCTGTTCGACCTTGCCTGTTGGACACGGTCGTCATCGGCGGTCTGTTCTCTGTGGCACTTTCCCCGGGTCACCCCGACTGGCCGCTAGCCAGCACCCTGCCCTGCGGAGCCCCGACCTTCCTCAGCCTGGTGCGGACATCCTCCGGACGCCGCCCAGACCGCGGCCACCCGGCCGACTCACCGCCCCACCCCCATACTGCCAGCCTTCGGAGGGGCTTGCTGCGTCAGCGGCGGGGGAATGGGGCGTCGGGGCATCCGGACCTGCGCCCGGCCCGTCGGGGTCGTCGTCGAGACGACGCTCCGCCGCTGCGGCAGGCCGATAGGCGGCCCGGGTCAACGCCAGTCCGAGGGCAAGGTAGGCACCGTCGGCGAGGGTGAACGAGAAGAGCAGCGTCGCTGCGCCCAGAGGAGGCGTCCAGCCGCCGGTGACCCTGACCAGAGGATCGAGCGGCCCGTTGACGCCCACGGTGTACCGACGGAGCGCCTCGGCGAAGAACACCAGCAGGCAGGCCCATACCGCACCGACCGCCACGGAGCCCAATACGGACGACAGTCGGCGGTGCTTCTGCCCCGCGACGACTGCTGCGGTCAACGGCAGGCCGACGAGCAGCGGCAGGACGTCCCGGCCCTGCAGCAGCCAGAGACCCTGCTGGCGGGCGTGGGAGGCCACCATCGCCGTCGGGATCGTGAGGCCGGCCAGGACCAGACCGACCAGGACCGTCCGACCTCTCTTCGATCCCAGAGCTGCTCCGGCGGCGACGATGGCCACGGCGACCGCAATCCATGCCACGTAGACGGCGAAGGGCGCCCTGGTGTCCAACCAGCCGAGGACGCCGACGACTTCCTCGGCCAGCGAAGCGACGTAGACTGCCGTCAGCTCCACGACATGCGCCGTGCTGCCCGTTGCCTTCGGTCCGGCCGGCGTCACCAGGAATGCCCTGGTGGCTACGTCCCACACGGCGCAGGCAGAGGCCGCCCCGATCACCGCAGCTGCCCAGCGGATCGCCGGACGACTGCGGGCCAGCGCTGCGAGGCGGGCAGGTGGCGTCAGAGCAAGCAGGACCAGGCCGACGCAGGCCACCCACAGCGGAGATGCGAAGCGCGTCACCGCGAGCAGGCTGGCTGCGACACCGAGCACTCGCAGAAGGCCCACCGGGGGAGCCCGATCCGGCACGGTCGCCACCACCAGTGCAGCCGTCCAGCACAGCACCGCCAACGAGATCTCCATTCCGCTGGGGTTCACCATGCCGCCCAGAAAGATCGCCATGGGTGTGACCGAGACCGCGAGCCCCGCGGGAAGCAGGACAGAGGAGGACCAGGTCCCGGCTATGGCGAACGCCAGACCGAGTGCCGCAGCGCTCACCAGGTCACTCAGCATCCGCATTGCGAGCACCGCCTGGACCGGCGGCAGGAAGTAGGACGGCGTCCCTACAAGGGCGTAGTAGAGCGGGGGATAGTGGCCCACATACGTCGTGGTGCTCACCAGCCCGCCGCCTCCACTCGGGAATCGAGGCGCGCAGCCGGCGCTCCTCCAGGGCCTGAACATGAAGCATCTCGGCAGTGCCACCGCCTCGGCGTACGGTCGTGGTACGCGGGCGGCGACTACGGGCAGCGACTTGCCCGGCGCGGCCGGGCCGGCCAGCTCGCCCCTGAGCAGGGAGACCGCCCGGATGACCTGGACTCCTTCGTCGGGACCGGCGTAGAGCGGCGTAGCCAGGCTCCATAGCCCGATCATCGCGAACAGCACCACCGAAGACATGATCCAGATAGCGAAGAGGCCGGGACGGCGCCGAGAAGTGGCGACAGGCTTCTCCACGTCCGCCGTCGAGAATGCGGCCGCTGTCGGCTCCGGCGGTTCCACTGCTCGTCCGGCCTGCTCAGGCACCGATGTAGAAGCTGCGGATCAGGGCGGCACCGGAAGCCAGCACCGGGGGAATCATGAGGATCGGCACGAGCGCGAGCGCCGCCGGCTGCAGTGCCCGGACAAGCCGAGGCCTGTACGGCAGAACGAGCGCAAGGTATGGCGCAAGCGGGAGAAAGTACCGACCTTGCACCCCCTGGACGACGATGTCCCCGAGCGGTGTCCAGGTGAGAAGCTCGGCCCCCTCGACCGACGCAAGTCCCAGCGCGACCACCGCAGCCGCCCCCACGCTCCTGCCGACCGCCGGAACCCATCCCCGCCTGAAGGTCGGTTCGAGCGGGTCACCAACTATCAGTGCCACCACGAGAGCCACGGTTAGCAAGGCGTATATCCATCTGGGAAGGGTGAGCGAAGCCCATGCCAGTAGCCCCTCGAAGGAATGCAGGTAGTAGACGCCGTTGGCGGCGAGAGTATGCGATGCGATCGCAAGGTCGCGAAGGGGGTGCTGGAGGACCAGTGAGAGTTGCGCTTGCGGCCTGACGCCGGGGCGTGGCTGCACGCTGTATACGAACAGGCCGTCGAGGACGGTCCATGTGCCGATGGCGGCGAGCGACAGTCCGAGTGCTGCCAGAGCCAGCCATCTGCACTTGAAGAAGCGGCCGAGTCGCCTTCGGCCGCCGCCCTGCTCCCCGTCGGTGCACGGAGCAGGGATTGCGAGGGGCAGCAACAGAAGGCTGAGGTACACCGGGCGCGACAAGTTGACGGCGGTCAGGATGGCGTAAGAGCCCAGGATCGACCACCTGTACCGGCTGAGGGCGGGGCGCGTCCTTCCGGCCGGCACCTCTCGTTCCGCCGGCCTCGTCGCACCCGACACGATCCCGAAAGCGAGCGCGCTGGTCGATATCAAGAGCGCGTCCTGCGAGATCGAGAAGTACTCCGCCAACGTCATGGGAAGGCACAGGACGGTGAAGAGCCAGAAGCGGCCTGCCCGAGAGAACCGAAGTGCCAGGTAGGAGAGTGCCACCGCCGCTATCCCGTTCAGCACTACCGCCGCTTCGTAGGCGAACAGGACCGAACTGCCGGTGAGCAGAGCGAGGTCGATCCCGAGTGCCTGTGGAACGTAGAACAGCGGCGGGTAGATGGCGGTGTTGCTGTTGGACACGACCGAGGGAGGAGAAGCCATCGGGGTTCGCGCAATTGCCGCCAGCGTATGCCACTTGATCCTGGCCCGCGGGTCGACCGTCACCGGGAGCAGTCGATTCTCCAGCACCTGCATGTGGCTTGGGACGTAGCCACCCGCTTCGGTACTGGACAGCCGCCGCCCGAACAGCTGCCCGGTCGCCACCTCTCCCGCTCGATAGAAGTGCGAGTACGCGTCCGGCGTCTGTCCGGGAGGCTGCGACACAAAAAAGACTGACCCGGCAACTGCCGCGACAACAAGGTAGATCGTGGGCAGCAGCCGCCAGAGCCGGACGGCCCGCTCCGGCGACAGCAGCCGACCCGCTCGGTCCAGTGCTCGGCCGGCGACAGGCGCAGCAGTGTTCGCTTCGCACCCCACCGGCGCTTCGCTTTGCAGGCCGGTCATCCTTCCTGCCGATCAGAAACGGCCGCCGGCCTGTTCGATCCCTGCCGTCGGTTGTCGTCGGCGGCCCCGGCCTCGTAGTCGACGTTGCACGTCCGGAGCGTAGCCAGTCGGCTACCCGCACCACAATCCGCCGGCAGGCCCGGGAACTAGCCGGCCGGCGGGCGGCAGCCGGGCCGACGGGCAGCACCCGGCGGGCCGACAGGCGGGCAGCATCGGGCGGGCCGCATCCGGCACCCGGCGGGCGGGCGGCACCCGGCGGCAACCCGGCAAAGCGGGCAGCACCCGGCGGGCCGGCAGGCGGGCAGCATCGAGCCCTCGCCCGGTCGCCGCCGCCTACCCGGAAGCCAAAGAGGGTACGTCCGCCGGGACCCCCGCTCCAGGCCGGCCGGCACTCCCGTGTTCGCCCGACTGGAAATCCTCTTTCCGGATCAGCACCAGGCTGGCGACGGAGCCCACGAAGGCCACGACGGCTGTCACGATCATCAGCCGGTCGACGGCCGAGGCGAACGCACTGCGGATCGCGAACACCAGATGAGGCCGCAGTGCACTCGGGGCAGTGCCGATCAGTCCTGCCACGCGGCCGTGCCGGATGGCCGCCACGGCTTGGTCTGCACGGCCTGCCTGGTGGAGTGAGGCGAGGGAGCTGCGCAGCTGGTTGCCGAGCGTGGAGGCGAAAATGGTGCCGAGGGCCGCCACCGAGGCGGCGAACCCGACCTGCCGGAAGGTCGTATTGACCCCGGACGCCATTCCCGCCCTTGCCGGTGGCACCACCCCGATCGCGGTGGCGGCCAGGGGCGGGTTGACCAGACCGGCACCCAAGCCGGACACGACCAGCCCAGGGATCAAGTGCGTCCAGTGGCTCGCTGCGTCCAGTCCGCTCATCAGCACCAGGCCGCCCCCGACCAGAGCCAAGCCGGGTGCGATCAGCCAGCGTGCCGGCACGTGGGCGCTCAACCTGCCGCTGACGGCGGACGCCACGAACACCGCTCCGCTCGAGAGCAGCAGCCGTTCGCCGGTGGCCAGCGCCGAGAAGCCGAGCAGGTCCTGGAGGTAGATCACCAGGTACAGGAACACAGCGAAAAGGGAGCCGTTCATGGCCAGCGCCGCGACCAGACCGCCGCTGAAGGTCGGGATGCGGAACAGGGCCAGGTCGAACAGTGGATTGCGCACCTTCCACTCGGTCACCACGAACCCGACCAGCAGCAGGCCCCCCGCAGTCAGGGACGCCAGCACCGCCGCGTCGCCCCAGGAGGTCTCGCTGGCCCTGATGAGGCCGTAGACCACCCCGAGCAGGCCGGTCGTCAGGAGGACGAAACCGGGCCAGTCGGGCCTTACCGCGTTCGGCGCTCTCGACTCGTCCATCTTGGTCAGCGTTATCGCCAGTGCGACCCCCCCTACCGGCACGTTCACCAGGAAGATCCCCCTCCAGCTGAAGTCGCTCGTGATCACGCCTCCCAGGATCGGCCCGAGCGACACGGCGGCACCGGTGACCGCTCCCCATATGCCGAACGCGATGCCTCGTTCTCTCCCCACGAACGTGTGGCCGAGGATGGCCAGCGAGGTGGCGAACATGAGGGCACCGCCGACTCCCTGCGCGCTGCGCGAGGCGATCAACATCGTAGTCGACGCCGCGAAGCCGCAGGTAGCGGAGCCAACCGTGAAGCTGGCGACCCCTATGGCGAACAGCAGGCGGCGGCCGTAGCGGTCGGCCAGCACACCTCCCGTCAGCAGCAGTGAAGCAAGCGTCAGGGCGTAGGAGTCCACCACCCACTGGATGGCCGCGAAGTTGGCTCCGAGCGCCCGCTGGATGTCCGGCAGGGCCACGACCACGATCGTCACGTCGAGCAGCAGCATGAATGTGCCGGTGCACACGCCGATCAGGGTCCACCACTTGCGGGCCATCTCTCTCCTTCCGGCCAGGATGCGGGCCGTCCGGGCCGGTCCCCGACACTCGCAGGCAGGTTCCGACGTCTCCTCCGCCACCCCGCTTGCCGGGCGACGAAGGGGAGCGGCGTCAGGTTGGCCTGTGTCGGTGCCGGCCTGTGGGCACCGTCCAAGAGAATGCCCCGTCCGAACTGCTATCGCCATGCCCAGTCGACTGTTCGCCGAATTCCGACACGTTTAGGCTCCACGGGCGTGACTTCCGACATCGGCTTCCGGAGTGACACCGCTGCTCGGGTCGTCTCGGTCGTCTCGGTCGTCTCGGTCGACTCGGTCGACCGGAAGCTTCTCAATGCGCTCGCCGTGGAGCCTCGGGCGTCGTTCCAGCGGATGGCGGCGGTGATCGGAGTGTCCGACCAGACCGTCGGACGCCGTTACCGCAGGCTGAGGCGTCACGCTGGCTTGCGGGTGCAGGGCAGGCTCCACGCTGGCGGTGGCGGCCTTGCGGACTGGTACCTCCGTGTGGGCTGCGTCCCCGGGGCGGCCACGGTCCTTGCCGCCGCTCTCGCCGCCAGGAGGGACACCAGCTGGGTCGTGCTCGTTTCGGGCGGTACGGAGATCGTCTGCGGCCTGCAGGTCCGCAACGAGAGCCAGCGCGACGCTCTGCTCCTGGACGGCTTGCCGGGCAGCCGCCGGGTTGCTCACCTGGGGGCGCAGTCTCTGCTTCACGACTACTCGGCGGGGCCGTGGAGGCGGTTGACCGGTCATCTCACTCCGGCCGAATGCGAGCTGCTGGAGCCCGTCCCAGTCGTAGCGGAACCGGACGGGCGGGTATCCGGGGACGAGCTGAGGCTGGGGGAGCTGTTGATGCGGGACGGAAGGGCGGCCACCGCCGGCCTCGCCGCGGCGCTGGGCTGGCACGAGTCCAGCGTGAGGCGGCGCATCCAAGACCTGCGTCGCACCGGGCGGCTCCGATTCCGCCTGGACCTCGACGCCAGGAGCCTTTCGCTGAACGTGCACGCTCTGCTATGGGCATCCGTGGAGCCCGGCATGCTGGACAGAGCCGGCAGCGTCATGTCGGCACAGCCCGAAGTGCCTTTCGTGGCAGCCACCACCGGGGCGGCCAATCTGATGGCAGCCGTCTACTGCCGGGACGCCACTGCCCTGCACGCCTATCTCAACGGTCCGTTCGCCTCGCTGCCGGGTATCCGGTCTGTCGAAGTGGCCCCTATCATCCGGGTCGTCAAGAGGGGTGGTCCCCCGGACGGCTGACCCGAGGCCCGCAGCGAAAGCGACTCGGCGGGGCGGCGTCAGGCTGGCGATTGCTCATGGAGTGGCCGTGTACCATATCTCGGTGGACCAGCGCGTCCAACAGCGCCGCCACGGCCGGGCGTCGCGTCTCGCCGCTCCTGACGCAGGCGAACCAGGGCTCCTCTTCCACCAGTGCGGTCACCGGGTACGGCTCCACGATCCTGCCCTCGGCGAGAGAAGCGGCGCACACGAACGTCGGCAGCAAGCTGACGCCGACGCCCAGCTCCACCGCCCTGACCACGGCACGCAGGTCCGGGGCGACCAGATGAGCCCGTGCGGAGAATGGCCGGCCGACCACCCTGTGCCAGAAGCGCCGGGTGATCGGCAGCTCCACGCTGTAGGACGCCCACGGCTGGTCCGGCAGCCATGCGGCCAGTTCGGGCACGGAAGACAGCGGTCGCTGCGGTACGGCCCCGGGTGCGGCGACGAGGGTGAACCGCTTGGCCCCGATCGACACCGCTCGTGTCGACTTCCGGCTGGGAGTCCTGCTCGTGACCGCCACGTCGATCTGGCCGTGCTCGAGCAGCGGCAGGAGGTCGGCGTCGGTGCCGAACACGGCGGTGACCGGGATCTCCCGTCCGGCGAGACGAGGGAGGAGCTCGGCGGAGAAGTACTCGGCACTGGAGCCGAACCGGACCGGTGCGACTTGGCTCGAGTCCGGGCCCCTTCGCAGGTCGCCGATGACGTCCTCCAGAGCGTCCAGCGGCTCGGTCACCCTGGCGAACAGCTCCGTTGCCTGGGCCGTCGGCGACACGCCCGACGGACCTCGCACGAACAGCCGCCGGCCGACCAGACGTTCGAGCGCCGCGACATGCTGGCTGACGGCCGGCTGGCTGATCCCGCGACGAGTTGCGGCGTCGGTCAGCGATCCTGCTCTGTAGACGGACAGAAACGTTCGCAGCAGCTCCGTGTCGCCCATAAGCAATCTTATACATGCGGCCCACATTTGTTCTTTGCTTATTGCAGCCGCAGGCCCCAACATTGCCCCTGTGCCGACAAGCTCATCAGACGACCGCTACGTCCACGGATTCCACGACTCCGTCCTTCGATCGCACCGCTGGCGGACTGCCGACAACTCCGCCGCCTACCTGCTGCCCCGGCTGAGACCGGACGCCCACGTGCTGGACGTCGGCTGCGGACCGGGAACCATAACGGTCACCCTGGCGGACAGGGTGCCGGAAGGTTGGGTCGTAGGAGTCGACTCGTCACCTGGCGTTCTGGCAGAAGCCCAGGCGCTCGCAGTGTCGGATGGCCGACGGAACGTTCGCTTCGCCGTCGGTGACGTCTTACGGCTCGACTTCGACGAAGCGACGTTCGACGTGGTCCACGCCCACCAAGTGCTGCAGCACCTGGGCGACCCGATCGCCGCTCTGGCCGAGATGCGCAGGGTGTGCCGCCCCGGAGGTGTGGTCGCCGCCCGGGACGCCGACTACGGGGGGATGTTCTGGTACCCCGAGTCCGAAGAGATGAGCCGGTGGCTGTCGCTGTACCGCTCGGTCGCTCGTGGAGCGGGAGGGAATCCCGACGGAGGACGGCGCCTGTCGTCTTGGGCCCAGGCTGCGGGGTTCTCCCAGGTGGACGCCTCCGCCAGCGCCTGGTGCTTCGCCACTCCCGACGAGAGACGCTGGTGGGGAGGACTGTGGGCGGAGCGTGTCACCCAGTCGCGCTTCGCCGAGCAGGCCGTCGAGCAGCGCCTTGCGACCGCAGACGACCTTCGTCGACTCGCCGACGGCTGGTGGAGGTGGATCGAGCACGACGACGCCGTGTTCTTCCTGCTCCACGGCGAGGTGCTCTGCACGCCCTGAGGGCGCCGGTCCGAGCAAGCGCCGAAGTGCCGCCGTGCACATCTCCCTGGGGCCGGTAGGCCGTCGATCAGCTGACGCCCCCGCCCTGCCGACGCACCCATTTCAGCGCCTAGAGCGCTATTGTAGCGCTATGGCAACCATCCAGATCCGCAACGTCCCGGAGGGCACCCACCGCGTGTACCAGACCCGGGCCGCGGCAGCGGGCATGAGCGTGCAGGAGTACCTGCGGACCGAGCTGGAGCGTAATGCCGCCCTGCGTACTCCGGCCGAGCTCGTCGCCGAGACCGAGGGTCGCCTGCGAGCCGAGGGTCCGGACGGCTTCGCCCCCACCTCGGCGGCACAGGTCGTCCGCGCCGACCGAGCAACGCATTGACCATGCGGTCGTGAGCGTCATCGACGCTTCTGTCTTCGTCGACGCCCTTGTCGGAGTCGGAGCCCACGGGGAGCTGGCACGCCAGGAGGTGCGCAGCCAACCGACCTTGCAGGTGCCCGCCATCTTCGGCGCAGAAAGCATTTCCGGCCTCCGTGGTCTCGTCCTCCGCGGCGATCTCAGCGTCATCCGAGCAGTGGCTGCCCTCGAGCACGTCCGCCAAGTCAGGACCCTCCAATATCCCTTCGAACCCTTCGCCCAGCGAGCGTGGGAGCTCAGAGACAACCTGACGGTGTACGACGCTTGGTATGTCGCCCTGGCCGAGTGGTTGGGCACCGATCTCGTTACGGGGGACGAGAGATTGACGAACGCCACAGGGCCGAACTGTCGGGTCCGCCGCCCCGGTGCCGTGCATTGATCCGTCTTGTGCAGGTCGAGCCCTCCAAGGAGGGCCGGCTAATGCCGATCTGGCTCAGTATCGATTTCCGCTTCGAGCAGGAGCCTTGATCTACCTCTCCCTACCAGCTCGGGTACACCCCGCCGAAGCCGACCGCTCGGACATTGACGCGAAAGGGTGTCGACCAACTTGCTGTGCGGGCTCGCCGGCTGCGACGCGCAGTCCAGGTTGACCATGTACAGGCTCGCTACCTAAAAGCGGCGCAGTGCGCCGGCCTTCAGGCCGGTGGTGAAGCGCCGCTCGGGGCGCAGCCCCGAATCAAGTTGGCCTGTCTTGTTGCTCGATGTATTGACGTAGGGTGTCACAACCCAATGTC
>JAJYPS010000089.1 GCA_021795215.1 Actinomycetes bacterium
GAAGTGGGTTCACGGGATCTGAGCACGGGTGAGAGGAGCCCGATGACGGGAGACTGTCACGTCGGGATCTGTGGGAGCCGGGGGGTGCGATCCCCCCCGGCCACCCGGCGAACAGGTGGGTCCGGTAGCGGTCCAGTTTCGGCCTCTGTCTTTCCTGGACCGCGTCTTCGACCGCCAGGGGGTGCAGCCCGAACTCCTCCTCGAGCACGGCCAGGTCGGCCTCGTCGGGGTCGCGCAGGTCCAGCCACACCACGTTCGCGGCCTCGGCCAGGTGCTCGCTGATCTCCGCAACCGGGAAGCCCTCCATGGCGACCACCCCGTCGCGGTAGAGCCGGGTGCGGGCCTGGCACTTCGTCGGCGTGGACTTGCACACGGTGGACGCGGCTGCCGTGTCGGGGTTGGCGCCGTCGAAGGTGGGTTCCACCGGCCCGAACGTAGTACCGGGCCGCGAACGTCACCACCGGGGCCGTTCGGCCGAGCCAAGCCGGACGAACGTTCGGCCGCTAGCGTGGCGGGGTGGCATCGGGGATCGTCGACCTCCGTTCGGACACCGTCACGAGCCCCGACCGGGCGATGCGGGCCGCCATGGCGTCCGCCGAGGTCGGCGACGACGCCTATGGCGAGGACCCCACGGTGCGGTCGTTGGAGGAGGCCTTTGCGGCACGTGTCGGGAAGCAAGCGGCTCTGTTCGTCTGCTCCGGCCTGATGGGCAACCAGGTGGCGCTCCGCTGCCTGACCAACCCCGGATCGCTGGTCGTCGCAGGCGCCACTCAGCACGTGGTCGCCTACGAGCATGGAGCTGCTGGTAGGAATGCCGGCGTCCAGTTCCACGCCGTCTGTGACTCTTCCGGCAGCTTCGGTCCCGACGACGTCACTTACGCAATGGACAGCTCTCGCCATCACCACCCACAGGTCTCACTGGTGTGTGCCGAGGACACCCACATGGCCAGCGGCGGGCGCCCGTGGGCCGCCGGCTCGCTCGCTGCGGTCGCCGCGGCAGCCGGGAGCGTGCCGGTCCATCTGGACGGCGCTCGCCTGTTCAACGCCGAGGTGGCCACCGGTGTCGGCGCCGGCGTCCGGGCAGCCGCGGCGGTCACCGTGATGTGCTGCCTGTCCAAGGGTCTCGGCGCACCGGTCGGGTCGCTGCTGGCTGGTCCCGCCGACGTGATCGCCCAGGCACGCACGGAACGGACCGTGCTAGGAGGAACGATGCGCCAGGCCGGAGTCCTGGCAGCTGCGGGACTGGTCGCCCTGGGCAACGTCGAGCGGCTGGCCGAGGACCACCGGCGAGCGTCCCGGCTCGGGACCGCCGTTGCGGAGCGTTGGTCGGGGGCACTAGCGGACCTGCCTTCCACCAACATCGTCACCTTCGACCATCCAGCCGCCGACGAATTGACGGACCACATGCGACGGCATGGTGTTCTGATCGGAACGGTCGCCCCGAACCGGGTGCGGATGGTAACCCACCTGGACGTCGACGACCCCGGTCTGGAACGGGCGTGCGCCGCCGTCGCGTCCGCTCCGGACTGAGGGCTGGAAAGTTGGCCCATCCGCCAGGGACGGAGCCGTCGTGGCGGAGATGATCCACGGCGCCCCTTCGACGGTCCTGGCCGTGTTCGCCCATCCCGACGATCCGGACGTGGCTTGCGGCGGGTCGCTCGCTCGCTGGGCCCGTGAAGGGACGGAAGTCCATGTCGTCGTGTGTGCCCGGGGTGAGAAGGGCACCCTCGACCCGGCCGTGGACACGGCGAGGCTCGGCGTCGCCCGCCTGGCAGAGCTGGCAGCCGCAGGAGCAGTCATCGGGACCGCCACGCAGCACCTGCTCGGCTACCCCGACGGCGAGCTGCCCGGAGGCAGCCTGCTCGAATCGCAGATAGTCGCGCTCGTCCGCCGCGTCCGCCCGGACGTCGTCATGTGCCACGACCCCGAGGCCGTCATGTTCGGCCAGGACTACTACAACCACCGCGACCATCGGATGGTCGGCTGGTCCACCCTGGACGCGGTATCGCCCGCCGCAGCCCTTCCGCACTACTTCCCTGCTCTCGGTCCGGCGCACCAGGTCCGGACCGTGTACCTGTCCGGCACTCTCGTACCCGACGTCTGGGTCGACATCGGGCACACGATCGAGACGAAGGTGCAGGCGGTCAACTGCCATGCCACCCAGTTCGGCGGCGAGCGACCGGGCAGCGGCCAGGGGGGAGAAGGCGACTCGTGGAGCGAGGTCCGGGTCGCCGCTGCGGTTCGCAGACGGGCGCAGGAGGCGGGCTCCACGGCCGGAGTCGCTTTTGCCGAGGGATTCCGGCGCCTCCGCCTGGTCAGATGACCGGCAACGTCTGTCTCGGCGCCTATTGGGCAGCGTTTCATCTTCCGTACACGCCGAGAACACGGCCTCTTCACAACTGCTCACTACGTTCGTGGTTGCACGGCGGCCCCGTATCCCCCCAACGGGGTCGCCGTGCCCCTGGAGCCGCCTTCGGCTCGAGAACCCCGAGGACACCGGCTTCGGCCGGCATCCCGAGGTCCGTCCCGGCTCTCCGCTCCACGTACTCGGCACGGGCCCTCTCCGAACGGCGCGTCGGTCTCGGAACAGGTAATCTGGTTTTTGCTTCGGGCGCGGCTGACGCGTGCGAGACTGGCAGGGACGCCACAACGGGCGGGTGGCGTTGTAGGGGGTGCGGCGGTGCGCGAAGATCGCATGGGAGAAGGGCCACAGGGCAAGGGGGCGCGACCAGTGCCGCTATCGGAGCACGAGCAGCGAATACTTCAACAGATCGAGCGCAGCTTCTACGAGCACGACCCGGGCTTCGCCGACAGGGTGCGGTCGGAGACCGTGTACCGCCACGCGGGTCGCAACTGCAAGTGGTCGGCGCTGGCCTTCGTGGCCGGCTTCGTGGTGCTGCTTCTCACCTTCTCCTCGTCGCTCCTGCTGGCCCTGGTGGGTCTGGTGGCGATGTTCTTCTCCGCGGTTGTGTTCGAACGGAACCTTCGGCGAATGGGCAGGGCCGGCATGGCAGACCTCTCCCGAAGCGTGAAGGACAAGAATCTGTCGGCCGAGTGGACCAAGCTTCGTCGCAACCTGGGCCAACGGTTCAAGCGCCCGTCCTGACCGTTCCCCTTCTCGGGCCGGCACCCAGCGCCCTTGCAGCCTCGGCCACCAGGGTGCAGTCGCTTTGTGGATCATTCGGTTCCGGCACCGGAGTACCGGGGGCGGAGTAGTACGCCCAGGCGGCAGCTTCGGCCAGTCTGATCAGCGCCGCACCTGCCTCCCCGCCCATAGTTGACGCCATGCTGCGGGCGAACGCGGTCACGCTCACGGCGGCAGGTGGCTGGAAGCCGGCTTCGGACAGCCTTTCCGCCACATCCGACCAGCGGTCTATGGCCCTTCTCCGGTCCGGCTCCGCAGCGCCTGCTGCTCCGTCCGGTTCTCCCTTGGCCTTGGCGGTCGACGGTCGCCGGTCGAACCTGCCCAAGAAGGCGACCAGCAGCACCGAAACCGCCAGCACCAGCACTCCGGCCGCTGCTCCGGCCACCCCCTTTGCACCGGCGCTGTCGAGCACACTGCCGCCTGCCCCGGACCCGGCACCCCCGATCGTCGACCGCCGCCGCTTCCCCGCCGAGGGGTGACTGCCGTGTGACGATCGCCGTTCCGACTGACCCGTGGCGCCCGCCGGATGGGCCATGCGCCCCGCTGCCGTCCTCGGCCCCGCCGCTGCTGCCGGAGCTGGCGCTGCGGATGCCGCCGCTGCCGGCTGGCCGATTCCTGCCCCGGCTGGCGGAACGGACGCTTCCGCCGGCGTCACGTGGGTGTAGTCGACCGCTGCCGGATTCCCCCGCCCCGGCGTAGGTTCGAACGGTACCCATCCGAAGCGCCCCAACAGCACCTCCGGCCATGCGTGGGCATCCAGCGCCCTTACCACCCAGGTTCCCGGGGAGGTCTCCTGCCCGTAGGTGAACCCCACTGCAACTCTCGCCGGCAGGCCCACCGCCCGTGCCATGACCGCGTACGTTCCGGCGAACTGCTGGCAGTAGCCGGACCGGGACTCGAACAGGAACCTCGTCATTGCCGAGGTGGAGTTGCTGGGCGATGCCGACAGGCTGTAAGTGAAGTTTCGCCTGAAGAACGTCTCGAGGGCGAGCGCCTTGCCGAACGGCGTCCGGTGGCCGGCCACCAAACGGTGGGCCAGCGCGATCACGGACGACGGTATGCCCGGCGGCAACTGGAGGTTACGGGCGGCCGTGATGCTGTTGGTCGACACCACCGCAGTGCGAAGCGCCGCCGGGCTCAGCTGCGGAAGGCGGGACTGGACCGTGTACGAGAGTCCGCTCGGGGAAGCTCCCGGCACCACGATCGAGCCCGACCCCGCATCGAACCGAGCTCCGGGAGCGCCAGACAAGGCGATCGGGCGGTAGGCGGCCGGCAGCCAGATGTTGGACAACCCCACTATGGAGAAGTGGTCCTTCACGATCGTCGAGGCGCCTTGCACCTTCCCGGGCAGGCGGCCCTTTGCCAGTCCGTACGTCTGGTCGGACGACCACACCGTGCCGTTGAACGAGTCGAGCGCCGTCAGCCTCCAGTAGGACGGCACCGGGGAGCGGACCACGAACGCCACCTGACTGCTCGGTGCCAGCAGTTGACCACGGATACTGACCAGCGGGCTGACCGCGAACCTGGTCCCGTTGGTCCTTCCCGCCGGCCGGTGCCACAGCACCAGCGCTCTGGCGCCCGAACCGGGCAGGACACGGCTCAGCAGCGCGCCGGCCGGCAGGGCGATCGCCACCATCAGGGCTCCCCCTCCGACCGCCACCCGCCGGAGCCTCTGGGGCCATCCCTTCGCTTCCAGTCCTTCCACCCTGAGCGCTATCAGGAATGCGGCCACGGCCATCGTCCATGCCAGCGGCTCCGCCAACCTGCCGCCGCCTGTGCCCAGGCCGCCCGTCACCACCAGGGTCGCCAGTCCAGGCGCCAGCGCCGCTTCGGGGAACCCGGCTCTGAACGCCGCCCAGTCGGCAAAGACCGCCCCTGCGCCGCACCCCAGTGAGGCCGACAGCACCAGCCCCGTCGTCGGGGGAGCCGGCGCCGCCAGCAGTCGCAGTTGAGCCGGCACCGCCCTCAACGCCTCCAGCGCCACCTGCAGCGTCGCCGGACCGGGCACGAGCCCGCCGGCCACGCTTCCTGGCAGCACCGTCCAAGTCGCCGCCACCGCCACCGACAGCCACCCGGCCAGCAGCCCGGCACCGCTGCCCCAGCCGAGCCGCCTTGCCACCCACGACGACACCTGAGCCGACAGAGTCACCGCCACGACGGGCAACAGGAAGCCCCCGCCTTCGAAGAGCCTTCCCAGCCCGGCCGCCGTCACCAGCGTCGAGGCGCCCAGGGCGACCGTGGCTGCAGAGCGCCCTCCTCGGCCGCCCTGTGCCGCAGCACGGGTCCTCGCCGGGCGAGCCCATCCCGGAGCCCCCCTCGGGGCTGTGCCCTTCAGCGCGAGCTCCGCAATCGCCCGTAGGGGTACCGAGCCAGAGCGTCGTTCCACGCCGCAGCGAAGCTGCCCCCGGGCGGGACGCAGATCCCGTCCGGGCAGTCCTGCGACGATGCCGGTGTGGGCGTCGCCATGCGTGCGGCCGGTTCCGCCGGACCCCGGCCGTCCCCACTACGACGTCCCCGGGGAGGAGAAAGCCCCATGCGGTCATCCGCCAGCGAACCCCTTCGGCTCGTCCCCTCCGCCGCCCGACCGGAGACCCCTGGCCGTCCGGAGCGGTACGGCTCGGGCTGGAACATCACCACCATCACCTTCCATCCCTGACGGCGCAGTCGCCCGACCGCCTCGTGGTCTGCGGGCGATCCTGCGCTGCCCGACACGACCACCAGGGTGGAGCTCCCAGTCGGTCGCCCCGAGCCGTCACCGGCAGCGCCTTCGGGTATCCATGCGGGGGACCGCCGTTCGACCGTGCCCGTCCGCCGCCCGGCGGTGGCCAACAGCTCCCTGACGTGGTTCCAGTGGACCATTCCGTGGCCGAAGCCGCTGTCTTCTCCCGACGTCAGCACCAGGCGGGACCGGAAGCCGGCGCGAGCGCTCGACTGCAGGACGCTTGCGGCGGCGGAGAGCACCCGCTCCGACCGGCTCGTGCAGTCGCCCCCCAGGGTCAGCCCGGTCGTATCGGCTACCACCGTGACCGACGGCGACACCGGCGGTGGCTCCGGGCTCACCATCAACTCGCCCGTGCGAGCTGTCGAAGGCCAGTGGACGCTACGCAGGTCGTCGCCCGTGACGTAGGGCCGAAGCCCGGTGCCTTCGGCAGCCGGATCACGAGCCACCATCGGGCCCCACACACTGCTCGGCGACCGGTGGTGCGAGTCCGGTTCGGGGGGAGGTGCCACTGGCTCCGTCATCGGACCCACTTCCACGGTCACCCGTCCTGCCAGGGCGACCGACTTGGTCGCCAGCCCCAAGGGGTCCCCTGCCTGCACCACCAGTGGGCCCACCGCCGCCCGTCCCCGACGACGCATGTCCATCGAGTAGCCGCATTGCCGCCGCTCCGACGGCCTCATGGGACTCACCAAGATGCTCGTGCGAAGGCAACTGCGGCGGCGGTTCGACCGACCTCCACGCAGTGGCGGCTTGCCGTCGAACGAGCACGCGTCGTACAGCTCCAACGGAGGACTGGACCGCCTGGCCCGCCACTCGATCACGGCTTGTGCCTGCACCGTGGCACCGACCGAAGCGGACGAGTCCCAGAGCAGCCTCGTACCCTCGGCATCCAGAGGCAGGAGTGCTGTCCAGACCCATGCCAGCCAGACAGTCACGAGGGCCGCCGCGCCGATCACGTAGCACTCGCCCAGCCCCAGCACTCGCCCGGCCAGCAGAAGCGAGATGCCTGCAGCCGCCAATCGCCACCCCTGGCGAGTGGGCACTGCGATCGTCCGCACCGTTCCGCAGCGGCCTCAGGGCCGCAGGTGGCCGGAGAGCGGAAGCGGCACCCGGCCGACCACGTCCGCCACGACGTCCGAGCAGGACGTCCTCGATCCGTAGCCGTCCCTCGTCATCAGGCGGTGAGCGAGGACCGGCTCCGCCATGCTCTGGATGTCCTCCGGCAGAGCGAACTCCCGGCCGTTCATGGCAGCCCAGGCCCGCACCGATCGCTGGAGGGCCAGCAGGGCGCGAGGCGACGCTCCCAGCGCCAGAGCCGGGTGGCTCCTGGTCGCCTCGGCGATGTCCACCATGTAGCACCTCAACGAATCCGCCACGAACACCTCCCTGGCGGCGGCGATCATCGCCTGCGTCTGCTCCCAGCTCACCACGGGCTCCAGCGCCTCCATCGGGTCGACCGTCCCGTGCGCCTCCAGCATCTCCAGCTCCGCCGCTCTCGTCGGGTAGCCCATACCTATCCGCATCAGGAACCGGTCCAGCTGCGAGTCGGGCAGGGGATAGGTGCCCAGGTGCTCCAGCGGGTTCTGCGTCGCTATCACCATGAACGGTTCCGGCAGGGGATGAGTGGTCATGTCCAGCGTCACCTGGTTCTCCTCCATCGCCTCCAGAAGCGCCGACTGCGTCCGCGGCGCAGCCCGGTTGATCTCGTCCGCCACCAACAGGTTCGTGAACACAGCCCCCGGCCGGAACTGGAACGACTCCGTGGAACGGTTGAAGACGTTCACCCCCGTCACGTCGCTCGGCAGGAGGTCCGGCGTGAACTGGACCCGGCCCCAGCGGCAGTCCAGCGACCGGGCCATCGCCTTCGCCAGGCTCGTCTTGCCCACTCCCGGAACGTCTTCGACCAGTAGGTGCCCCTGCGCCATCAGGCAGCACAGCGCCATCCGGATCACCTCCCGCTTGCCCTGCAGCACTCGGTCGACGTTGTCCACCACCGCCTCCGCGCTGCTTTGCAGCGAAGCTCGGCCGGAGCGTGTCGACGGCTGGACGGTCAACGTTCGCCTCCAAGGGAACGACCTCGCGCGGATATCCGGTGCTCGCCCGATCCTACCGGGACGACCATCCGTTCGACATCCGCCGGACGCGCCCCGGCCGCCTCGCCCAGCGGGCCGTCCTGGGTGCCGGGCGGCTTTCGCCGTGCCCCCGCAGTTTCTCCCGGCAGGTCCCACCAGCCCATGGCGCCGGCATGTTCCCGGCCGGGGCGCCGGCAAGTTCCCCGGCCGGGGGGCCGGGGGACATCGGGCTAACGTGGCCGGGGTGCCGGTTGCCCTCGCCGTCGACATAGGGGGCACCAAGCTTGCTGCGGGGCTGGTGGACACCGAAGGAAACCTGCTGGTCCGCCACAGGAGCCCCACGCCCGCCACGCCCGACGGGGAGCTGTTGCTGGCAACCGTCATAGGCGTCGCTCGGGAAGTGCTCGAGCAGGTTCCCGAGCGGCCGGTCGTGTGTGGGGTGGCGGCCGCCGGGCCGATGACGGAAGGCGGCGAAGAGGTGTCGCCTCTCAACATGCCTGCCTGGAGGGGCTTCCCGCTGCGTTCTCGCCTGGCGGAGGAGCTGGGCCTGGACACCTTCGTCGACAACGACGCCAAGGCGCTCGCGCTGGGCGAGGGATGGGTGGGCGGAGGTCGCGGCCGAGGAAGCTTCATAGCGATGGTCGTGTCGACGGGAGTGGGTGGTGGCATGGTCCTGGAGGGGAGGCTGCTCGGTGGCCGGACGGGCAATGCCGGCCACATAGGCCACGTGCTTGTCGAGCCGGACGGGCACCTCTGCGGCTGCGGAGCCAGGGGCTGCCTCGAGGCGGAGGCATCGGGCACCGCCATCGCCCGGATCACCGGCCGGCCAGCGCAAGAAGCCGACGAGGCGACGATCGAGCGCACCGGCGAGATGGTCGGAAGGGCCGTCGCGTCCGTCGCCAACCTGTGCGACTTGGACCTCGCGCTCGTCTCCGGGTCGGTGGCGCTCGGGTTCGGAGCGCCGTTCTTCGACGCCGCGCAAGCTGCCCTCCGCAGCGGTGCCATGTTGGACCACTCGGCCGCTTCCCGCATCCTGCCCGGAGCGCTCGGCCATGCGGGCCCGCTCGTCGGCGCCGGGGCGGTCGGCTGGATGGGTCTCGGTGCAGATCCCCTCTCCGGATCGGTCGACCTTTGAACAGGAACTGGCCGGTGATCTTCGGGGTCCTATGGGCCGTCGGCCGGAGACCGCGCCTGTGGGGGACCGCCCTCCGGCAGGCCTGGACCATGCGGCCGTCCGACGGTTGGCTGCCGCCCAGGGAGTACCTGTCGTTCCGCCTGGAGACCGCTTATGGGAATCCGAATGCTCGTCCGGAGCCCGGCGACGTCGTCGCCTGGTTGGAGTGGTGCGCCAACCTGTCCGGGTCACGTCCGCCGAGCGGCGCCCTCCCGAGACGGTCGGTCACCCGATTCGGCAGGAGGACGATCGGCCGGAGGACTTCGGTCGGGGGACGATCGGCCGGGCGACTTCGAGACGAGCCGATCGTCGAGGATGACGGCCGGGGAGCGTAGGGGTCGGATCGGAACCGCCGCCGTCGCTTCTGAACCGCCACCGCCGCATCGGAACCGCCGCCGTCCCTTGATGCCGTCAGGGGTGTAGGACGCTATAACCTCTGTCCATGCAGTCGTGCTGCCAGCGCCGTGGCGGAGGTCCCTACCGGACCGCCCACAGCCGCCGTGCAACGGGTGCCGCAGCGAAGGCCGTCTTCCGGCAAGGCCCACGAACCAGGTAGCGGATGAGTCGCTCGCTGCTGCTCAACGCAACCTACGAAGCGTTGTGCGTGCTGTCGAGCAGGCGGGCGCTGCTTCTGGTCCTGGACGGCAAGGCGGAGGTGCTGAGCGTGACCGGGCGGCTGTTCCGGTCCCAACGAGCGTCGTTCCCCGAGCCGTCGGTCATCAGGCTGGAGCAGTACGTGAAGGTTCCCTACCAGACCAGGGTGGCGCTGAACCGCAGAGCGGTGTTCGCCCGGGACGGCTATCGCTGCCAGTACTGCGGGGCCGCAGCAGAGAACATCGACCATGTCGTGCCACGCAGTCGAGGAGGGCCGCACACGTGGGAGAACGTGGTGGCGGCCTGCCGGCCCTGCAACACGGCCAAGGAGGATCGGCTGCTCCACGAGAGCGGGTTGGTCCTGCGCCAGAAGCCGGTCCAGCCGCGGGAGCGGGTGTGGCTGCTCGCCGGTGGCTCGGTGCGGCGGGAGTGGGAGCCCTACCTCAGCTTTGTCAAGGAGCCTGCGCCGGTTCTCTCGGCTTGACGGGCGATCCCGACACCGCCGGGGTGCCTCGTGCGAAAGCGACGTCTCATCCGGCCGGCAGGTCGCCGGTCCACACCACGTGCGACGGACCCGATATCCGGTCGGTCGATCCTGGCGGGAGCGGATGGGTGGTGGACGACCGCTTCGGTTCCGTGGCGGATCTGCTGGGGACCGGACCTGACCCGGCCGGCGTGAGGACTGTGTCGTTCTGCCATCCGCATCGGGGGGCGGTCGTCCTGGGAAGCGCGCAGCAGCCGTCCCAGCTGGTCCGGACCGCCCTCGAGAGAGCCGGACTGGAGTGGTGCAGCCGGAGAAGTGGGGGTGGTGCCGTGCTGGTGCTGCCGGGCGACCTGTGCTGGGCGGAGGTCAGCATCCCGAGGAGCGACCCCCTCTGGGACGACGACGTGGGCCGCTCGATGTGGTGGTTGGGACACGCATGGGCAGAAGCACTGAAGGCGCTCCTGCCCCAGTCCGTGGAAGTCCACAGGGGGCGGTCCCTACGCACCGAGTGGTCCACGCTGGCGTGCTTCGCAGGAGTCGGCTCGGGCGAAGTGCTCCTCGCCGGCCGCAAAGTGGTAGGACTGTCGCAGCGGCGGACCAGGGACGGAGCGCTGTTCCAGTGCGCTGCGGCGATCCGGTTGCGAGCAGGAGTGATGGTACCGATGCTGGTCGAGCAGCCTTCCCGGCAGGCAGCGCTGCGGGGGGCGCTCGAGGAGACGTCGTGGGGAGTGGCCGAAGCCGCCGCCGAGGCAGGAGCGCAGCCCGTCACCTTGGACCTCCTGCGGAGGTCGTTCCTGTCGGCGCTGGTGGACACCACGCGATGACGCTGCCACCGTAGGCCGATGGCAAATCACTCGATCCTGGGCGAGATGAAGACGTTCATCCTCCGTGGCAACGTCATAGACCTTGCCGTCGGGGTGGTGGTCGGTACGGCGTTCCAGTCCGTCGTCAAGGGGTTCGTCGCAGACCTGCTGACCCCGCTGATCGGCATTCCCGGCAAGGTCGACTTCGCGGCCCTGCAGATCAGGGTGGACCACAGCGTCTTCCGCTACGGCGACTTCGCCAACCAAGTCGTCTCCTTCGTCATCGTCGCCGTCACGGTCTTCTTCGCCGTGGTAAAGCCGGTCAACGCCCTACGTGCTCGGCGTAGCGCAGGCAAGGAGTCGCCTCCCAGCACCCGGCAGTGCCCAGAATGCCTCAGCGACATAGCCCTTGCCGCACGGCGGTGCGCGTTCTGCACGTCCCAAGTCCCCGTCGCGGCGCCCGCTCCGGACGAACGGTAGCCAAGGCAGTGCTGCCGGTAGGGGTTGGTGGGGGAGCGCGGCCCGCCGCGAAGCTACGCTCAGCCCAGATC
>JAJYPS010000009.1 GCA_021795215.1 Actinomycetes bacterium
TTTGCGGTGTCCGGGCTGGAGCTACGCTTCGCTTCGCCTCCGTTGGTCGGCATCACTGTAAGGTACCCGGCTCGGGCCAGGTGGGCGGACCGCAACTCCAGCCGCCTCCAAGGCCGCCTTCGCCTCGCCCACCGAGTGCGACCGGAAGTGGAAGATGGATGCGGCCAGCAGCGCATCCGCCTGTCCCTGCACGGCGCCGTCCACCATGTCCGCCAGCGATCCGACTCCACCCGAAGCGACCACCGGCACGCCGGTCGCCGACGTGACCGCCCGCAGAAGCGCCAGGTCGTACCCTTCCCGCGTCCCGTCACGGTCCATCGACGTCACCAGCAGCTCCCCCGCGCCGAGCCGCTCCGCCAGCACCGCCCAGGTCACCACGTCAAGACCTGTCCGCCTCCGGCCTCCGTGCGTCACCACCTCCCAACCGCCTTCCCGCCGCAGTGCGTCGATCGCCACCACCACACACTGCGCTCCGAACGTCCCGGACAGCTCGGCCAGCATCGCCGGCCTCGCCAACGCCGCGCTGTTCACGCTGACCTTGTCCGCACCCGCCCTCAGCAGGCGCCGGCAGTCCTCCAGCGTCCGCACGCCCCCACCGACCGTCAGGGGAACGAACAGGCGGTCGGCCGTCCGCTCCACCAGGTCCACCATCGTGTCCCGGTCGTCCGACGAGGCGGTGATGTCCAAGAACACCACCTCGTCCGCTCCCTCTTCGTCGTACCGCTGCGCCAGCTCCACCGGGTCCCCGGCGTCCACCAGGTCCACAAAGGCGGTGCCCTTCACCACACGGCCGCCGTCCACGTCCAGGCACGGGATCACACGGACGTTCCGCACCGCCTCACCGCCTCCGCAACGTCCACCCGCCCGTCGTGCGCCGCACGCCCCACGATGGCACCCGCCAGCGCACGCCCTCCGGCCCGGACCGAAGCCAGCTGCTCCAGGTGGTCGATGCAGCCGACACCCCCCGATGCGATCACCGAAACGCGGGTCGTCGCTTCCAGCACCATCGCCAACCCTTCCAAGTCCGGTCCCTCCAGCGTGCCGTCGGTAGGTATGGACGTCACCACCAGCGCCGCCACGCCCGCATCCTCGAACCGCACCGCCGCATCGCACACGTCCCAGCCCGTGTCGGACTCCCAGCCCCGGCTCGCCAACCGACGGCCCGGCGGCCCACGGTGGTCCAGGCCCACCGCCACCGCACCCGGATGGCGGTCGCACAGCGACCTCACCATGTCCGGCTCTTCCAGAGCCGCCGTCCCGAGCACCACCCTCGCCACACCTGCCGACAGCAGTTGGTCCACGTCGGCCCTGGTTCGCACTCCCCCGCCGGCCTGCACCGGCACGTCCACCGCTTCGCAGATCCGACGCACCATCCCACGCTGGTGCGGCTTGCCGGTCCGCGCCGCCTCCAAGTCCACCACGTGCAGCCAAGGCGCTCCTGTCGACGCCAGTGCCACCGCCGCCTCCACCGGGTCCCCGTAATCGGTCACCGCGGAGAAGTCGCCCCGTAACAGCCTCACGCTTCTTCCGTCCAGCAGGTCCACCGCCGGGTAGATGTCCACCGCTAAGCCCCCCCGCCCACGGCCTGCGCAGACCGGCGGCCCGTTCCGCCCGTCGACATCTCCGCCGACCCGGCTGACGCCCCTTTCCCGCAACGCCCGACGAACGCCGCCAGCAGCGCCAGGCCGTCTTCGCCCGACTTCTCCGGGTGGAACTGGGTGGCCCACACGTTCTCCCGCTCGCACGCCGCCACCACCGGACCTCCGTAGTCGCACGTCGCCACCGTCTCCGCACCGATCTCCGGGGCGAACGAGTGGACGAAGTAGAACCACGCCGCCGTCCCGACCGAACCGACCAGGGCGCTATTCCGCCCGGCCTCCGTCGGGACGACCTGGTTCCACTGCATCTGCGGGCGCTTCACGCCCGGCGGCAGACCGACGACCCTTCGGGGGAACACTCCCAGGCCCACTGCGCCGGGGTCCTCCTCCGAACCCGCGTACAGCAGCTGCATCCCGACGCATATGCCGAAGAACGGAGTACCGCTCTCTATGGCGTCCAGAGCGACCCGGTCCAGCCCGCTGCCTCTGAGCGCCTCGGCACACTTGCCGAACGCTCCGACCCCCGGCAGCACCACTCCGGCGGCACCTGCCGCTCCTTCCGCACACGTGACCAACCGCGCCGCCGCTCCCACCTTTCGCAGCGCCCGCTCGGCGGAGCGAAGGTTGCCGATCCCGTAGTCCAGCACCGCCACGAACGGAGCCGCCCTACCCGTCGCTCCCCGCTTGTCCGCTCCCTCACCCGCTCTGTCCGCCCCGTCACCCTCACCCGCTCTGTCCGCCCCGTCACCCTCGCCCGACCTGTCCGCCGGCTCCGCACCGTGAGCCGGGGCGGCGGCAGGTCCCGGATCGTCAACCGGTTCGAGGTCGTCACCGGGTTGTGGATCGACGATCCTCAAAGAGCTCCCTTGGTGGAGGGAACTCCTTCGCCCACGACGGCGACCGCCTGGCGCAGCGCCCTTGCCACGGCCTTGAACGTCGCCTCCACCACATGGTGGGTGTTCACGCCGCGTCGCCGCTGCACGTGCAGGGTGATCCCCGCGGCCGACACGACCGCCCTCCAGAACTCCTCCGCCAGCTGGGGATCGAACCCGGGAGTGCCCAGGGGGGGCGTACCGCAGGGCAGCTCCACCTCCCAGTAGAGGAACGGCCTTCCCGACAGGTCGACAGCCACGTCGACCAGCGCCTCGTCCAGCGGCAGGCTGACCGACGCGAACCTTGCGATGCCCGCCCGGTCACCGAGAGCCTGGTCCAGCGCCCGTCCCAGGGCCAGACCCGCGTCTTCCACGCTGTGGTGCGCGTCCACGTCCAGGTCCCCCTTCACCGACACGTCCAGCGCCATGCCGCCGTGGCGGCATATCTGGGCCAGCATGTGGTCGAAGAACGGCAGACCGGTCGACTGGGTGCCCGACGGAGGACCGTCCAAGTCGAGCGACACCGACACCACAGTTTCCGCAGTCTCGCGGGAGACCTCGGCCGCCCTACTCATCGCAGCACCTCCTCGAGGGCGGAGACGAACCTGTCGTTCTCCTCCGGACTGCCCACCGTCACCCGGAGGCAACCTTCCAAGCCCGGCCAGCCGGATGTATCCCGGACCAGCACCGACCGTTCCACGAGCTGCTGCCACACTTCGTGCCCGTCCTTGTGCAACGGCCGGAAGAGGACGAAGTTCGCCTGCGACGGCCACTGGTCGACCGGCAGTCGAGCCAGTCGCTGCTGCATACGCTCACGGTCCTGCACGATGCTCTGCACCCGCTCCTGCACCTCTCCCGCAAATCCGAGCGCCACCCGCCCCGCCTCCTGCGTGAAAGCGTCCACGTGGTACGGCAGGGCGACGCTCTCGAGCGCCTCCACCACGGCAGGCGTGGCGATGGCGTAGCCCAGCCGCAGCCCGGCGAGCGACCAGGTCTTGGAGAAGCTGGTCACCACCACCAGCCTGTCGCCGTAGGGACCGTCCCGCAGTGCCACGGCGCTTCGTCCAGAGAACGGACCGTAAGCCTCGTCCACCACTACCAATCCGCCCGACAGCGCCAGGGCAGCCTCGACGTTCGCATACGGCTCCAGCGTGCCGGTCGGGTTGTTGGGAGAGCAGAAGAACGTCACGGTTGCCTCTGCTTCGCCGAGCACTCGCCGCAGCTCCCGGGGGTCGACGGTGAAGTCGGCTGCCCTGTTGCCCTGCACCACGCCCGTACCGGTCAACCGGGCGATGTGCGAGTGCAGGGCGTACGTCGGCTCGAACGCGACCGACGTCCGGCCAGGGCCACCGTAGGCGAGCAGCAGGCACTGCAGCACCTCGTTCGAGCCGTTCGCACAGAACACCTCGTCCACGGTCACCCCGTGGTGGTCGGCCAGAGCCGCTCGCAGCCGGTTCGCCTGCCGGTCCGGATAGCGGTTGAACGGGATCTCCGCCACCGCCTTCTGGAGAGCCTCCGTCCATCCCGGCGGCGGCGGAAGCGGCGACTCGTTGGTGTTCAGCCTCACCTGCACGTCGACCTGGGGAGAGTGGTAGCCGGACAGCCGGCCCAGATCCTCTCTCACGGGCACCGGAGCCGACACCGCCGTGGCGCCCGCGGCGGTTACCGGCCGGGTCACGGTTCTATCCTGTCCGCTACCGAACGGGCGTGCGTCACCAGTCCCTCCGCCTGCGCCATCTCCTGCACGTATGGTCCGATCCGGCCCAGCGCCTCCCGGGAAACGGAGATCGTGTGGATCCTGGTCATGAAGTCGTCCACGCCGAGAACGCTCGCGAAGCGGGCCGACCCGTAGGTGGGCAGCACGTGGGACGGACCCGCCATGTAGTCGCCCACGCTGGCCGGCGACCAGGGCCCGAGGAACACCGCTCCGGCAGACTTGACCAACGGCACCAACGCCTCCGGCCGGTCGCACATCAGTTGCAGGTGCTCCGGCGCCACTGCGTCGCTCACCGCCAGGGCTGCCACCGGATCGTCCACCACCACTGCGTAGCCTCCCTTTTCCAAGGTGGAGCCGATCTCGGCCGCCCTGGGAGAGTCGGCCACGATGGCTGCCACCTCCTTCGATACCGACTCGGCGAACGCCCTGTTCCAGGTGACCAGCCACGCCAGTCCGTCCGGCCCGTGCTCCGCCTGCACCACCACGTCCAGCGCCGCCTGGTGCGGGTCCGTCGTGTCGTCCCCCACCACCACCACTTCCGACGGCCCCGCGAACGACCTCGGTACGCCCACCGTGCCCGACACCAGTCGCTGCGCCACCGACACGTACACGTTGCCCGGGCCGGCTACTACGTCCACCGGCCGGATCGTCTCGGTGCCATACGCCATTGCCGCCACCGCCTGGGCTCCCCCCACCGCATACACCTCGTCCACGCCCGCCACGTGCGCCGCCGCAAGGGTCACGTCGTCCACAGAGCCAGTCGGGTCCGGCGGAGTGCACACCACCACCCGCTCCACTCCCGCCACCTTGGCCGGGACCGCCGTCATCAGCACGCTGGAGGGATAGCGGGCGCGACCACCCGGCACGTAGCAGCCCGCCGCCGCCACCGCGCGCCGGATCTCCTCCACCTCCACACCGTCGCTGCGATAGCAGGGCACCGACACCATCGTGTGACGGTGGTAGTCCCGGATGGACCGGTGAGCCTCTTCGAGAGCCGCCAGTAGGGTCGGGGGTATGCGACTTCCCGCGGTGGCGATCAGTCGGGGGTCCACCTTCAGCGACGACACGTGGACCTTGTCGAACCTTTCCGCCAGCTCCACCAGCGCCCGGTCGCCATCCCTGCGCACCTGCTCCAGAAGTGCGCCGACCGCCTCGAGCGGCAGGTCGCCCATACCCGGCGGCCTGGGCAGGCGCGAGGCGAGCTGTTCGACGGGCGTCGAGCGGAGATCGAGAAGCGTGAGCATCCGTCCTGCATCGTACTTGGCACCCCGGTTGGGCCCGGTGACCGCCCAGGCGCAGTGGCGAAGGCGCCGGTCTCCGTCCAGTCCTGCCGCCCTTCTGGTACCCCCCCGTGCGGTATGGGCCTGCTCTGCGCCGGCCTTGGCGGGGCGGCCCCGGTTCGTGCCGGCCTTGGCGGGGCGGCCCCGGTTCGTGCCGGCCTGGGCGGCCGAGGCTGGGGAGACTGCAGCACGGACGACGGCAACTTGCTGAGCTCCTCGCGTTCGGATGTGTCCTCGGTCGCAACGGCGATCGAGGAGATCGCGAGTCGGCTGGACCGGATGGGCCGTGAGCACCTTTCCGCAGACGATCAGGCCGCGGCGAGCGAGCTGTTCGGCGCGGAAGCCGCGCTGGCAGGAGTGGTCCGGAGGTTGCGGAGAATGGTCGACAGCGGCGCGTGAATGCGGAGATGAGTTATCTTTGAAGTGGTGACCAGCTTGTTGGGCGTGTCCGAACTGGTGGGCAGCCCAGTGTCGGATGCTTCGGGTCGTCAGATCGGGACGGCGGAGGACCTGGTGGCCCGCTTCGCCGAGGAGGGCTACCCTCCCGTGACGGGTGTCGTCGTGACGAACGGGGGTGCGTCGTCGTTCGTGCCGACGCAGCGCCTGGCATCCCTCGGGCCGGGCAGCATCGTCACGACAGTGGACCGGCAGCAACTGGGGCCGTTCGAACGTCGCCCGGGAGAGGTGCTGCTGCGCCGGGATGTGCTCGGAAGGCAGTTGATACACATCGACTCGAATCACAGGGCGCGTCTGGTGCATGCGGGCGAGATCGACCTGGCCGAGATGGACGGTTGGTGGAGAGTGGCCGGCGTGGACGCGGTAAGGCGCGGGTGGCTGCCGTGGCGGCGCCGCGCCGATGTCGACCATTCGGCGTTCGTGGACTGGACGTCGCTGGACGCGTTCATGCGCCATGTGCCCACGTCACGGCTCAGGCTCCGGTCGAGACGCCTCGCCCAGCTGCACCCGGGAGAGATCGCGGACCTGGTCGAGTCGGCTTCCCCTTCGGAAGGCCAGGAGATCATCGAGGCGCTGGGAGAGGACAAGGCACTCGAGGCGGACGTGTTCGAGGAGCTGGACCAGGAGCATCGGCTGGAGATGCTCGCCAACCGCTCGGACGTGGAAGTGGCCAATCTGCTGTCCCGGATGGAGCCGGACGACGCGGTGGACCTCCTGAGCGACATCGACCAGAGCCGGCGGCAGTCGGTGCTGGCGGCCATGACGCCGGAACAGGAGAAGCGTCTCCGCAAGCTGCTCGACTACAACCCCAACACCGCCGGCGGCTTGATGAGCCCCCGATTCGTATGCCTGCCGCCCACGACCACCGCAGCGGCGGCACTGGAGATCCTGCGCCGTGACGAGCTGACGGCGGACCTGCTGGACACCATCTTCACCTGCCCGGCGTTGGACCGACCGCCCGATACGGACGGCCGGGTGGAAGGCTCCCGTGGGGTGGACACTTCCGGCGTCGGCCTCGCTGGATCGGTGAGGATCAGGGACCTGCTGCGGGCCGATCCGGGTGCGCTGCTGTCGGAGCTGGCGGACCCGGACCCGCCGAGCGTCACGACGAGCGCGGATGTGCCGGAGATCGCGTTGACGATGGCCGACTACAACCTCGTCTCGCTGGCGGTGGTCGACCAGCACGGCCACCTGAGCGGCGTCGTGACGGTGGACGACCTCCTGGACCATCTGATCCCGCAGGGCTGGCGACGGCGGGCGGAGGCTCTGGGTGACTGACCCGGCCCCGAGACTGGCCCCGCCCCGAGACTGACCGGTCCGAAGACTGACCCACCCCGAGACTGGCCCCGCCCCGAGACTGGGCGGTCCGAAGACGAGCCCCGCCCCCGAGTCTGACCTGTCCGAGTCTGACCCGACCGGAGCGGGGGCCACGTTGCCCCGCTCGGGCACGCTATCCTGTGCCCGCCGGTCGGAACGCTCCAGCCGGCCAGAGCGGAAGGGGGTGATGCGTTGGTGATCGGTAGACCTCCAAGTGCTACTCCACACGGCGCCCCCGGACTCTCGAACACTCCCTGAGCCCGCTGCCGGGCGCCGTCCCCACGGCCCGGAAAGACGTACGTTCAGAGGAGACCCACCATGCCCGGAAAGGCATCGCCTGCGCCCGACGAAGCGCCCGAGACCACCGCCGTGCTGGACGAGGCCCATGTCGGAGACATAAGGGGGGCGCTGGGCACGATCAGCCGCCACGAGCTTCCTCCGCGGAGGCCCTGGCGGAAGCGTCTGCTGGCGCTGGCAGCCATCATGGGCCCCGGCCTGATCGTGATGGTCGGGGACAACGACGCCGGTGGTGTCGCGACCTACGCCCAGGCAGGGCAGAACTACGGACCGAGCCTGCTCTGGGTGCTGCTGCTGCTGATGCTGGTGCTGATGGTGTCCCAGGAGATGGTGGTCCGCCTGGGCGCGGTCACCGGTGTGGGCCACGGTCGCCTGATCAAGGAGCGGTTCGGACGGATGTGGGCCGCGTTCTCGGTAGGCGACCTGGTGATCCTGAACTTCGCCACGCTGGTGACGGAGTTCATCGGGGTCAGCCTGGCGCTGTCCTACTTCGGCGTCAGCCCGTTCGCTTCGGTTCCGTTGGCTGCGGTGGCGTTGGTGGTGATGACCGCCACGGGCAGCTTCCGCCGCTGGGAGCGGTTCATGTACCTGCTGGTGGCGAGCAATCTGCTCGTGTACCCCCTGGCATTCTTCTCCGGCCCCAAGCCGGGGTCGATCGCCAGGGGCCTGTTGGTGCCCGGGGTGGCGGGAGGGTTCAACTCGACGTCCGTCCTGCTGCTGATCGCGATAGTGGGGACGACGGTGGCACCCTGGCAGCTGTTCTTCCAGCAGTCCAACATCGTGGACAAGCGGATCACGCCCAGGTGGATCAATTACGAGCGGGCGGACACGTTCCTCGGGGCGGTCATCACGAACCTGGGTGCCGGCGCGATCATGGTCACGACCGCCTTCGCCTTCGCCGGCACCCGGTTCCACGGACGGTTCACGAACGCGCTCGCAGTGGCGCACGACCTCTCGGGCACGCTGGGACACGCCGCAGGGGCCATGTTCGCGATCGTGCTGCTGGACGCGTCGCTGCTGGGTGCGGCCGCGGTGACGCTGTCGATCTCCTACGCGGTCGGCGACGTGTTCGGAGCGAAGCATTCGCTGCACCGGGGCTGGCGGGATGCGAAGGCGTTCTACGGCTCTTTCGCTGCGCTGATCCTGGCGGCCGCAGGGATCGTGCTGATCCCGGGCGCCCCCCTGGGACTGATCACGGAAGGGGTGCAGGCGCTCGCCGGTGTGCTGCTGCCGAGCGCGATCGTGTTCCTGCTGATGCTGTGCAACGACGCCCAGGTGCTGGGACCGTGGGTGAACCCCCGCTGGCTGAACGCTGTGGCGACGACCATTGTGGCGGTGCTGGTGGCACTGTCGGTCATCCTCATGGCGACGACGCTCTTTCCCCGTCTGGACGTGCCGCTGCTGACTGAGGTCGTCGGGTCGGTCGTAGTCGTCGCGCTTCTGGTGGGAGCGGCGACGAGCGGCAGACGGCGCAACGCCGTCCCGCCAGTGCCGGCCGAGGAGAAGGCGCGCTGGACCATGCCCCAACTGGCGCTGCTGGAAAGGCCCCGTTGGTCGCCCGGACGCCGCGCCGGACTGTACCTGCTGCGGGCCTATCTGGTGATAGCGGTGGTGCTGCTGGTGGTGAAGACGGTAGAGGTCGGCCTGGGGCACTGAGGGCACTGAGGGCACTGAGGGCACTGAGGGCACTGAGGGCACTGGGGCACGTCTCGCCTCAATTCTGCGTCGCCTGACTTTCGCAAAATAGTTGCGCAACTGACTTGCGCAAGTATGTCACCCGTGCTTTCATGTAGGCATGCCGAGACCATCCCCCGTAAGAGACGCGGTCCACAGGGTGCTGAGGCAGGAAGGGGCGCACGGGACCACGTTGGACCGGCTGCGGGAGCTGGTGGCGGCGGCGGGAGTGCGGGCGGACTTCTCGTCGGTCTACCGGGCAGTGCTGCGCCTGGAGCAGGAGGGGGACGTGGTGCGGGTGGACCTGGGGGACGGTGTGTCCCGCTTCGAGGGCGCCGGCAGCCACCACGAGCACGTGAAGTGCGACCGCTGTGGCGCCGTGGCGGCTGTTCCGGGGTGTCTGCTCGGGTCGGTGGCCGACTTGGTCATGGCCAGCACCGGCTTCGAGCTGTCGCAGCATTCCCTGGTGCTCTCGGGCACTTGCAGCGGATGCCGCGGCGGGGGCGGGTCGCCGGTGCGCGTGGCTCCCGGTGCCGGTCGGAGGGCAGCGCTTTGATCAACCTGTGGAACCCGTCCCACGTGTCGTTGGTCGCCGCACTGGTGGTGTCGGTGGCGCTCGGGATGCTGCACGGCATCACGCCGGACGAGCACACATGGCCCATAACGTTCAGCTACTCGGTCGGCAGCTACTCCTCCCGAGGGGGGCGCAAGGCGGGATTTCTGTTCTCGGCCGCCTTCACGCTGCAGCGGGCGATCGCTGCGGAGCTGGCCTATCTGGCGTTGGGCCGGTTCGAGCTGGCCACACGGTGGCAGTACGAGGTGTACGTGGTGGTGGGCCTGGTGATGGCGGCGTCAGGGCTGTACGTGCTCCGCCGCGGAAAGGCGCTGCGGGTGGGACCGGACCTGCACTTGGACGGGCGCCGGAACCTGCCGCGGTTCATGCCGCTGGTGCATGGGTTCATCGCAGGGTGGGGCGTGGGTGCGTTCGCGACGATCGTGTACACGGTGCTGGCACCGGCGACGGGTTCGGCGTGGCTGGCGTGGCTGGCAGGAGCACTGTTCGGCATCGGGACGATGGTGACCCAGGTGCTGTTCGGAATGGGGGTGGGCGCCTGGATGGCGCGGCGGAAGCTGGCGCCGTCAGACCTGGCATCGGCGGCCCGGAAGGCATCCGGGCGGATCCTGTCGGCGGGCGGGGCGAGCTTCGTGGTGGTCGGCCTGACGGGGGTGGCGCTCCCGGCGCTCGTGGGCAGCGTCCAGCTCGTCACGCCGATCCACGTGCACAACCTGCACCATCTGGGCGCCGGGTTCCTGCTGGCAGTGGTCATGCTGGGCGGGGTGGCATTCTGGGCGCTCCGCAAGAGCATCCGGGAGGTGACCGAAGGTCGGGCTGGGGCCGGCAGCGAAAGCGACGGCAGATCGGTCGAGCGGGTCGACGCACGCTGAGATGCCGAGACACTTCGGTCGTCTTCCGACATCCCGGGGCTCACGGGTCGGGGTTCTGCCCACGTGCACGTGCGGCCCACGCGCGGATGGCTTCAGGCCGTAAGGCTCAGACGAATATGGGCTCCAACCGCCTCGTGGCCACGAGATCGGCCAGCCGGCCCTCGTCAGGTAGCTGCTGTCCGAAACGGCTGGCTGCGTCCAGCACGTGCGGCAATAGCGCCAGGTCGCCGGCGCTGGCGACGAACACGTCGGGCCGGGCCAGCGCCCACCATACGGCCAGGTCGATGTCGCTCGGCTCCTCCAGCGGCTCGTACCATGTCGCCCGGGTGTGCTCCCTTCCCGCCCACGGCCGGGCGGCGAGCGACTTGATCGTCTGGACCGCCGTGCCCCGGGCGGAGCAGTCGGACGCCAGAGCTTCGAAGTTCTCCTTGTAGTAGCCGTTCTGCATCGTCGGGTAGTTGTAAGGCAGCAGCACCGAGTCGAAGTCGAACCGCTCCATGCTGCGCCGGTGCATGGCCGCGATCTGGAGTCCGTGGCCCGTGACGCCGATCCAGTCGACCAGCCCCTCTTCCCGCGCCTGGACCGCTGCCTCCAACGCCCCTCCGGGACTGAGCGCCGTGTCCCACTCGATCGGGTCCGCCAACGAGTGCAGCTGCCAGAGATCGACTTTGTCGACGCCCAATCGCTCCAGAGAGCGGTGCAGCTCCTCCCGTGCCCCGACTGCGGACCTCTGGTCACACTTGGTGGCGACGAAGAACTGGCCAGGGCATCTCTCCAGCCACGGCCGGACCCGCGCCTCCGCGTCGCCGTAGCTCGACGCCACGTCGATGTGGTTGACCCCGTGACGCAGCAGCACCTCCAGTGCCCTGTCCGCCTCGGCTTGGGTCGCGTGAGCGAGCGCCGCTCCCCCGAAGACGATCCTGGTGCTGTGGTGCCCTGTCCTACCGAAGGGAAGCGTCGCAATGGCCATAGGACGTTGCTACCCGCATCCGGCCCGCAGGACTACCGCCAGGACTACCGCCGGGCGAGAACGCCGGATGCTCGCCTCGCAAGGCCACAGCGGTACTACGGGACGTTCAGCCGGCCAACGCTGCTGCCGCGGCTCTCTCGGCCTGCATCCCGTAAGAGGAGCCGAACAGCGCGGCGTGCACCAGGAGCGGGTGGAGCTGGTGGAGCGGCACTCGCCTCTGCCACCCCGCCGCCAGGGGCGCCACCTCGTCGTAGGCGGCCACGATGCGGTCCAGGTAGGGGGTGCCGAACAGGGCCAGCATCGCCAGGTCCGTCTCCCTGTGCCCTCCGTGAGCTGCCGGATCGACCAACCAGGCGCTGCCCGGTGCGCCCCACATGACGTTGCCCGACCAGAGGTCGCCGTGGAGCCGGCTGGGAGGCTCGGGCGGGCCGCCAAGCTGCTCGAGGCGGGACATGACCTGTTCCACCAGAGCCGCTCCTCGGCCGGAGATCGCACCACGGCTCCTGGCCAGCTCCAGGTAAGGCGCCAGACGAGCTTCGGCGTAGAAGGCGGGCCAGAGGTCCCGAAGCCGGTTGTCCAGCGGAAGGGTGCCGACGAAGCCCGGCCACTCGGCACCGAATGCGGCAGCGCCGCAGGAGTGCATCCGGGCCAGCCCTCGTCCCAGCGCCTCGGCCGCCGCCGGGGAAGGCCCCACCTCGGCTATCCACGCCATGAGGATGCCGCCGCGGCTGTACGACAGCACGTCCGGCACGTCCACTGCGCCAGTTCCGGCCAACCATGCCAGACCTCTGGCCTCCGCCTGGAAGAAGTCCTGCGGAGCATGTGCCCAGACCTTGGCGAACGCTTCGCGCCCGTCCCCCAGGCGGACCCTCCTCGACCGCCCGGCACCGACCACGGACAGGACCGACGTTCCTGCGGCGGCCGCCAGCCCGTCGAGCTCCAACCGTTCCGCTTCGAGAGCTCCCAACTCAGCCCGCTCCGACCCCGCCTCCTGCCGGTCGCCCCGCTCGTCCAGGCGACGCCCCTGGGCAGCCGGCCCACGGTTGCTTCACCTCGCCGGCCCCCGGCGTCGCTTCACCATCGAGTCGAGGTGCTTCACCAAGCTCCTGCAGGATCGCTCCACCACTGCCACCACGTCGTCGAATCCCGATTCGTCGCCGTAGTAAGGGTCGTCCACGTCCAAATTGCCCTCCGGCTCCTCGGAGAAGCTGCGCAGCAGCACCAGCTTCCCCGACGACGCGATGCCAGGGGCCATCCGGGAGAGCGTGGCCACGTGCGACCGGTCGAGCGCTACCACCAGGTCCCGTCCCGCCAGCAGCTCCCGGTCGACCTGCCTTGCCATGTGGCGGCCGGCGTCGTACCCGGCAGCCCGGAGCGATGCCGCCGCCCGGGCATCCATCGGCTGTCCGACGTGCCAGCCGCCCGTCCCCACGCTGTCCACCGCCACCTCGTCGCTCAGCCCGGCCTCGTCCAGCATCCGCACCAGAACCCTCTCGGCGATCGGGGAACGGCAGATGTTGCCGGTGCACACGAAGCAGACCCTGATCGGTCCCGACTCGACGGCGGAGCTCATCCCGCCACCGTGGCCGACGGACAGAACCACGCCAGCACGCAGGAGCGGCAGGCAGGCTTGCGCGCCGTGCACACCGCGCGGCCGTGCAGTATCAGCCGCAGGGACAGCGGCCCCCACTCCTTTCGCGGGAGGTACCGGCACAGCTCCGCCTCGATCTTCTCCGGATCGGTGGCCGACGACAGCTCCAGCCTTGCCGACAGGCGGGTGACGTGGGTGTCGACCGGCAGGCCCGGTAGGCCGAACGCCACACTGCGCACCACGTTGGCCGTCTTGCGCCCCACTCCCGGAAGCTCCGTCAGCTTCTCCATCTCCGGGGGAACCTGGCCGCCGTGGTGCTCGTCCACAGCCGCCGCCATCGCGATCAGGCTCTTCGTCTTCGATCGGAAGAACCCAGTGGGCCGGATCATCTCCTCCAGCTCCGCCGGCTCCGCGCGAGCCAGGTCCTCGGGAGCGGGGTAGCGGGAGAACAGTGACGGGGTCACCAGGTTGACTCGCTCGTCGGTGCACTGCGCAGACAGAATGGTCGCCACCAGGAGCTGAAACGGATCGGTGTGCACAAGTGCGCAGAGCGACCGGCCGTCACCCGGATACTCCTGCGCCAACAGCTCTGCCGTCGTCCTTGTCCTTCCCTGGGCAGTACGCGGCTTCCGGGCAGCAGCGGGTCGAGCGAGTGCCGTCATCAGCGCCCACGACCTTACAGGGCGGCCCTTAACCTTGCGCGGGTGCACACGATCGAGGTCAGGGAGCGCATGGACCAGGCGGAGGTGTCGGCCATCTCCCGGCTGCTGCTCGCCGTCTCTCTGGCGGACGGCCACGCTCCTCTGGGGGAGCACAACTGGCTGGACCTGGTGCAAGGTGGGCGCGCAGGCCACGTGGCCGTGCTGGCCAAGTCCCGAGCGACCGGCCAGCTGATCGGCTATGCACAGGTCAGCAGGGGTCACGGCAGCTGGGCGCTCGAGTACTCGGTCCACCCTCGCTACCGCTCCTCCGGCCGGGAGATCGGAGAGGACCTGGTTCGAGCGGCGCTGAGCCAGGTGTCCCGAGGTGGCGGGGGGCACGTACATCTCTGGGTGCCCAAGCCGGACGCGGCGGCCGACCAGGTGGCATCTTCCAACGGCTTGACACGGGGGCGAGACCTGCTCCAGCTGCGCCGGCCGTTGCCGGCGGCCGCACCGCCTCCCGGACCCCGTCTCAGGGCGTTCCGTCCCGGCAGGGACGAGGAAGCCTGGCTGGAGCTGAACAATCGGGCCTTCGCCTGGCACCCCGAGCAGGGAGGTTGGGATCGGGACATCCTGGCGAGGCGACAGGCCGAGAACTGGTTCGATCCGGAGGGGTTCCTTCTGGCCGAAGACGACGGGCACCTGGTCGGGTTCTGCTGGACGAAGGTGCACGACGAGGCCGAGCCTCCGCTGGGAGAGATCTACGTGGTCGCGGTGGCGCCCGAGGCGCGAGGGCGCGGTCTCGGGCGGTTCCTCGTCCTGTCCGGCCTCCGGTTCCTCTCCGACAGGCGTCTCGGCGTGGCGATGCTGTACGTCGACGCCTCCAACGCCACCGCCCGCAAGCTGTACGACGAGCTGGGCTTCACCGTGGACCATCTCGACCGGGCATATGTAGCGGACGTCGAACCGATCCCAGCCGAAGGCGACTGACGGTCGGGCGGCTGAACGGGACCGCTCTCGCGGACCGGCGCGGCCCGTCAGCCGAACCGGGCCTCAAGCCCCGCTGTGCATCCCGATCAGGCTGCCCACGCCGAAGGTGATCCCTGCCGCCACGGCGGAGACCACCAGCTGGCGAAGCGCCGAGCGCAGCGGCGAGCGACCCGTGAAGGCGGCCAGTGCCAGTCCGATCGCCAGAGCCGTCCCCGCACCGAGAACGACCGACGCCAGGATGGCCGGGGTTCCCGAGGTGAAGAACCAGGGCAGCAGGGGCAGCACCGCACCCAGGGCGAACGCCGCGAGGGAAGACATCGCCGCCGACCTCGGCGATCCCAGGGAGTCGGGATCCAGGCCGAGCTCCTCCCTGGCGTGGGTCTCGAGCGCGGTCTCGGGATCGCGCATCATCGTCTCGGCCAGCTCCTCCGCCACCTTGGTGTCGAGGCCCCGCTTCTCGTACAGGTGGACGAGCTCCCGTCGTTCGGCGGCGGGGTGGCGCTTCAGCTCCCGACGCTCCACGTCCAGCTCCCGCTCGAACAGCTCTCTCTGGGCGGACATCGACACGTACTCCCCCGCAGCCATGGAGAACGCCCCGCTGAGCAGTCCGGCCAGACCTGCGAGGCGCACGAAGCCCGGTGCCGGATGCGCTCCCGCTACCCCGAGGATCAACGACACGTTCGTCACCAAACCGTCACTTATCCCGAACACGGCCGCTCTCGCAGAACCCCCCTGCACGTCACGATGGTGCTTCTCCGAGGCGTCCGGATGAGAGGCGCTGGGGCCGGCACCCTGCTGGTCAACCATGCGCCGAAGGCTAACCCAGCCGGGCACGGCGCGCGTCGCTCCGAGGCGGGAGCGGAGGCACGGACGCTAACGTCCACCTGGTGACCGGCCGGCCCGCGGAGAGCTTCGAGACGATACCGGTCGCCCCCGCGGAGCAGGTCGAAGGGGGCGCCCGCGAAACCTCCGTGCCAGCCCCTGGCGGTCAGAGGCGCTACGACCTCGACAGGGCGCAACTGTCGGACATCCTGGCCGGTGAGCCGTCCTTCAGGGTGGCGCAGGTGTGGGACGCCCTTTACCGCCGGGGCGCGGACTCCGGCGAGTGCACCGACCTGCCGCTCGGCCTGCGGGACCGCCTGGCGGCCCATCCGTCTCTGGCTCCCTCCCTCGTGAAGCTGGCCGAACTGGAAGCGGACGGCGAGGAGCCCGGCGGGGACCGCCGGGGAGCACCGGACGGACAGCGAACCGGTGCGGAGGGGACTGTCAAGTGGGTGTTCGGTCTGGAGGACGGCCCCTCGGTCGAGACCGTCCTGATGGGATATCACGACCGGTCCACCGTGTGCGTGTCGAGCCAGGCGGGATGCGCCATGGGCTGTACGTTCTGCGCCACGGGCCAGGCGGGTTTCTCGAGACAGCTCACCCGGGGCGAGATCGTGGAACAGGTCGTGGTAGCCGCCCGGGCAGCGCGTGAACGGGGTATGCGCCGACTTGGCAACGTCGTGTTCATGGGGATGGGCGAACCGCTCGCCAACTACCGGTCGGTCTCCGCCGCGATCACCTCCCTCACGGCCGACGTCGGGCTGTCGGCGCGGAGGATCACCGTCTCCACGGTGGGCGTGGTGCCCGGTATCGAGCGTATGGCAGCGGAGGGGCGTCCGGTGGGACTGGCCCTTTCCCTCCATGCCGCCAACGACGCCCTGAGATCGGAGCTGGTGCCCCAGAACAGGCGTTACGGGTTGGCAAAGCTGTCGGAAGCTTGCTCCGCCTGGACCCGCCGCACGGGCAGGCGGCTGTCTCTCGAATGGGCATGCATGAAGGGCGTGAACGACTCTTCGCGGGACATGGCGGAGCTGGCGGGGTTCGCCCGGCCCCTCGGCGCGCACGTCAACCTGATCCCCCTCAACTCGACCCCCGGATGGCGTTGCGAGGCGACACCGGCCGGCACAGTGGAAGAGCTGGCTGACCAGCTGCGCCGCAGCGGCGTCAACGCCACCGTGAGGCGCAACCGGGGCCGCTCCATCGCTGCGGCGTGCGGCCAGCTGGCCGCCACTTCGCAACCGCGACGCAGGCCGGTTCCGACGATGATGGAGACTGCCCTGACGGGCGGTCGCGGATCCTGAGACAATCGCGAACATGGAATCTCGCCAGTGGTTGAACCGCAGCCAGCCCCAGACGCTTCAGATAGCGGTGATGCTCCTCTACCTGAACGCCTTCTTCCTGCTTCTGCGGGGACTCGGAGGCGGCCTCGCACTGCTTCCGCTCGCTCTCGTCGCGGGACAGGCGGCAGGGGCGTTCGGCATAGCGAACGAGCGAAAATGGGGATACGTCCTGGCGCTGGTGGCGTCAGGGGTAGTCGCGGCTTTTGCCGTCTACATAGCGATCCTGGTGGGACTCGCCTTCTCGTCGCTGCTGAACATGATGTTCGACGTCGCCGTGGTGGCGCTGCTGCTGCATCCCATGAGCCGTTCCTACCGGAGAATATGGTTCAAGTAGGCACCAGATGGCTCGCCTAGACACCGGGCGGCGGGACGCCGGAGGGCCGGGCGCCGACGGGCCATCTGGCGTCGGGCGGCGGGGCGCCGGATGGAAGAGCGCCGTGAGCGGCGAGCTCCCCGAAGGGCACCGGAAGTCGCAGGCGGTGCAGTCCATGTTCGACGCCATCGCCGGGCGCTACGAGTTGTGCAACACCCTGTTCACGCTGACGCTGGACAGGCGTTGGCGGGCCGCCGCCGTGGATGCCCTCGGGCTGGAGCCACGGTCGGAGGTTCTGGACGTGGCCTCCGGCACGGGGGACCTTTGCCGGGAGCTGGCCGGCCGGGGCTTCAGCCCCGTAGGGGTCGACCTGTCGTGGGGCATGCTCGCCAACGCTCGCGGAGGTGCTCCGACGATCCAGGCCGACGCGGCGAGCCTGCCGCTCCCCGGCGCATCGTTCGACGGCGTCACCAGCGGTTTCGGCCTACGCAACTTCGCGGACCTGCCGGCCACCCTGGCCGAGATGGCCCGGGTGCTGCGCCCCGGGGGGCGAGTCGCCCTCCTGGAGGTCGCCACACCGGCCAACCCGCTGCTAAGGATGGGGCACGGCCTGTGGTTCAACCACGTGGTGCCAGCGGTGGGCGGCGTGCTGTCGGACTCGACCGCCTACCGCTACCTTCCCCGGAGCGTCACCTACCTGCCGAGCCCGGAGCGGATGTCGCAGATGATGCAGGAGGCGGGCTTCTCCCACGTGGCGAACCGACTGCTGTGGGGCGGCCTCGCGCAGCTGTTCACTGCCACCCGCTCCCCGGCATGAGGGAGCTCGCAACGCAGCGCGCCGACCGGGACAGCGCTGCCCCCGACCGGGCTGCCCCCGACCGGGCTGGGACTGGCCGGGCTGGGACTGGCATGGCTGGCCCCGACAGCGCTGGCCCCGACAGCAGAGTTTCAGGGAGACCTTCGGTGCAGGTGCAGATGCAGGTGACGACGGATCTCTCCGGTCTCTACGGTCGCACCTACGCCGTCGATCCGGGTCAGTGGCATCCCCTCGCTGCCGCTTCGGCGGGCGCGACCGTTCTGCTCGGCCCCCACGTGGAGCTGGTTGCCTGGGGAGAGGCGGCTCGCATCCGGTTGCCGGCCGGTCTCCGGTCCATCGCAGGGACCGATGCCGTCAGCGACATGCTCCGGCGAGTCGGCCAAGAGGACGCCGTCGGCGTCCCCGGCGGTGGCCCGCTGGCCCTCGCAGCGCTTCCGTTCGACCCGGCCGCCCCCTGCGACCTGATCGTGCCGCGCTGGATCGACGGCCGCAACTCCGACGGCCTGCGGTGGCGAACAGAGGTGGGGCCATCCGGCGGCGAAGGGGATGGCGTGCTCGAGCAGCATGTGCCGCCCTGGGCAGACCGAGGTGGCACCGACCGGCCAGATGCATCGCCCGAACCGCCGGGGGACGGCGACGAGTGGTCACCCGACCGGTTCGACCTGCAGGCCGGCGTGCCCCACGCCGAGTTCTGCAAGCTGGTCGAGCTGGCGACCGAGCGGATCGGGTCGGACAGCCTTCAGAAGGTCGTCCTGGCCCGAGACGTCCGTGTCAGCTGCAACCGTCCACTGGTCCTCGGCGAGGTGCTGAGCCGGCTCCGAGCACTGTTCCCCTCCTGCACCCTGTTCTCCGTGGAAGGCTTCGTCGGAGCCACACCCGAACTGCTGGTCAGGCTGCAGGGCCGAGCAGTCCTGTCGAGGCCGCTGGCCGGCACCGCCGCCCACAGCGGGGACACCATTGCCGACGCTCTCGCCGAGGAGCGCCTGATGGAGTCGGCCAAGGATCGGCGGGAACACCGACTGGCCGTCCGAACGGTGGCCCACGAGCTGTCCCGGTTCTGCAGCAGCGTCAGCACGCCCGGCACGCCGGAGGTTCTTCGGCTGAGAAACGTGTCCCACCTCGCTTCCCCGGTGAGGGCAGTGCTCGACCGACCGATCGACGCGGCTGGTCTGGCGGCTGCCCTGCACCCGACCGGTGCCGTCTGCGGCTACCCCAGACAGGAAGCGCTCCGGTTCCTCGCGGACCACGAGCCGATCTCCCGCGGGCGGTATGCCGGCCCCGTGGGATGGGTGGACCGCAACGGCGACGGCGAGTGGTGGGTGGGCATCAGGTCGGCCGAGGTACACGGCTCCGACGCCAGGCTTTTCGCCGGCGTCGGCGTAGTCGAGGGCTCCCAGCCCCGTTCGGAGCTGGCAGAGACACAGCTGAAGCTGCAGGCGCTCCTGGCAGCCCTGGTGCGCCCCTGAGTGGAGGGATCAACAGAGCCTCGGGTAGGTGCCGGTGCCAGGTCGGGCCGCGTTAGAACGAACGCATGACCGACCGGCACATTCCCAAGATGGCAGAGCTGGCTCCGCTGCTGCGCCCGCGGCGTCCGTCGCTCGGTCCCACCGGCCGGAGGCTGGCGCCTGTGGCCTCCATCTGGGACCTGCGAGAGGCCGCACGCAAGCGGGCTCCCAGGGCGGTGTTCGACTACACCGACGGAGCGGCGGGCGAAGAGCGGACGCTGGCCCGGATGCGGGAGGCCTACGCAGGAGTGGAGCTGGTGCCTTCGGTCCTGCGGGACGTCTCCTCGGTCGACCCGTCCACCACCATCCTCGGGCGACGATCGGAGCTGCCGCTGGTCTTCGGGCCGACCGGGTTCACCCGAATGATGCACTCCGAAGGCGAGCCGGCGGTGGCTCGTGCAGCGAGGGCAACCGGTATCCCGTACGTGCTGTCGACGATGGGCACCACCTCCGTCGAGGACCTGGCCGGGCGGGTCCCCGGCGCCAACTTGTGGTTTCAGCTCTACCTGTGGCGGGACCGGGGTGCAGGCAGCGACTTCGTCCGTCGGGCGGCCGACTGCGGCTACTCCGCACTGATGCTCACCGTCGACACGCCGGTACCGGGACGCCGCCTCCGAGACGTGCGCAACGGCCTGACCATCCCGCCTTCGCTGACGCTCCGTACCGTCCTCGACGCCGCGCTGCGCCCGGCGTGGTGGTTCGACCTGCTCACCACCTCGCCGCTGGAGTTCGCGTCGCTCAACCGCTTCGAAGGCACCGTCGCGGAGCTGATCGACCGCATGTTCGACCCGACCGCCACGATCGCCGACCTGGAGTGGCTCCGCTCCGCCTGGAAGGGGCCACTGGTGGTCAAAGGCGTGCAGTCTCCCGAAGACGCCAGGAGAGTGGTGGACGCAGGCGCGGACGCCGTGGTGGTCTCCAATCACGGCGGTCGCCAGCTCGACCGGGCTCCCGTGCCGCTGGAGCAGCTGCGGCCCGTCCTCGACGCCGTGGGAGACCGCGCCGAGGTGTACGTCGACGGAGGCATCATGTCCGGGGCGGATGTCGTGGCTGCCGTAGCGCTCGGCGCCCGGGCGGCACTGGTCGGACGGGCCTACCTCTACGGGCTGATGGCCGGCGGCGAGCGGGGAGTGCGCAAGGCCGCCGACATCCTCGGCGGCGACATCCGCACCACCTTGGCCTTGCTGGGCGTTAGCCGCTGCGCCGATCTGCGCGCCGACCATGTCCGGCTCCGGTCCCGCAGCTCCGGCTGAGCCGGCGCGAAGTCAGCCCGAACCAGGCATACGGCAGGTCCAGATAGGAGGTCAACTCGGCTCCCCCGAGCCTCGGCCCGTACGGCCTCGGTCGACTCCGCCACGCCCTCGCCACCGACGCCCGGTCAGTGGTGGTGCTTGTGACCCGCCTTCTTGTGGTGCGCCTTCGCCGGGCTACCCGCTCCTGCGCGGCCGGATGAAGGCGGCACCACTGGCGCCGGGATCGTGACGGTCGTGGACGTGGGCGGCACCACTGGCGCCGGGATCGTGACGGTCGTGGACGTGGGCGTGACTTGAGCACTGCCTGCCGGAGCTGGCGTCGTGAAGGACGTTGGAGTGGGCGCGGCCACCGGCGCCAGTGTCGTGACGGTCGTGGAAGTGTTGGAGGCAGCGACGCCACCTGCGGAGGGCGTGGGGGCCGTGGGGGCCGTGGGGGCCACTGCGCCATGTCCAGCAGAGGCAGAAGTCGTCGAGGCGGAGCGAGCCGGACTTGACGCCGGGACGGTGGTGCTCGACCACCGTGACGCCCCTGCCGAGCGACGGGCCACCGGGGCTCGCCCGGCCGACGACCGTGACGCCCCTGCCGAGCGCGGGGCCACCGGGGCTCGCCCGGCCGACGACGGCGAGGCAGTGCTGGTGGAGGACTTGGAGCCAGTGTTGGAGGAGGACGTGGAGGCAGTGTCAGTGGTGCCAGACTGACCGATCTGTGCTGATCCGGTCTGGCTCGGTGGGGCCGCCTTCACGGCGAAGGGGCCGCCTCTGGTTCCCAGCCCGCTCGGGAACGTGTGTGCATCGGCGTGATGACGACCACCGGGGATCAGCACCAGCGCGGCGGCGGCGATCGCCGTTGCAGCGGCCGTTCCCCACAACGCTCCCCTGCCCCTCCGCCGAACTGCATGGGCGGCCCTGCCTGTCACTGCCGGCACCGTCACTGCCGGCACCGTCACCGGTGGGAGCGTCACCGGTGGGAGCGTCACGGCACTGCCGGAAATCTCCGCCGGTCCCGCCGCAAGGGAGCCCTTGCCCGGAAGTGCCCTGGCCATCGCAGCCGCCGACGGGTAGCGGGAGGCCGGATCGGGCGACAGCGCGCGATCCAGAACGGTCGACAACTCGTCCGATACCTGAGGAGCGACCTGCCGGAGGGGCACGGGAGGTCGCGAGCGGGCCAGTGCGGTGGCGGTGACCGACTTCTCGGTGGTGTACGGTGGTGCGCCCGCCGCGGCCTCGTACATCACTGCCGCCAGGGACCAGATGTCCGAAAGGGGGCTGGCCGGCGCACCCACGAAGCGTTCCGGAGGAAGGTAGGCAGGCGTCCCGACGACGAAGTCGGCGGTTGCGACGCGGCCGTCGGGACCGGTCGCCGCCTTCGCTATGCCGAAATCCGCCACCTTCGCCGTCCCCTCTTCGCCGAGCAGGATGTTGGCAGGCTTCACGTCCCGATGAAGCACCCCGGCCGCGTGGGCAGCCTGCAGTGCCGACAGAACCTCCAAACCGATCGACACCACCTGCCGCTCGACGAGAGGACCTGTCCGGATCAGGTCCGCCAGCGTGTCCCCGGGAAGCCGCTCCATGACGATCCACGGGACGCCGTCCGTCTCCCCGGTGTCGTACACGGCGACGACGTTGGGGTGCGACAGGCGGGCGGCGGCCCGAGCCTCCGCTTCGAACCCGGCTCGGGTCTGCCGGGCGGCGGCGAGAGCAGGGTGCATGATCTTGACGGCGACGGATCTGCCCAGCCGGTCGTCGTAGGCGTCCCACACCTCCGCCATGCCTCCCCGACCCAGAACGGATCGAAGCGTGTAGCGGCCACCCACCATCCTGTTGGAGTATGAGGCATGGGTCACCACCGCACTCCCATACCCGCTGCCGGTAGAAGTGACCGGCCCCCGCCCGACTTCGCAGGGATACTGCTCACCGGGGGCAGGAGCAGCAGGTTGGGCAGGGACAAGGCGATCCTTTCCCACAAGGGGACGACTCTCGCCGGGAGCGTAGCGGACCTGCTCGACAACGTCACCTCTCCCTCAGTCGAGGTCGGCCCCGGTGTGACCGGCCTGCCGCACGTGACCGAGGATCCGCCGGGCGCAGGACCCCTGGCTGGGATATCTGCGGGCTGGAGAGCTCTGACCGAAGCCTCCGGCACCGGCAGTTCCCCCTTCGCCGGGGCACTCGTGCTGGCGTGCGACCTGCCCCTGTTGAACCGGCAGATCCTGGACCTGCTCATGTCTTGGCCCGGAGACTGCAGCGCTGTTCCGGTCGTCGGCGGACGGCTTCAGTTCCTCTGTGCCCGCTACTCGTCCACAGCGCTGGAAAGCGCTGGCCGCCTGGTCACATCCGGCTACTCGGCGGTCGGGCAGCTGGCCCTGGAGGGCTGTGCGGACTTGATCGGACCCCACACATGGGCCGCCGCTGCCGGCGAACAGGTCTTCGCCGACCTGGACGTTCCGGACGACCTGCAACTGCTCGACACGGACACCGACACGGACACCGGCACCGGCACCGGTGGCGCCGGCTGACGGCTCATGGGCTCTGCTCCCAGCGGGTCACTGCGTCGGCTATCCGTCCGGACAGCGCATCCGGCATCGTCCAGGGCAGAAGGTGGCCTCCCGGCAGCCAGTCGAGGGAAGCGGACCGCAGTTGGGGAGCGAGAGCCCGTATCGACGCCGGGGGAACGACCCGGTCGCGCAGGCCCGCCACGAGGGCCAGCGGCGCAGTGATGGAGGCCATCGCCCGCTCTACGGCGGGGATCTCCGCCAGCAGGGCACGCTGCTCGATCGCAAAGCTGGCCCACGGCTTAGGCCCACTGGAGAGCGCCGAGACGATGCCGGCTTGTGCCGGTGGGCCGAGACGACCGCTGAACGGACGCCCCAGGCGTCCGCCGTGCCGCTCCAACGCGATCAGTGCCCTGCTGCCCACCAGGAAGCCCCCCAGGCTCAGGCTCTCGCCTAGGACCGGGACGGCCAGCATCCAGTCCATCATCGTGAGGGACTTCGGCGACAGGGCCGGGCAGACGAGCACCAGGCCTGCCACGATGTCGGGATACCGTTCGGCGAACGAGACCGCCACCGCCGCTCCGAAGCTGTAGCCGGCCACGGCGACTCTGGGATGACCCCGGGAGCGGATCATCCGTGCGAGCGCATCGGCGTTGGCTGCGATCCCCAGCGCGGGTCCGGCGCTCTCGCCCCATCCCGGCCGGTCGTACCGGATCACGGTGCAGGACCCCGAAAGGGGCACAGCAACCCGGGCCCAGTCCGCGGAGCTGCCGGGTTGCCCGTGAACCAGCACGATCGGCGGTCCCGAGCCGGACTCCGTCACGTGCAGCGCCACTCCGGGTGCCGCGGTCAGTTCCCGTCCTCCCCGACCGGCACCGTCTCGGTCACGACGGGCGAGCGCCCGCACAGCAGCACGCCGAAGATCATCAACGTCAGGCCTACTCCTTCGAGCACGGGCGCTGCACCGGACCCGCTGATGCGTTCGCCGAACCCGAGGGCCCCCAGGAGCAGGCTCACCAGCGGATCCGCCACGGTCAGGGTCGGCAGGGATGCCGACAGCGGCCCGGAAGCGAACGCGCCTTGTGCGGCCAGCATGCCGAACGCGCCGACCACGATCAAGGCGGCGGGCTGCCAGTGCTCGAACAACGCAACAGGGCCGGCGGCCAGGATGTGGGCAGTTGCCTTGCTGAGAGCGGCGGTCAGCCCGTAGGCGATCCCCGCCGATCCGGCCAGCATCGCCGCCTTCGGCACCTCCGCCGCCGCCTTGGAAGCGATCGCCAGCACCAGGGCAGGGCCCATGGTCAGGCCCACCATCGCCGCCCACCGCGACGCGGGCGCCGTCGCAGAGCCGGTCGCCGGATCGGCCACGGCAAGGAACAGTGCCAGACCGACCGTGACCGGCAGCGCACCCAGCCACTCCACGGCGCTCGGCCGGCGCCTGCCCACTGCGGCTCCCAGTGGGAGGGCGAACACCAGGCCGGTGACGAGCAGCGGCTGGACGATCACCAAGGGGCCACGCGCCAGCGCCACGAACTGCAGCACGTATGCCATCACGTCGGCCGCTATCCCGGTCAGCCAGACCGGGTTGGCCACGAGTCGGGCAAGGTGGCGCGCGCGGGCGTCTCCGGTCGCCTGCTCCCGTGCGCTGGCCTGCTGGAGCACGGACGCAACGGCGTAGAGCAGCGACGCTGCCAGTGCTATCGCGACTTCTACGATCCTCTGACGATAGGTTGTACGGTCGTGGCCGGAAAAGTTATGGTTGTCACAGCGCGGATGGGTGCAGGGCACGACGGCGCCGCGGCCGAGCTGTGCAGGCGCCTGGAGGCCAGGGGCATCCGGACCCAGACGGTGGACTTCCTCGACGCGGCACCGTGGGCGGGCCGACTGTTCCAGGTGGTGTACGAGCTGTGGCTGCGCTGGCTGCCGTGGGCGTACGAGGCCACGTACAGGATCTGGTTCTTCGTTCCGCTGCTGTGCAGCCCGATGGTCTCCCTGCTCAGTCGGATCTTCGGACCCCGGCTGAGGCGGTGGGCGGCGGACTCCGGCGCGACGGTGGTGGTGTCGACCTATCCCCTGGCGTCGGTGGTGCTCGGCAACATGCGCCGCAAGAGGCGAAGACCGTTCCGGCTGCCGGTCATAACGTTCCTGACGGACTTCGCCACGCATCCCCTCTGGGCACACCGCGGGGTCGACCTCCACCTGTGCGTCCACCGCACGACGGCCGAGGCGGTGACGGAGTCCACCGGGAGCCCGGCGATCGCGACCGGACCCCTCGTCTCGGAGGCGTTCCGCACGTCGCTGCCCTCCAAAGCCGAGGCACGCCGCCGATTGGGCATACCGCTCGACGCCCGGGTCGTGTTGGTCGTCGCCGGCTCCTGGGGCGTGGGCAAGCTCGAGAGCACGGTCCGGACGCTGTCTGGGACCGGCAGGTACTTCACGGTGGCGGCATGCGGCAAGAATGAGCGTCTCCGGCAACGGCTCGAGCGGAGCGGCAGCTGCATGGCGATGGGCTGGACCCACGAGATGCCGGCGCTGATGGCGGCGTCCGACGTGCTGGTCCAGAATGCGGGCGGCCTGACGTCGATGGAAGCGTTCGCCGCGGGACTGCCCGTGGTCACCTTCGAGCCGATACCGGGGCACGGTCGGCAGAACGCCGTCCAGATGGAACGGGCGGGCGTGGCGCCCTTCGTCCACACTCCGTCCCAGTTGGAGGCGGTGCTGGATCAAGCGATGCAGACCACGGAGCTGGCGGCTGCACGGGGGAGGTCGATCTTCGTCGGCGACGCGGCGGACAACGTGGAGGAGGTCGCCGCTATGGGGGACCCGATCCAAGCGCCGCGACGGAACGGCTTCACACGGAGGCTGGTGGGGGCCGGAGCGGCGGCAACCGTGGTCTGGGTGGGCCTGAACGTGACTGCCGGAGCGGCGACCGCCTTCGGGCTCGGGACCGCCCAGCCGTCCGGGAGGCCGAGCGCAGTCTACGTGGGAGTACGGATCGGAGCGGCGAGCCTGGGAAGCGCGGCGCTGGCGAAGTTCCTCGCCCGCCACCAGGTTGCCGCGGTCGTGGAGGGCCACGTGGCCGCCTCGGACCCGTCCAAGGTGCGGCACCTCTCCGAACGCGGCGCGGACGTGGTGAACGGCGGTTGGGGCAAGGCAGGGCGCCTTCACCTGCTAGGGCAGAGCAGCGTCGCCCAGTCCACCGTCGCCCTGCAGCGAGCCCTGGGCCGGCGGGTGTCCCTGATGGCGCCCGACCAGTCGCTCAGCGGGGTCGACCTTGCCATTGCCGGCTTGGAGCACGTGAAGGTGCTCGACCCGGTGGTGGAACTGGGGGCCTCGGGAACGCTGCCGGTCGTCGAGCCGGGCAGTGTCTACATCGTCGATGCAGAAGGGCTGGGGCCGTCGGCGACGCAGTCCAGGGTACGGAGCGTCCTCGGCCGGATCCGTTCGGAAGGCCTGCGAACCGGCTCCATGCAGAGCCTCGCCTGAACCGGCTGCAGTGAGGCTCCTGGAGTGAGGCTCCTGGGCACGGTGCTGGCGGCCGCCGCCGGAGGCGGCGTGCTGGCTTCCGCCATGCACACCGTTCCCGCCGTGTCTGCTCTTGGTCCTCTCCGCCGCACGACCATGCCGCAGCTTTCGGGCATGGGCGACACCGCACACGTCGCCCTGACCTTCGACGACGGCCCCGATCCGGCCTCCACGCCCGCATTCCTCGAAGCGCTCGACAGGCTGGGATGGAAAGCCACGTTCTTCATGCTGGGCTCGATGGCCGCCGCTGCGCCGGGACTGGCTCGGGAAGTGGCTGCGGCGGGCCACGAGATCGCCCTGCACGGTGGCACCCACCACTACCACATAGCGCGCAGTCCCAAATGGGTGGCGAACGACCTTGCCCGCGGGTACGACCAGCTGGGAGCCATAACTGGACAGCGCTGCTCGTGGCACCGGCCTCCTTACGGCGTCCTCAGCGGTGCCACGCTGGCCACTTGCCGCCGCCTGGGGCTACGTGCGGTCCTGTGGGACGCCTGGGGACGGGACTGGCGGCACGAGGCCACACCGTCCTCGGTCCTGTCGGACCTGTCTTCCGAGCTACGGGGCGGCTCCACCCTGCTGCTTCACGATTCCGACTGCACCTCCGCTCCGGGGTCCTGGCGATCGGCGCTCGGCGCGCTCGAACCGCTGGCCGCCCATCTGGAGCTTCTCGGCCTCCGGACCGGGCCCCTCCGGGACCACGCCGGCTGACGACCTTGTCGCAGCGCAGGCCTGCTTCGGGTGGGCAGCCTCTCCCTGGCGCCCCACAAGGTGACCAACGTCAGCGCTTCCACGATCGTCCTGCCGGACATCTTCGAGCTTCCCTTGGTACGGTCTACGAAACGGATGGGCACCTCGCGAACGATCCCACCCTCGGCCACCGCCCGGTAGACCATCTCGATCTGGAACCCGTACCCGTCCGCACGCACGCTCGCCAGGTCCACACGGCCCAGCAGGCTCGACCGATACGCCCTGTAGCCCGACGTCAGGTCGGACACTCCGAGACCGAGCATCCATGCCGAGTAGGCGTTGCCCGCCCGGGACAGCAGCCTTCGCGACAGCGACCACTCCGGGATGGACCCACCCGGCACGTAACGAGAGCCCACCACCAGATCGGCTCCGGCTTCGAGGCCCTCGACCAGCGACGGCAGCGCAGCCGGATCGTGCGACAGGTCTGCGTCCATCTCGACCAGCACGTCGAAACCGTTCCGCATCCCCCATGCGAAGCCCTCGCGGTAGGCGCTGCCCAACCCGCTCTTGCAGGGCCGCCGCAGGACCGACACGTTCCCGCGCTCCGCTCCGAATGCCTCCGCCAGCTCCGCCGTGCCGTCCGGGCTCGAATCGTCCACCACCAGCACCGACGCTTCCGGCAGCGCGGTCCTGATGCCCGCCAGCACCTCCCGGATGTTCTGGGACTCTTCGTACGTGGGTAGCACCACCAAGACCTGCACGGCGCGGGAGTGTAGGCGACTACATGCTCGAACGGGGCAGCGGGGAATGCGTTCCGGGTTGCGGGGTGCCGGCCGGGGGCAGGGTGCCGTGCGGGGACGGGCGGATGCGGGGGGCCAGGGCGCGGGCGGGGGACGGGCAGGGTGCCCGCGGGCAGCTCTACATGAGACGATGCTTAACCTGGAACCTGTGGGACGATGGGTCGGATGAACGGCGAGTTGCAGGCCGCTCCGGCGAAGCCGCGCCACCAAAGGCGCAAATGGCTGAAGCCTCGCAGCCCGTTGGGCCGTACGATCCGGATCCTTCTCGTTCTCGGGCTGGTCTACTTCCTGGGCCTGCCCCAGATCGCCGGTCCCGTCAAGGCGCTCCAAGTGGTGGGTCGAGCCGACGTGCCGTACCTCGGACTTGGCGCTCTCCTGGAAGTCGCGTCCCTGGCGTGCTATGCGTTCTTCACTCGTTCGCTGATCCGGGGTCCCAGGCCGCCACTGGGGACGCTGGCGCGCATTGACCTCTCCACGTTCGCGGTCAGCCACATACTTCCGGCGGGATCCATCGGAGGGACCGGGCTCGGCTACAAGCTGCTGACGTCGGCGGGACTGGAGGGCCAGGAAGCTGGCTTCGTCATCGCGGCCCAGAGCACCGGGTCGGCCGTGATCCTGAACCTGCTCCTGTGGGTGGCGCTGATCCTCTCGATTCCCGAGGAGGGGTTCAACCCCCTGTTCCGGACGGCTGCAATAGGCGGCGCCCTGCTCTTCGCGAGCCTTGCGTTGCTGATAGTCCTCCTCATCCGGGGGGAGGGGACAGCGGAGCGGTTCCTGCGATCGGTGGCCAGGCGCGTCCCGAAGGTGAACGAGGACGCCGTGGCCGGTTTCGTGGTGCACCTGGTGGGACGCCTACGTGAGGTCGGATCGGATCCCTCGCTGCTGCTGCCGAGTGCAGGGTGGGCCACGGCCAACTGGCTGTTCGACGCGGCTTCGCTGTGGGTGTTCCTCTATGCGTTCGGGCACACCCTGGTGTCTCCGATAGTGCTGCTCGTCGCCTACGGCGTCGCCAACGTGCTGGCCGCCATACCGATCACACCGAGCGGTCTGGGAGTGATCGAGACCGTCCTGCCCTCCCTGCTCGTCGGGTTCGGCACTACGAGGGCAATAGCGGTGATAGCCGTGGTCGGCTGGCGGCTGGTCAACTTCTGGCTCCCGATCCCGGTGGGGGCACTCTCCTACCTGTCGCTCAGCGTCGGACCCGAAGCGACCCGGGCGACCAAGATGGCCCACCTGAACCAGCTCGCGACCCGGACCGAGGGCAGGAGAAGGCTCGGCTTCGGCTTCGACAGTCCGGGGCAGGCGGAAGCGGGGCTGTCTGAGTATGCGGCTCCCGGAACTCACGCCTGGTGGAAGTAGGGCGGCCAGCGGCGTACGGCGGCCAGCGGCGTACGGCGGCCAGCGGAATCGGGCGGCGGCTGACGCCGGTGGCCGGCCGCACGGAAGGCTGGCCACGGTGCGGTTGGCGAACCGTCAAAGGCTCGACAGCCCCGGTGAATCGTAGACGCCCGGAGGTTGCTCCCTCAGGAGTCGGTCGGGCTCTGCGTCAATGACAGGTCGACACCGAACACGTCTTCGAACAGGGTCCGCTTGCGGCGCAGTGCCCAGAGCTCCAACTCCGCCGTTTCCACAGAGACCACGCTCAACAGCAGGCCCTTCGCCGATTCCCGGACAGCGACCTCCTTCACGACCGACGCGTGCGACCGGTCGAGAGCGTCGGCGACCCTCAGCAGGGCCGTCAGCCGCAGGACTGTGTCCTTGACGCCAGCGGAGAGACCCTCCCAGGGGGCGAAGGACGACTTGGCCGGCGCGCCCCGGCGATGGAACCGGACGATGGTCGCGATCGCGGATATCTCTTCCGGCGAGAAGCCGCGTAGACGCCCGTTCAGGACCAGGTAAGCGCCGTGTTGGTCGTGATCCTGCATTGCGACGTGCTCTCCGACGTCGTGCAGCAGGGCGGCGTGGGACAGCAGCTCCCGGGCTTGCTCGTCGAGGTGATGGAGCCCGGCGGTCTGGTCGAACAGCGAGAGCGCCAGCGAGCGGACGTGGGACGCGTGCGCCTCCTGGTAGCGGAAGCGCGACGCCAGGTCCGCGACCGAGGACCGCCGCAGGCTCGCGGCGTCGGACGTCCACTCGCTGTCCTGGCACGACATGAAGTCGAGCACTATGCCCTCACGCAGCGCCCACTCGCTCGCGGTCATCGTGTCCAGTCCGAAGCGGTCCATCACCTCCAGCGCCAGCAGAGTTCCGGCGGGGAGTATGTCGGCCCTCTTGGCGTCGAGCCCGGCCAGCCGGCTGCGTTCGGCAGAAGGCAGCTCCCAGACTTCGCCGTGGATCGCCTCCAGCTCCTTCCGGCTGACCGACATCTGGTTGAGAGATACCGGCAGGGCTCCGTCCCGTCTCATGGCCGCCATCCTGACCAGGGTCAGCAGGGTGCCGCTGGAACCAACCAGCGACATCGGCCGCATGTCTCTCAAGCGGTCCATGTGGGGCTCCAGGGTGGAGTCGATTCGCTCCAGCAGCCTCTTGCGGTCCGATCGACCCGGAGGGTCGCCCCGGACCAGTTCCGCCGTGAGCCGACCCACTCCCAACCGCACGCTGGTCGCCCAGTGCAGCGAGCCGTGGTCGCCGACCATCAGCTCCAGACTGCCGCCCCCGAGGTCTATGCAGAGCGCAGGCGCAGGTTCGAGGGCGACCGAGGCGCTGACCGCTCGGAAGACGAGCCGGGCCTCCTCCATGCCGGAGATGACGTCCACCTTCACGCCCGTCTCGGACTCGATCCGGTCGACCAGGTCCGACCCGTTCTCCGCTTCCCTCAGCGCGGCAGTCGCCTTGGCGACGATCTCGGTCGCTCCTGCCGCCCGGGCCAGCGCGCTCAACCTGGCGACGGAAGCTACCGCCGCTTCGGCACGCTCCTCACCTATGCGGCCCCAACGTCCCACGTCGTCACCGAGCCGCAGCATCTCCTTCTCCCGGGCGAGCGTCTCGAAGCTCGTCCGTCCCGTCATGCCCACGACCAGGAGGTGGAACGAGTTGCTGCCCATGTCCAACGCCGCCAGCCGGATCGTCACAGGCTGCCGATCCCTTCAGCCGAGTGAAAGGACCTGTTGCGCTCCGTAGCCAGCTCGGCCAGCCGATCCTGGGCCGATACCTTGCGGCCGTCCAGGCGCTTCCAGTCTCCTGCTGGCGACAGCTCCCACGAGCTCGTGTCGTCGGCCAGGCACAGCTCCAGTATCTCCCTGACCCGCTCTCGGGAGCCCGGGTCGACCAGAGGCACCATCAGCTCCACGCGGCGGTCCAGGTTCCTGCCGCGAAGGTCGGCGGAGCCGATGTAGATCTTCTGGTTCTCGTGCTCCGGTCGGCCGAAGCTCAATATCCGGGAGTGCTCGAGGAACCTGCCCAGCAACGAGCGCACCCGGATCGTGTCGGACAGGCCCGGCACTCCCGGACGCAGACAGCAGATTCCCCGGATGATCAGGTCGATGGGCACCCCGGTCCGCGCCGTCGCGTAGAGGGCGTCGACCATTTGCGGATCGTCCAGCCCGTTGGCCTTTATCACGACCCTTCCCTCGGGGCCGAGCCGGGCCTGCTCCTCCAGCAGTTCGACGATCGTACGGCGCAGCTGCACCGGAGCCAGGACCGCCTTGCGGTAGCTGGAACGCCGGGAGTAGCCGGTGAGCAGGTTGAACACCTCCGTCAGGTCGGCCCCCACGTCCGCGTCGGCGGTCAGGATCCCCACGTCCTCGTAGTTGCGAGCCGTCTCGGAGTTGTAGTTGCCGGTGCCGACGTGGCAGTAGCGGCGGATGCCCTCGTCCTCGGAGCGGACCACCAGCGCTGCCTTGGCGTGTGTCTTGAGACCCACCAGCCCGTACACCACGTGCACGCCGGCCTCCTCCAGCGCCCGAGCCCAGCCGATGTTGGCCTGCTCGTCGAACCGGGCCTTCAGCTCGACCAGCACGGCCACCTGTTTGCCGCTCTCGGCGGCTTCGATCAGGGATGCGACGATCGGACTGTCCCCGCTCGTCCTGTAGAGGGTCTGCTTGATGGCGAGAGTTGCAGGGTCGTGCGCAGCCTGGGCGATCAGCTCCTCGACCGAAGCGGAGAACGAGTCGTAGGGGTGCTGTACGAAGATCTCCTTCTCGGCAAGCACCGCGAAGATGCTGGCATGGCCCTCCCTGGCCGGAGCGAGCCTCGGTGGCACCACCGGCGTCCAAGGCTCGTCGTGGAGGTCGCTGCGCTCCAGCGAGTACAGAGCCCACAGTCCCCCCAGCGCCAGCGGTGCGTCGCTCTCGTAGACGTCCTCCGGTCCGATGGCAAGCTCCTGGAGGAGCATCTCGACGGTGTCGGCCGGTATCCCCGACTCGACCTCCAACCGCACCGCCTCCCCGAAACGGCGGCGGCGCAGCTCCATCTCGACCGCTGCCAGCAGGTCCTCCGCCCCGCCGTTGGTCAGCTCCGCGTCCGCGTTCCTCGTCACTCGGAACGTCACGTGCCTTTCGAGGACCATCTCGGGGAAAAGCATGTCCAGATGTGCCGCGATCACCTGTTCCAGCGGCACGAACCGCTCTCCGTCCGGCATGACGACGAAGCGCGGCAGGAGGGGCGGCACCTTCACCCTCGCGAACCGTTCCTCTTGACGGACCGGGTCGGTCACCACGACGCCCAGGTTCAGCGAAAGGCTCGATATGTACGGGAAGGGGTGTGCCGGGTCCACCGCCAGCGGTGTGAGCACCGGGAAGATCCGGTCGTGGAACACCCCCACGAGAAACGATCTGTCATCGTCGTCCAGCGACTGCCAGTCCGAGAACCGCACTCCCGCCTTGGCCAGGTCCGGCACGAGACCGTCGTGGAAGATCGTGGTCGACCGCCCCACCAGTCCCAGAGACCGCTCCCTTATGGCGTCCAGCTGCTCTGCCGGGCTGCGCCCGTCCGGCGAACGTGTCCGAAGGCCCGCTGCCACCTGGTCCTTCAGACCCGCCACCCTGGTCTGGAAGAAGTCGTCCAGGTTCGACGAGAAGATCGCCAGGAACTTGGCCCGCTCCAGAAGACCCTGGCGCCGGTCCTCCGCCAGGTCCAGCAGCCTGTCCAGGAAGTCCAGCTGGGAAAGCTCCCTGTTGATTATCCGGTCCGGTTCTCCCGCGCCGATCGTCGGGATCGTCGGCCGAGCAGCCTTCTTGGGGACTGTGGGGCTCACCGGTCCGAGCCTAGGACGCCCAGGTAGGCCGCAACGGCGGTGCGGGTTGAACGGCGGTGCGGCTGAACGGCGGTGCGGGCTGAACGGCGGTGCGGGCTGAGCCCGGGTTGAACACGACGGACCGCCGGGCTGCCGACCCTGCTGTCGCTGCCCGTCCAGGTATGTTCGGGCAGATGGCAGCGACACTGGCCTCCACCCGACCCCGCCGGGCGCCTGCCGTCCAGCGAAGGACCGAGCTCGGCCTGGTGTTGCTCGCGGCGCTGGTGACGGTGGCCGCGTACACCCTCACTTGGTTCGGGTTGAAGGGTCGGCTGTCCTCGACGCTGGACATCTGGTTGGCGGTCGTCGTGGGACTGGGTCTCGTCGCACACCTGTTCACCAGGTGGCTCGCCCCGAGAGCGGACCCGGTCCTCGTGCCGACCGTCGTGTTGCTGAACGGCCTCGGTTGGGTGATGATCGCCCGCCTGGACGTGCACGAGGCGCTGATGCAGGCCGTATGGAGCACCGTCGGAGTGGGGGTCTACGTCGTGACCTTGGCCCTGGTACGCCGTTCCAGGGATCTCGAGCGTTACCGATATCTCATGGCACTGGCAGGGGTGGTGCTGCTCCTGCTGCCGCTGGTCCCCCATCTTGGCCTGAACATCAACGGCGCAAGGTTGTGGATCAAACTGGGTCCCCTGACGTTCCAACCGGTCCAGGTCGCTCAGATAGCGCTGGTCGTGTTCTTCGCATCGTCGTTCGGAGAGAAGCGGGAACTGCTGTCGAACCCGACGATGCGCATCGGCAACCACCTCCTTCCGGATCCCAGGATCGCCGGCCCCATAGTTGCGGCTTGGGCGCTCTCGATGCTGGTCATGACCGCGGAACGGAACGTCGGTTTTGCCCTCCTGATCTTCGTGCTGTTCCTGGCGATGCTGTGGGTCGCTACGGGCAGGATCGCCTTCCTCGCCGTGGGAATGGTGCTGTTCGGCGTGGGCGCTTGGGTCGGATCTCTGCTGTTCTCCCAGGTCAACGAACGCATCACCGTCTGGCTCAATCCTTGGGCCTACGCCAACGGCATCGGCTATCAACTGGTCCAGGCCCAGTACGCGCTGGGAACCGGCGGGGTGACCGGCACCGGGCTCGGGCTCGGGCACCCTTACTACATCCCCGTGGTCACCAGCGACTTCATCTTCGCCGCGTTCGGCGAAGAGCTGGGACTGTTGGGGACCTCCGCACTGCTCGTTGCATTCCTCGTGCTCGTCGCAGTGGGTTTCCGTACCGCACTGCGGGCCCGTGCCGACTTCTCCAAGCTGATGGCGGCCGGCCTGACCGCCGTGCTCGGCTTCCAGTCGTTCTTCATAATGGCCGGGATCGCCCGGCTGCTGCCGTTGACCGGAGTCACTCTGCCCTTCGTCGCGTATGGCGGGTCGTCCCTGGTGTCGAGCTATCTGCTGGTCGCCCTCCTGGTACGAGTCTCGCACGAGTCCGCCTCCGCCTGACGCGCCGGGGCCGCATCGCCGCTCTGCACGACGGCACCCGCAGGGGCACCCCGACAGGGCCGGCGCCGCTCAGTGGACACTGGAGGCAACCCGGCCGTGGCGCCGACCAGCGGGGTCAACGAAGCTCGCCCACCCGGGCGAGCACCTCCTCGGCGACCACGATCGGTACCGTGAGCGGCTGGCGGGCAGCCAGGGCGAGCGCGTCCGAAGGACGGCAATCCACCTCGCGGTTTCGCCCCCCGCCGGACAGGACGATCACCGCCATGAGCGTTCCTTCCGAGACGGCCGTTATCCGAACCAGCTCCAGCGCGATGCCGAAGGATGCGAGCGAGTCGCACATCAGCTCGTGAGTCAACGGGCGCGGCGTGGCTACCCGGCGCAGCCCATAGGCAATGCCGACGCCCTCGGACAGTCCCACCGGGAAGCGCAGCAGCCGGCGGGGCGGGTCCACCTCCCGTAGGACGACGATCGGATGGGCGCTCGGCAGGTCCATCACCACGTCCATCAGCTCCGCCGGCCGCATGGCTGCGGGCTGCTGCGGGTCGGCCCGTGTCCGGTCGGCACCCGTTCCGTCCGCACCCTCCGATTCCCCGGCGGCAGCGCCGACTCCAGGATGGACGGAGGAACCAGAGGCCGAGGGCGGGCTGGGCGGCGCCGCGACGGAAGGACTTGGCGGGTCGCCCGGCAGCTGCTCCACTGTCGGACCCTCCCTAATGGGACGGTTCCAAGCCGATGCTCGCGACCAGCCCGACCGCCATGAAAGTGTTCACGACCGCCGAGCCACCGTAGCTGACGAGGGGCAGCGGTATGCCGGCCACGGGCATTATCCCCATCGTCATGCCGACGTTCTCGAACACGGAGAAGCCCAGCAGCGCAAGCACTCCGGCGGCGCAGAGCCTTCCCAGCCGGTCTCCGCTCCGGGCCGCCGCTCTCCAGATGCGCCAGGAAAGGATGCTGTAGAGCACCAGCAGGACGCTGCTGCCGAGGAAACCTAGCTGCTCACCCACCGCGGAGAAGATGAAGTCGGTGGAGAACGCCGGTACGTAACCTCCGGTGATCTCCGATCCCCGGAACAAGCCCTTTCCGGCCAACCCGCCCGAACTGATGGCGTACTTGGACTGCTGGATGTTGTAGGTGCTGGTGCGAAACGTCGCGTTCGAGTTCTGGTGCAGGAAGCTGGTCAGTCGACTCAACTGGTAGGAGTGGAGCAGGTGCAGCTGCAGTGCTGCGACCACCGTGGCCAGCCCCAGCAGCACCAGGATCACCAGATGACGGCCCTTCACTCCTCCCACCACCATCACCGCTGCAGAAGTGACCAGCATCAGGATCGCCGAGCCGAGGTCGGGTTGCTTGAACACCAGCAGGATCGGCACGACAGCCATGACCACGAGCGCCACCAGCCTCCGTGCCGTGATCCGCTCCTGCCAACGGTCGATGGCGGCCGTGAGCGCAAGGACCAGCCCCACGCTGGCGAACGCCGACGGTTGCAGCTGGAACGGGCCGATCGAGAACCAGCGCTGCGACCCCAACGTCGAGCTGCCCACCGCCATGACGGCCACCAGCGCGACCAGCAGGAACCCGTAGACGATCAGTCCCAGGCGCACCAGCCGTCTGTAACCGACGCTCATCGTGAGCAGCATGGCGACCAGGCCCACCACGTCGTACGCGGCCTGATGCACGAAATAGTAGGTGGGACCGATGCCCGCCTGCTGGTTCGGCACCTTCGTAGCGGAGTAGACGATCAGGCTGCCGTAAGCCGCCAGCGCCAGAGTGACCGCCACGAGCACCAGGTCCAACCGCCGCGCCAAGGCCAGCCACGTCGGTGTCGGTCTGTCCTGCACCAGAGCCTGCATCAAATCGATTCACCTCGCCTCGGCGTCCACGGGGCGGCACCCGGGACGAACCTCCCCTGGCAGCCGTCCGAGCTCGGCGGACTGCCACAGTGTGTGCGCAAAACGCACGGACTTCAAGGCGCCTGCCGATCCCGGCCGTTGCCGCGGCTCCAGTCTTACCCATGCGGGAGAGCGGCGGATGGACCTATCATCGGAAGGAGTTCTCAGCACACTGGCGCAAAGACGAGAGGTTCCCGATGAGCGTGTTCCGGCGGTTCTCCCTCGTGTTCCAACAGAAGGCCAACGCCGCCCTGGATCGGGTCGAAGACCCGAACGAGGCGCTCGACCTCTCCTACCAGAAGCTGCTCGAGCAGTACCAGCAGGTCCGCCGGGCAGTGGCGGACGTGCTGACGTCGCAGAAGCGCCTGGAGGGTCAGCAGTCCGCGCTCAAGTCGCAGTACGACAAGTTGCAGGGCCAGGCGCGCCAGGCGCTGAGCCAAGGGCAGGAGGACCTGGCCCGCACGGCGCTTCAGCGGGCCGACGTGGTGAAGCGCCAGGGCGAGGCGCTGGGTCCTCAGATCACCCAGCTACAGACCCAGGAAGGACAGCTGGAGCTGACGGCGCAGAAGCTCCAGGCCCAGGTGGAGGCGTTCCGCACGCAGCGGGAGACGATGAAGGCGCAGTACACCGCAGCCAAGGCGTCGACCAAGGCGGTGGAGGGCATCAGCGGTATCAGCGAGCAGATGGCGGACGTGTCGCTGATGCTCGACCGGGCGAAGGACAAAGTCTCCGACATGCAGGCCCGCTCGGCAGCGGTCGGAGAGCTGGCCGACACGGGGTTCCTGGACAATCTTTCGCTCGGAGCCGGGGGCGACGACATCGACGCGCAGCTCCGCAAGGGCGGCGGGGACGACACGGATCTGCAGCTCGCCGCGATGAAGGCGGAGCTGGGGATCGGGACCGGAGGGTCCACTGCCACGGCACAGGTGATGCCGCAGACCAGCATCGGGCCGGCGCAGTCTGCAGCGGAGCGGCCTGCAACGGGGACGCCGGATCAGGGCGGCGCTTGGAACCGGGGCCGGGAGGCGGCCGTTGCGGCGTCTTCCCGCGGCGGTCCCCCGTCCGAAAGTCCTACAGCGGCCGCCGGGGGAGCAGGTAGCAGCGCAACAGGCGACCGGCCGGGATTGGTGGTACGTATCGTGGGATTGGGACAGTACGAGGTGCCGGCCTCCATCGGGCCCGCTCTGGACGGGCTGGACGGCGCTCTCAGCAGGGCGGTGGACACCTCGGATGACGCCAGCTTCGAGAGCTGCACAGAGGAGCTGACCAAGCTGATCAAAGCGAACGGCAACCAGCTTTCCAAGGGCGACGTCCGCAGCTCCGACCTGATAGTTCCCTCGCCGGACATGACGCTCGAGGAAGCCCGGGCACTCCTGTCCACCAAGGGTGACAGGAACGGGGACAACGGCGTGGAGGACTGATCGGGCCCCTGGTCCGTCCGCTCGCCCGATGTGCCGGCGTCGCGCCGCTCAGCCCGCTGTGCCGGCCTCGCGCTTCGACTTCTCCGTCCTCTCGTATATCGCCAGTACCGCCGGTGAGCGGCCCAACAGGAACACGCCGGCCAGAGCGGCCACGGCCCCCACCGATTCTCCGGCCGCCCGCAGCGGCGCCAACGCGAAGTGCTCCCCGAAAGCGAGCGTGCCGATCAGGACGGCCACGCTCGGCTCCAGCGAGTCGATGATCGGCAGCGAGATGGCGAGTGGGCCAGCCTGAAAGGCGCTCTGAGCCAACAGGAACCCGAGCGGAGCGACGACCGCCAGGGCGTAGGGCTGCCAGTGGAGGAGCATGTTGAGGATCCCACGACCCAACAGGTACATGGTGGTCTTGGTCAGTACCGACATCAGGGCGAAGCTGATACCGGCCCCTGCTGCCAGCAGCGCCGCCCGACGCGGCGATTCCGGTCCCCGGGCCACCGCTATCACCGCCGCTATCGCTGCTCCCCCGGCCCCCAGCACTACCAGCCATACGTCCGTCGAAGGCATCGGCCGGCCGCCGGTCGGCGACGCGGACAGAAGAAACAGCGCCACGCCTGCGGCGGTCGACGCAGCGCCGCCCAACTCCCGCAGCCCCAGGCGGGCGCCTTTCGACCGGATCGCAAAAGGGAGCGCGAACACCAGCTCGGTCACGATGATCGGCTGCACGACACCGACACTCCCGTAGGCGAGCGCCGCCGCCTGGAGGCCGTACGAACCCATGCCGACGGCAAACCCCGCGATCCATACCGGTCGCCTCACCAAGTCGAGGATGAGCCTGGGGCTCATGCTCTCCCCCTCCGGAGCGGCCCTGGCAGAGCGCTGCTGAAGTATCGCTGCGGCCGCGAAGGACAGCGCTGCCATCAGTGCCAGCGGTATGGCGACCAGCACTAGTCGAGACGCTGGGGGCGGTACCAGCCGCGGTCGGCGGAGGGCGAGCCGCGGCCCACCACCGCCGGGGTCATCGCCGGTGCAGCAACTGCTCCATTTGGGACGGATTCCGGGCCACTTTGGACGGATTCCGGGCCACTTTGGACGGATTCCGGGCCGAGCGAGTCGAGTGCCGGAGAGCGGTCTGTCCCGGGGACGGCCGGCACCGCGGAGGCGACCACGGAGGCGGCATCCTGACGGAACAGCGCTGTGCCGGCGGCAACCAGACGATCCCGCAACGGGTCGCCTGGTCGGCAGAGCTGGTCCAAGCGCCCGAGCAGGTCCGCGTGATCCCGCGCCAGGACCGACACACCAGCCCGGTGCATCCGCTCCGCGTTGTCACGGCCGTGGCCGGGGATCGGCCTGTAGGTGACCACCGGCACGCCGGCCGACATCGCCTCTGCCGCCGTCAGGCCGCCTGCGTTCTCTACCAGGACGTCCGAAGCGGCCATGAGCCCCGCCATGTCCTCGACCCAACCGAGAGCGACACCTCCGGTTGCCGACAGCCTGGCCCGCAGCGCCCGGTCGTGACCGCAGACCGCCACAGGGACGAACCTGCCACTGCTCGCGAGCAGCCGCGTGGTCCCCGCCACGTCGCCGACCGTCCACGAGCCTGCGACGACCAGGGCGACCCGTGCATCGGCAGGGATGCCCAGCTCCGCTCGTTTCGCCTGCCGCCCGGCCTGTGCACGACGTCCGAAGTCGGAGCGCACGACCGGACCGGTCACCACTGCCCGCGCACCGGTCCGTTCCGTCGCCCGCTTGGCCGAGCCCTGGTCGACACACAGGAAGAGGCTGCTGCCGGGGTGCAGCCAGAGGTCGTGAGCCGCGAAGTCGGTCACGAAGGTGATCGCCGGGACATCGACCTGGCCGGACAGGACCAGCTCTCCGGCGGCCCGTGCGGCCAGGTGGTAAGTGGACACGACCACGTCCGGCCGAACCCGTTCGACGACTCGCCGCAGAGAGGGCAGAGCTGCACGCACGACCGGGCTCACCTTCTCGTGGCGCTCCCCGCTGCTGAAGAAGAACGTCCTGTAGATCAGTTCGTAGCCGGCGGGCAGGTGGTCCAACAGGCCTTCGTAGAAGCGGCGCAGCGCCGGGCCGAGCCGCCAGGGCAGCAGCGCCAGGAAGTCCACCCGCACCGTCTCGAAGCCCAGGGCACCGAGCCTGCGAGCCATCTCCTCGGCAACTCCGTCGTGTCCACCCCCCATGCTGGCCGACAGGATCAACGCTCGACGCGGCGCCCCGGAGCCGGCAACGCAGCCAGCCGGCAGGATCGCTGATTTCCTGGGCATGCCCCAGCTACGTTCCCATGCCTCCTGCCGCTCAACCGCGCCTGTTGCGGCACGATCGTGCCTCCTGCCGCTCAACCGCGCCTGTTGCGGCACGATCGTGGCCAAGTCGGGAGCCGCCAACGGCCTACGGCGCAGGGACACGGCGCAGGGACGCGATGAGGGCGCATTTGCTGACAGTTTCCGGGTGTCGGAAGGGGGAATCTTGGTTGCATGGCGCTGACGCTCGCGTTGTGCTCCGCGTTCCTGTACGCCCTCGGCTGGGTGCTGCAGTACACCGAGGCGGCGGCAGACCGTGCGCCGCCATCGCTGTCGCCCATGCTGCTGGGGCGTCTGGTCCGCCGCCCCAGATGGCTGGCGGGGATAGGCGCCATGGTCGGCGGCAACGTGTGCCAAGCTGTGGCTCTGAGCACGGGGAGCCTCGCGGTGGTGGAGCCGGCGCTCATGGCGTCGCTTCCTTTCGGCCTGGGACTGGGCGCGCTGTGGACCCGCCAGCGGCTGCGGATGCCCGAATGGATCGCCGCCATCTCGGTCAGCTCGGGACTTGCACTGTTCCTCGTGGTGGGGGCGCCGACGGGAGGAGCGGTGAATGCACCGCTGCAGGAGTGGGGCGAGGTGATGGGGTCCGTGGCGGCTCTGAGCATCGGGATGCTGCTGCTCGGAAGGCGCGTGGACAGGAGGGCCAGGGCAGCGCTGTTCGCCTCCAGTGCCGGGGTGGTGTTCGGCCTGCAGGACGCGTTGACCAAGTCCGCCCTGGGATCCTCGAGCCTGCACCCCCTGTCGCTGGTGACCACGTGGCAGCCGTACGTGGTGGTGCTCTGCGCCCTCTACGGGCTACTCCTCGCCCAGGACGCCTACAAGTCCGCGCCGCTCCCGGTGACCCTGCCTCCGCTCACCATCCTGGAGCCCGTGGCGGGTGTGGTCATCGGGGCGGCCGCATTCGAGGAGCACCTACGGACCTCCGGCCTGGCTCCACTATGGGAGGCGGTCGGCATCGTGGCTATGGTGGTCGGCGGGGTGGCTCTGGCACGGTGCCCCGTGGTCGTCGGTCAAGCTCGGCAGTGCAGGGTGTCCGGGCTCGGCCTGGATGGCTCGGGCCGCCCGCGGTCGCACGATGCGCAGCACCGACCGGACCTCCGTTAGCACTGTGGCGGACTCTCGAAGGAAGCGGCGCCTATGCACGAGTACGACCGGCTGTTCATAGGCGGCGACTGGGTCAGGCCTTGCGGCACGGGGAAGCTGAACGTGGTGTCGCCGCACTCGCTCCAAGTCGTCGGGTCGGTCCCGCGGGCGGAGATGGCCGACTTGGAGCAGGCGGTCTCCGCTGCGAGGGAGGCGTTCGACGACGGGCCGTGGCCCAGGACTCCGCCCGAGGAGCGTGCGGCCGCGGTGGCACGGTTCAGCGACGTCTACTCCAAACGCACGGCGGAACTGGCGGGCCTGATCACCTCGGAGGTGGGCTCCCCGATCTCGTTCTCTCGACTGGCGCAGGGGTTGGCGCCGTGGATGATGCTGGAGTCGTTCCTGAAGGCAGCGAAGGAGCACCCATGGGAGCAGGACCGGCGCGGCACGCTCGGCAACAGGATCGTCGTGCTGCGGGAACCGGTGGGAGTGGTGGGAGCGATAGTGCCGTGGAACATGCCGCAGTTCCTGGCGATGTCCAAGCTGGCGCCGGCGCTGCTGGCAGGGTGCACCGTCGTGCTGAAGCCGCCGCCGGAGGCAGCTCTGGACTCTATGGTGATGGCGGAGGCGCTGTCGGAGGCTGCTCTGCCTCCAGGGGTGGTCAGCATCGTACCCGGCGGCGCCTCGCTCGGAGAGGCGCTGGTCCACCACCCTCGTGTCGACAAGATAGCTTTCACCGGTTCGACCGCCGTGGGAAGGACCATCGCGGGTGCCTGCGGGGCGCAACTGAAGCGCTGCACTCTCGAGCTGGGTGGCAAATCGGCCGCGATAGTCCTCGACGACGCCGACTTGGACCGGACCGCCGACGGCCTGAGGTTCGCTTCGCTCATGAACAACGGTCAGGCGTGCGTCGCCCACAGCCGCATCCTGGCGCCTCGCAGCCGGTACGGCGAAGTGGTGGACGCTGTGGCTTCGATGGTCGGATCCCTGGTGGTGGGCGATCCGGCCGACCCGGCCACCGCCGTGGGACCTCTGGCGACGGCAGCGCAGAGGCAGCGTGTCGAGCGGTACGTCCAACTGGGTGGAGACGAGGGCGCCCGGCTGGTTCTCGGGGGCACAGGGATGCCGGAAGGCCTGGAACGAGGCTGGTACGTGAAGCCGACGCTGTTCGCCGACGCCGACAACCACATGACCGTCGCCCGGGAGGAGATCTTCGGGCCGGTGCTGGTGGTCATCCCCTACATCGACGACGCCGACGCGGTCCGGATCGCCAACGACAGCCCTTACGGCCTGGCCGGGTCGGTGTGGACGGAGGACACCGCCAGGGCGATCGACGTTGCCAAGAAGGTGCGATCCGGCACATTTGGGATCAACAACTACATGATGGACTTCACAGCCCCCTTCGGAGGTTACAGATCCTCGGGAATCGGCCGGGAGCTCGGGCCGGAGGGGTTGGACCAGTACGTGGAGCTCAAGTCGGTCGTCACCCTCGAGTCGGTCGTCAGCTAGGCCTGGCAGCCTCGCCGGGTGCCGGAGGAGTGGCCCGGGCGTCCCCGCTCCCGGCGTTCCCTCTCCCCGCGACGAGCCGGCCATTCGGAGGGAGCTGGTGGCCGTCGCCGTCAGGGCCGGGGATGAGCAGTCGGAACTCGCTTCCCCTCCCGGGCTGGCTGTCCACTTCCACATGGCCGCCCAGTGCCAGCGCCGCCCTGCGGACGAGCGCCAAGCCGATGCCGAACCCGCCGGTGGCACGCGACCGCGCCTCGTCCACTCTGTACAGCCGGTCGAAGATCCGCTCCAGGTGCTCCGGGTCTATGCCGATCCCATTGTCCCGCACCTTGATCTCCACCTGGTCACCCCGGGGTCCGGCCACGACCTCCACCCGGCCACCCTCGGGCGTGTAACGGAT
>JAJYPS010000152.1 GCA_021795215.1 Actinomycetes bacterium
AAGCTCCGGCCCTCCACTTCGGAAAGCCGCCGCACCCTCACACGCTGGCTCATACCCCCAGCCTGACACCCCCAGCCAGCGCGTCGGTGGACCCAACCAGGCGAACGATCAGCGCCAGGGCACTAGCCGTGCGGGACTAGGTTGCCGGTGTGAACGTCCACGAAGCGAAGACTCCTTCTCCAAGCTTCTTGCCGAAGTAGAGCAGGGACGTGAAGTAGTGATCACGCGGGCGGGGAGGCCGGTCGCGAAGCTGGTTCCCTATGCTCGACCGGCCCATCGGGTACCTGGCGGCTGGGAGGGCAGGATCCGGATCGCCGAGGACTTCGACACCTTGGACGAGGCCACGCTGGCTGCCTTCGAGGGCCGTCCCGCTTGAGGGGGTCCTGCTGGACACTCAAGTGCTGCTGTGGTGGCTGGCAGACGATGCCCGGCTATACGAGCGGCCGAGGGAGGTCGTGGCATCAGCGGAAGAGGTCGCTGTCAGCGTCGTGTCGGCCCGGGAGATATCGCTGAAGGCGCAGTTGGACAAGCTCGACGTGCCCGAGGACCTGAGGGCGCAACTCGTGCGACACCGGTTTTCGGTCCTGCCTCAGCGCTGCCACGCCATGCACGAAGAACCCAGCCGAAACGACCCCCCTGGTGCTCATCCAGGCATGCGCTCAACACCGGGCTACGACCCGCCGTCCCGTACCGGCCGCCCTGGCCGCGACCCGCCGTCCCGTCTCGGCCGCCCTGGCCGCGACCCGCCGTCCCGTACCGGCCGCGGTCCGGGACGGGCCTACCGGCCGCCTACTGCCTATCCTCGGCCACATCTTCCCGTTCGGCAGCTGTTGGGCACGACGACGCCGGACGTTGGCCGGCCATTCACGTTGCCTTCGTACGCTCCCGGCCGTGGACAGACCAGCATCAGGGGACACGCCCGGCCGACCAGACCAACCCGCTCCGAACGGCGCCGCTCCGGCCAGCGCCGCTGCGGCAGTGGCTTTCCCTCGGCGGGAGCTCGCTGAGCGTCAGCAGCCGGTGACAGCACGGCGACGGAGCTGGACCGTTGCTGCGGGCACCCTGGTGGCACTGTCGGTCGGCCTGGCAGCCTGCGGCAGCTCGACGGCCTCGGGACACTCCAGCACCGGCTCCAACCAGCCCAACTCCACACCGGGCGCAGCCTCGACCGCGTCTGCGAAGCACGTGCCGCTGGTCGTCTACGCGGCCGAGGGCTACGACCAAGCGGAGACCACCGCCTTCCAGGCTGCGACCGGCATCCCGACGAAGCTGGTGGACCACTCGACCGGCACGCTTCTGGCGAAGATAAGCGCGGAGGGAAACAACCCCCAGTGGGGACTGCTGTGGACCGACGGCTCGGAAGCCTATGCGGCCCTCGATGCCCAGCACATGCTGGTGAAGGGCTTCGAGCCGACGACCGGCACGCTCAACTCGCTGGGCCGGTCGCTCGTGCCTCCGGACAAGAGCTACGTACCCACCGGAGTCACCATCGCAGGGGCACTGGTGTACAACTCGGCTGTGGTGAAGAACCCGCCCACCACCTGGAAGCAGCTGCTTTCGCCGCAGTGGCGCGGAGCGATCGGGATGAACAACCCCGCCATATCCGGACCGACATACCCGTTCGTGGCCGGGATCATGAAGCAGATGGGAGGCGTCAGCCAGGGAGAGAGCTTCTTCCGGCAGCTGAAGAGCAACGGGCTGCACGTCTACACCACCAACAAGGTCACCCTGACGTCGCTGCTGAACGGCACCATCAAGCTGGCCATCGTCCAGAACTCCGCGGCGATCGGGTTCCAGTTCAAGGCACCGCAGATCCGTGTGGCCTACCCGTCGAAGGTGGCGGTGCTGCCGAGCGTGATCGGGATAGACGCCAAGGCGCCCAAGGCGGAGATAGCCGAGGCGAAGCAGTTCGCCAACTTCGTCTACAGCCCGAAGGGTCAGCAGACGATGCTGTCGGGCGATCCCCACGGCGACTCTCTGTTCTCGCCCATTGTGAACGGCGTGTCGCCTCATCCCCAGGTGCCCGTCCTGTCGTCACTGCCGACCATAAGTCCCAACCCGTTCGTGTGGGGACCGAGAGAGGCCGGCATAGACCAGTGGTTCACCAACAACGTTGCCGGCTGACCGGCTCTCCGTGAACCCTGGACCGGTTCGGGCCTCCGGCCGGTTCGCCAGGGTGACGGCCCGGACCACGGGCTGGCCGGTCCTGTGGACGGCGCTGTTCGTGCTGCTGGTCGTGCCGACGGTGTCGTTCCTGGTCCTCGCCCTGTCGCCGAGGCTGTTCGGCCAGGGAACGCAGTGGTTCACGCTGTCGGCGTTCGCGCGGGCCGCCCAGGGCGCCACGCTGAGGGGAATGGTCGACTCGGTGGTCGTGTCGACGGTTGCGGCACTGAGCGCCACTGCCGCCGCCACAGGCCTGGCCTGGGCGATGCAGCGTACCGAGCTGCTCGGCCGGCGGGGGTGGAGCATCGGGATCTGGGCGGTGCTGCTGATGCCCAGCTACATGATCGCGGTCGGCTGGCAGGTGGTGCTGGGCAGGGGAGGGGTCCTGGCGGCGATGGGGCTGCACTCCTCCGGGCTCGATTCGCTGTTCTTCGGCCCGGCCGGTTACGTGCTCGTGCTGGCCATCAAAGGTGTG
>JAJYPS010000010.1 GCA_021795215.1 Actinomycetes bacterium
GCAGATCGCGTCCGATGCGGGCGTGCCCGTGGTGAGGGTGGAGCGACAGGACTTCGGATCGGGTTTCGACCGGGGGGCGTACACCGGGCGCCTGGTGGCGGACCTCGAGGTTCACGAGGTGGATCTGATCGTCATGGCTGGCTTCGCCACGATCCTGGCACCGCCGTTCTTCGACAGGTACGGCGGCATGGTGCTGAACACCCATCCTGCTCTGCTTCCGGCGTTCAAGGGCTGGCACGCCGTGGAGGCGGCGCTGGAAGCGGGGGTGGAAGTGACCGGCTGCACCGTGCACGTGGCCACGCCGGAGGTGGACGCGGGCCCGATCCTGGCTCAGGAGCCGGTGAAGGTGCTGCCGGGGGACACGGCCGATACCCTGCACGAGCGGATCAAGACGGTGGAGCGGCGCCTGTACCCGGCCACTGTCAGAGCGGTGCTGGAGGCAGGCGACCCCTTGGTCGTGGCCCGCCGGTGGAGCGCCGCCTGCAACGATCGTGCGGCCGAGGGGTGTACCGCCTCTACGGTCGGCGGCTCGTACCAAGCGGCAAGGCGAGAGAGGACGTGCGGATGAGGGCGTGCGGATGAGGGCGTGCGGATGAGGGCGTTGTGCTCGGTGTGGGACAAGAGCGGCATCGAGCAGTTCGCTGCGGGCCTGGTCGGGCTGGGATGGGAGATAGTGGCCAGCGGCCGGACGTCGGCGGCGTTCTCCGACGCGGGTATCGAGCACCTGAACGTGGAGGACGTGACGGGCTGGCCCGAGATGCTCCACGGCAGGGTCAAGACGCTGCACCCGGCAATACATGCCGGCATACTGGCGGACCGCTCGAGACCGGAGCACATGGTGGATCTGGCAAGCCACGGCGTCGTGCCGATCGACATGGTGGTGTGCAACCTCTATCCGTTCGCCAGCCGGCCCGGGGTGGAGCTGATCGACGTCGGTGGCCCCACCATGGTGCGCGCCGCCGCCAAGAACTTCGCCCACGTGGGAGCGGTGGTCAGTCCCGGGCAGTACGACGGCATCCTGGAGGAGCTGTCGGAGAACGGCGTGCTCTCCGACACGACGAGACGCTCCCTCGCCCGGGCCGCGTTCGACCACACTGCCGCTTACGACAGGGCGATAGTCGACTGGCTGGACGGTCTGGCGGGGGAGTCGAGCGAGGCCGCGACCGGAGAGCCGACTGCAGGTGCCGGTACGGGGTCGGCCGAGGCGGTTGCCGCGGGAGCTCCTGTCGCACCGGGAGGTGGAACGGCGCTGGAAGCCCCACTGCCGGAGCGCATTACGGTACGGCTGGAGCACGCTGCCGCCCTGCGGTACGGCGAGAACCCCCACCAGCGAGCTGCGGCCTACAGGCTCGACGGCGGGGGCGGGTGGTGGGACGGCGTCACTCAGCTGGGCGGTGTGGCCCTGTCCTACCTGAACCTGTTCGACGCCGAGGCGGCGTGGCAGTTGGCGCACGAGCTGTCCGCGCCGGGTTCGGTGGTGGCGGTGGTGGTGAAGCATGCCAACCCCTGTGGTGTGGCGCTGGCGGCGGACGCCGCGACGGCCTGCGTCGACGCGATCGCGTGCGATCCGGTGTCGGCATTCGGCGGGATCGTGGCGGTGAACTCGGTGGTCACCGAGGAAGCCGCGTCGGCGTTGGCGGACGGTCCCCAGCTGGACGTCGTCGTGGCCCTGGGGTACGAGGGCGATGCAGCGCAGATGCTGGCGCAGCGGAGGCGCAATACGAGGATCCTGGCCGCTGCTCCTCCGAGGAGACCGGAGCTGGAGCTGCGGGCACTGGACGGAGGGTTCCTGGTTCAGCGGCCGGACCGGATCTCCTCGCCGGAAGGCTGGAACGTGGCCGGAGCGGTACAGCCGGAGGAGTCCCAGTGGGAGGACCTGCGCCTGGCGTGGACCGTCTGCGCGAGGACGTCCTCCAACGCGATCGTGATCGCGTCGAGTGGAAGGGCCGTCGGGATCGGGGCGGGCCAGCAGAACAGGGTGGACTCGGCCCGAATAGCAGCGGCGAAGGCCGGTCCCAGAGCGGCCGGCGGGGTGGCGGCGTCGGACGCCTTCTTCCCGTTCCCCGACGGTGTGGAGGCGCTGGCGGACGCCGGGGTGGTGGCGGTGGTGCAGCCGGGCGGGTCGGTTCGCGACGCGCTGGTGACCGAGGCGGCCGACCGGCGGGGCGTGGCGATGGTGCACACCGGCGAACGACACTTCCGTCACTGATGCCGGTGGTGATGGCCGGTGGCCCTGTGGCGGAGGCGGTCCTGGCCGGCGTGCGTACGGGCGTGGCGGAGCTCGCATCCAGCGGCCGGCGGGTAGGCCTGGGGACGATACTGGCCGGCGACGACCCGGCCAGCGAGGGCTACATCAGGATGAAGCGGGCGAAAGCGGAGGAGCTGGGCATCGCCTCGTCCCACGTGTCGCTCCCGGCCACGGCCACCCAGCAGCAGCTGGTCGACGCGGTGCGGCGGTTCAACGACGACCCTGCGGTAGATGCGATGCTGGTGCAGCACCCCGTCCCTCCTGGCCTGGACTACGACGCCGCGTTGGCCGAGATGGACCCCGACAAGGACGTCGACGGCCTGCACCCCTGCAACATGGGCCGGGTCGCTCTGGGCTTGGAGGGACCGACGCCATGCACGCCCGCCGGGATCGAGGCGATCCTGCAGCACTACGGGGTGCCGGTGGAAGGCAGGGACGTCGTGATCCTCGGCAGGGGGGTCACGCTCGGCCGGCCTCTGGCCCTGCTGCTGTCCCAGAAGAGGCCGGGAGCCAATGCCGCGGTGACGGTGGTGCACTCGTCCGTCGACGACTGGACGACGCACACCCGCCGCGCCGACGTGGTGGTGGCGGCTGTAGGAGTGCCGGGCATACTCCGAGCGGAGCACGTCAGGCCCGGAGCGGCCGTAGTCGGGGGCGGTGTCCGTTACGAGGGCCGGAAGCTGCTGCCCGACGTGGACGAGTCCGTGGCGGACGTGGCCGGTTGGATCACTCCAAGGGTGGGCGGGGTCGGACCGACCACCGTGGCGATGCTGTTCCGCAACGCACTGCGTGCTGCCCAGCGTCGCAACGGCCGCCACTGATCTCCGGCAGCGCCACGCGCTGCCGCTGCAGGGTCCGGTTGCAGGGCGCTGCAGGCGACCGGACGGAAGGTACGATCTGACGGTGACGCGGATAGCGGAGATACTGGCCAAGGGCGAGACGACGTTCTCGTTCGAGTTCTTCCCGCCGCGGAACGACGCCGAGCAGGCGACCCTGGTGCACGCCCTGCGGGAGTTGGAACCGCTCGAGCCGTCCTTCGTGTCGGTCACTTACCGAGGAGGTCCGTCGTCCCGGCGGAGGACCTACGACTTGGTCGTGGGGATGCTCCGGACAACAGAGCTGGTCCCCATGGCCCACCTGATCTGCGCTGCCCACTCTCGCCTGGAGCTGGCGGAGATCCTGGTGGATCTGCGCAAGGCGGGGGTGGAGAACCTGATGGCGCTGGGGGGCGACCCGCCGACCGACCCGGATAGCAGTGCGGGCGAACTGGTCCACGCTATCGAGCTGGTCCACCTGGCCAAGGCCATAGGAGGGTTCTCGATCGGCGTCGCCGCCCACCCTGGGGGACATCCGAAGTCTCCCGACCTGCGATCCGATCGCGAACATCTCGCCGCCAAACTGTCTCTGGCGGACTTCGCCGTCACGCAGTTCTTCTTCGAGGCCGACCAGTACTTCCGTCTGGTGGACGACCTGGCACTTCTGGGAGTCGACAAGCCGGTGCTGCCGGGCATCATGCCGGTGACCAGCCTGCGGTCCATTCCGCGGATGGCGACCATGGGAGCGGCGGTGCCTTCGTGGCTGGTGGAGCGGCTGGAGGCTCGCCAGGACGCAGAGTCGGTCCGCGAGGAGGGCATCCAGGCGGCGACCGCGCTCTGCGACCGCCTGCTTGCAGACGGAGCACCCGGTCTGCACTTCTACACCCTGAACCAGTCCTCCGCCACCAGGCAGATACACCAGCGTCTTGTCGGTGGCGGGGCGGCCGGCCGAGCGGAAGGCGCCGTCTGACTGCTGCGCATTAGGCTCCCGCCGATGGCCGATCGGATCACCATGACAGCGGAAGGCGGTTTGACGGTATCCGACGAGCCCATCATCCCCTTCATCGAGGGAGACGGAACCGGAGTGGACATCTGGCCGGCGACGCGGATGGTGCTTGACGCAGCGGCAGTCCGGCACGGGCGCAGGATCGAGTGGCTGGAGGTGCTGGCCGGAGAGAAGGCCTACAGGGAGACCGGCGAGTGGTTGCCGCAGTCGACCGTGGACACTCTGGCGTCGCACGTGATCGGCATCAAAGGTCCCCTGACGACCCCGGTGGGCGGGGGGATACGCTCGCTCAACGTAGCGCTGCGCCAGATGATGGACCTTTACGTGTGCCTCCGTCCGGTCCGCTGGTTCCCCGGCGTGCCGTCGCCACTGCGGCACCCGGAGCGAGTCGACATGGTCATCTTCCGGGAGAACACCGAGGACGTCTACGCCGGCTTCGAGTTGGAGCAGGGCAGCCGGGAGGCGTCACGGCTGATCGAGTACCTTCACGATTCGTTCGGCTGGAGCATTCGTCCCGACTCCGGGATGGGGATAAAACCGGTGTCCGTCACTGGCTCCAAGCGTCTCGTGAGGGCTGCGCTCGACTACGCGGTCAAGCGGAAGCGCCGGAGCGTCACGCTCGTGCACAAGGGCAACATCATGAAGTACACCGAGGGGGCGTTCCGCCACTGGGGGTACCGAGTCGCTGCGGAAGAGTTCCCGGAACGTGCCGTCGCGTGGGAGGACTGCGGCGACCAGCCCGGCGACCGGGTCCTCGTAAAGGACGTCATCGCCGACATCTGCTTCCAGCAGGTGCTCACCAGGCCCGACGAGTTCGACGTGATCGCCACGACGAACCTGAACGGGGACTACCTGTCGGATGCTCTGGCAGCGCAGGTCGGAGGTATCGGCATAGCGCCGGGAGGCAACGTCAACTACGTCACCGGGCACGGCATCTTCGAGGCGACGCACGGGACGGCGCCTCGTTACGCGGGCCAGGACAAGGTCAATCCGGGCTCGCTCCTTCTCTCGGGGGCGATGATGTTCGAGCACATCGGTTGGCAGGACGCGGCGGACGACATCGTACGGGCCCTGGCGGCGACGATCGCCGACCGTGTGGTTACGTACGACTTCGCACGCCAGATGGACGGAGTGCGGAAGGTCAGTACCAGTGCGTTCGCACAGGCGATCGTGGATCGGCTCTGAACGGATGACCACGGTACCCCCGGTCACGGTGCCCCCGGTCACGGTGGCCGTAACTGGCGCGGCAGGCCAGATCGGCTACGCGCTGCTGTTCCGCATCGCTTCCGGCCAGATGCTGGGTCCACACCAGCCGGTGTCTTTGCGGTTGCTGGAGGTGGAACCGGTCATGGGTGCCCTGGAAGGGGTTGCCATGGAGCTGTACGACTGTGCGTTCCCTCTGCTTGCCAGCATCACAGTCACTTCGGACCCGGCCGTTGCATTCGACGGCGCCTCGTGGGCACTCCTGGTCGGCTCGGCGCCGCGCAAGGCGGGGATGGAGCGGCGGGAGCTGCTCGGCACCAACGGCCGCATCTTCCAGTCCCAGGCCAGGGCGCTGGCCGCCAAGGCGGCTCCCGACGTGCGAGTGCTGGTGGTCGGGAATCCGTGCAATACCAACTGCCTCATCGCCCGGTCCAACGCACTGGAGATCCCGGACGATCGCTGGTTCGCCATGATGCGGCTGGACCACAACAGGGCACGCCAGCAGCTGGCCACCGCAGCCGGGGTAGGGGTGGACGCCGTGACCCGGCTGGCGGTGTGGGGCAATCACTCCTCCACCCAGTTCCCCGACTTTGCTCACGTGTCGATCGGGGGCCGTCCCGCCACGGACCTGATCGACCGGTCCTGGCTCGAAGGCGAGTTCATCGACACGATCCAGGGCCGGGGAGCGGCGATCATCCGTGCGAGAGGCGCTTCCTCGGCCGGTTCGGCGGCCAACGCGATAATCGACTCCGTCCGCAGCATCCGCACACCCACCCCTGGCGGAGACTGGACCTCGCTGGCGGTGCCGAGCAAGGGGCAGTACGGCGTGCCGGAAGGCCTGGTGTTCGGATTTCCCGTCCGATCGGACGGCTCGTGCATGCAGGTAGTGGAGGGACTCTCTCACGACCCCTTCGCTGCCGATCGAATACGGCGGTCGATCGAGGACCTCACGGCGGAACGCCAAGAGGTTGCCCATCTGCTGCACTGACGCCGTGGTCGGGCTCTTCGTCGGTTCAGGCTCGAGCCGCTCCGGTCTCTCCCCGAGGCTTGGCGGTCGCTCCTCCTATCAGGGCTATCAGCAATCCGAGCACGACAGAGATGCCCGCCCCGACGACGAACGACACTGCGTGCAGTGTCGGCGAGTTGGCAAAGGACAGCGCATTCTTCAAAGCCGTGGCTGACGGAACGGGACGGTGTCCCCTTTGCAGCTGCCGGACCAGCTGCCGCTGGGTCAGATGTGGGGCCAACAGGATGGAAATCCCGGAGAGCACCCCGTAAATCAGACCCACTAGGGCACCGACCTTCACCGGCTTTGCACCGGCCCCCTTCGCCGTTCGGCCCGCAAGGAACGCCACCACCGCTGCGAGGACGATGATCAGCAGTCCCACCAGTCCGAGGCCGCTCCTGACCGACAGCGGCAGAAGCCCGAGCGCTAGCGCAAGGACGCCGAGCACGCCAGCGAGAATGTAATAGCGAGAATAGCTCATCGGCATCCGGCTTTCATGTCCCTCAGCCCGTACGGCCGGGTCCTGACCAATGTCTACAGGACGGACTTCTGCCTTTCAAGCGCTTCGGAGAGTGCCTGCTGGAGCCGAGCCACGACCTCGACCGCCGGAATGAGGCGCTCGAGGTGTCCCGAGACACGTAGGCTTCCGTTCAAATAGGCTTCGGGTGCGGACATGCGGCCCGAAGCCATCCGCTCCGCTGCGTCAGCCTCTGCGGTGAGGACCAGATCGGGTGTCCCGACCGGGTCTCTTGTGACCTGCAGCGTGCCGTCGTCCAGCGTCAGCTGCCACCGGACCGGAGAATCGGACAGCACCTCCTGGACGATTCGGAAGCTGTGCCCTTCGCAGGCGGACAGCCGCCCGATCGTCTTCGCCGCCTCTTCGAGCCGATCCAGCCAGTCGTCCCAGTACGAGGGCATCCGTGCTCCTTTCGTCGCATCTCATCCACCGGTTCCCGCCGTGGAAACGGCGAATGGACGACCACGCCCCTCTGCAGCCGTTGTTCCGAGGTGCGATTGGCCAAATATAGGGGTGGGCACGCTCAGGTTCGACGGTGCACCTGGAACGGACCGAAGCTCTGGTCGACCGGCATCAGCTCCATCGTGTTCACGTTCACATGCCGAGGCAGTGATGTGACCCAGTGGACCGCTTCGGCGACGTCCTCGGGCGTGAGAGGCTGCATGCCGGCGTAGAGCGCCTCGGACTTCGATTGGTCGCCGTGGTGTCGCACGGTCGTGAACTCCGTCTCTCCTGCCATTCCGGGCTCGATGCAGGTGACGCGCACTCCGGTGCCGTGAAGGTCGCTCCGAAGATTCAGGCTGAATTGACGGACGAACGCCTTCGTGGCGCCGTAGACGTTTCCTCCCGGATAGGGATGGGTTGCGGCGACCGAACCGATGTTGACCACATGCCCCCGACCACGGGCCACCATGCCCGGCAGGACGGCTCTGGTGCAGTAGAGAAGTCCCTTGCAGTTGGTGTCGACCATCTGCTCCCAGTCCTCCAGCGACGCGAGATGTGCCGGTTCCATGCCCAGCGCCAAGCCGGCGTTGTTGACCAGTACGTCGAACGCCGAGAACTCTGCGGGCAGCTCCGACAGCGCCTTCTCCACTGCGTCCCTGTTCGATACGTCCAACTGCAGCGGGAGCACGGTCGGACCGACCTCGCCGGCGAGCGGAGTGAGACGCTCCAATCGTCGGGCGCAAGCGACGACACGCACTCCATCGTCCGCAAGCCGACGGACGACGGAGGCGCCGAACCCGCTGCTCGCTCCCGTTACGAATGCGGTCGGCATGTGGCGGCGGAACTGGAGCTCATAGGTCCTTCCCTCGTTCGCTCTTTCGGGCCGGTTGCCTTGCGGCACCGGCCCCCCGATCCTCCCCGGCCGGGCGCCGCCGCTAACAGAGTCCTCACCACCGGCGGCGGCTGGTGCCGACGAGGCGTGCCCGTTACGTCAACGCCGCCGGCCGATGGCACGGAACAGCCAGCCGAGGGGGTCGAAGAACCGGTCGGCCACCCTCTCTTTCATAGGGATGATTGCGTTGTCGGTGATGGCGATCGAAGCGGGACACACCTCGGTGCAGCACTTGGTGATGTTGCAGTAGCCGATGCCGAGAAGCTCCACGGCCGCAGCTCTGCGGTCGGCCGTGTCGAGGGGGTGCATCTCGAGCTCGGCCAACCTGACCATGAACCGGGGTCCGACGAACGCGGCCTTGTTCTCCTCGTGGTCACGTATCACATGGCACACGTCCTGGCAGAGGAAGCACTCGATGCATCGGTGGAACTCCTGGATCCTGCCCACGTCGACCTGGTCCACCCGGTGGCCGTCTCCGGGCCGCTCCTTCGGGGCAAAGGCCGGCACCTTCTGCGCCGCCCTGTAATTGAACGACACGTCGGTCACCAGGTCCTTCTGGAGCGGGAACGTGTGGAGCGGAGCGATGGTGACCGGCTGGTCGGGGGGGAACAGCCTCATCCTGGTCATGCACATGAGCCGGGGTCGCCCGTCCACCTCGGCGGAGCAGGACCCGCACTTTCCCGCCTTGCAGTTCCACCGAACCGCCAGGTCGGGCGCCACGGTCGCCTGCACCCTGTGCACCACGTCCAGCAACACCTCACCGTCGAACTGCTCGACGGTGTACTCGACGAAGCGCCCACCCGTCCGGTCGCCCCGCCATATCCGCAGCGTCCTGTTCAACGGCCGTCGCCATCGAACAGCGATGCCAGGTCGGGAGGCATCTGGGGCAGGGGTCGCTCTGATACCGACAGCCCGCCCGACGCCGCCGGCTCTTCGCGCAAGACGTAGCTGATCCTGCCCAACTCGGGATCGGAGCGCGAAAAGTCCTCTCTGGTGTGGCCCCCCCGGCTCTCGCGGCGGGCCAGTGCCGACGTGGCGATGCATCGGGAGACTGCCAGCAGCGAGCGAAGGTCCAACGCAAGGTGCCAGCCCGGGTTGAAGTGGCGGCTCCCCTCGACCGACATCGCCCTCGCCTCCGACTCCAGCTCGTCCAAGGTCTGCAGCGCCTCCTGCAGCTCGCTCCCGGTCCGGACGATGCCCACATGGGACTGCATCAGCTCCTGCAGTCGTCGGGTGAGCGAGTACGGGCTCGGACCCCCTTCGTTGGCGAACGGGCCCAGGCAGCGAGCCGTAGCCGACTCGATCGTACCGTGGTCCACGGCCGGTGCTCGTGGAAGGCCCAGGGCGTACTCCGCCGCGCCCGCTCCGGCTCGTCGACCGAACACCAGCAGGTCACCCAAGGAATTGCCTCCCAGCCGATTGGATCCGTGCAGGCCGGCGGCGACCTCCCCTGCGGCGAACAGCCCGGGGACGCTGGACTGGCCGTTCTCCGGATCGACCCTCACGCCACCCATGATGTAGTGGCACGTCGGCCCCACCTCCATCGGCTGGCGGGTGATGTCGACGTCGGCCAGCTCCTTGAACTGGTGGTACATCGAGGGGAGCCGCCTTCGTATGTAGTCCGGGTCCCGTCTCGAGGCGATGTCGAGCAGCACCCCTCCGTGCTCCGTGCCTCGGCCCGCTTTCACCTCCCTGTTTATGGCCCTGGCAACCTCGTCTCGGGGCAGGAGATCCGGTGTGCGGCGGTTCGCCCTCTTGTCCGCGTACCAGGCGTCGGCCTCCTCCTCCGTGGCCGCAGTCTCCGCGGCGTAGAAGTCGGGGATGTAGTCGAACATGAACCGCCGCCCCAGGCTGTTCCGCAATGTGCCGCCGTCTCCTCTGACACCTTCGGTGACCAGGATGCCCCGCACCGATGGCGGCCAGACCATGCCGGTCGGATGGAACTGGACGAACTCCATGTCCATCAGCTCCGCCCCTGCCCAGAGAGCCAGGCTGTGCCCGTCACCGGTGTACTCCCAGCTGGCCGACGTGATCCTGAACGCCTTGCCGATCCCTCCGGTGGCGAGCACGATCGCCTTCGCCGAGATCGCGACGAAGGCACCGTCGTTCCGCCGGTAGGCGACGGCTCCGCCGATCCTGTCCCCGTCCTTCCACAGCTCGACCACGGTGCATTCCATCAGCACCTCCACATCTTGGTTCTGCACCAGCCTGTGCTGCAGAGTGCGGATCATCTCCAGGCCGGTCGCGTCGCCCACATGCGCCAGCCTCGCGTAGCGATGCCCCCCGAAGTCACGCTGGAGGATACGGCCGTCGGGCGTGCGGTCGAAGGCGGCTCCCCACTGCTCCAGCTCCAACACACGCTCGGGAGCCTCCATCGCATGGATCTGGGCCATGCGCCAGTTGCCGAGCATCTTGCCACCCCGCATCGTGTCCCGGAAGTGCGTCTGCCAACTGTCCTCCGCGTAGACGTTCCCCATGGCCGCGGCGATACCGCCTTCGGCCATCACAGTGTGCGCCTTGCCCAGCAGCGACTTGCAGACGATCCCCGTGCGGGCGCCCGTCGCCGCCGCTTCGATGGCCGCACGCAGTCCCGCTCCGCCTGCTCCGATCACCAGCACGTCGAAGCTGCGGTGCTCGATCCCCTCGTTCATTCGATGCCTCCGGCGACTCCCGAGCCGTGCGACCGCTGGAATACCCTGGTCCTCGGTCCCCTCCGATCGTCCGCCCGCCGGTCCGGGGAGGATCTCTGGTCCGGGGAGGATCTCCGGTCCGGGGAGGCGGCCATCAGAACAGCCTCGGATCGTGTATGGCGCCGGACGCGACCAGCCGCACGTAGAAGTCGGTGAAAGCGACCCAGAACAGGCTGGCCCAGGCGAAGCGGTTGTGGTACTTGTTCAGGACGCTGAGCCGACGCCAGATCGCATGGCGCCACGGGTGCTGCGAGAACAGGTCCAGCCTGCCACCGCAGAGATGGCGGCAGGAGTGGCACGAAAGCGAGTAGAGCCACAGCAGCACAGCGTCGACGGTCAGCACCAGGGAGCCGAGCGCCACCCCGAAGCCGCCCGGGAACCGGAATGCTTCGACCGCGTCGAAAGTCAGCACGACGTTGAAGATCAGGGCGAAGTACAGGAAGTAGCGGTGCAGGTTCTGTGCAAGCAGCGGGAACCGGGACTCGCCGCTGTAGCGCTTGGGAGCGTCGGGAACGGCGCAGGCCGGCGGAGCCCGGAAGAACGAACGGTAGTACGAGCGTCGGTAGTAATAGCAGGTGGTCCTGAAGCCCAGGGGGAACACGAGGACCAGCAGGGCCGGCGACAAGTGCCACCAGCTGCCCACCACGGGACCGAACTTGAAGGCGCAGTTGGACGATATGCACGGTGAGTAGAAAGGGGAGAGGTAGTCCCTGCCGACGGTCGGACCTGCGTAGTAGTGGGTGTTCGTGAAGGCGGCCCAGGTGGAGTAGACGGCGAACGCCAGGAGCGCCGCCCCCGTCGCCGCCGGTCTCACCCACCACCGGTCTCGCCTGAGGGTGTGGTCAACCGGACCTCCCCGCGAGCTGCCGATCGCTACCGGCGACGCGATTACCCCTTGCTGGTCAGCGTCCATCACGGCTCCCTCCCGAGCCCGGCGCAAGCGGGGCCTTCCGCGAATCGTAGGGTGGACGGAATGCCGGACCTACCGACCACGATTGGAGCCCTCCGCTCGTCCGGGTGGCGGGAGCGGCCGGTGAGAGACGAGGTGCGGGACAACGTCGCGGTGCTGGTTGCAGCCGGAGCACCGCTGCTGGAGGGGCTGCACGGGTTCTCCGTTACGGTGGTTCCCCAGCTGACCAACGCTCTGCTGGCCGGTCACGACATCGTCCTACTGGGTGAGCGGGGACAGGCGAAGAGCCGGGTCGCCAGGAGCCTCGTGTCGTTGCTCGACGAGTGGATGCCCGTAGTGGCCGGGTCGGAGCTACGGGACAGTCCCTTCTGTCCGACGTCGTCTCGGGGCCGGGAGCTGGTGGCTCGGCACGGTGACGAGACTCCGATCGAATGGGTGCACCGCACGGAGCGGTACAGCGAGAAACTGGCCACGCCGGACACTTCCGTGGCGGATCTGATCGGAGACGTCGACCCGATCAGAGTGGCCGAGGGACGTTACCTGTCGGACGAGGCGACACTTCACTTCGGCATGCTGCCGAGAGCGAACCGCGGCATCTTCGTGGTCAACGAGCTGCCCGACTTGCCGGAGCGGATCCAGGTCGCCCTGCTGAACGTGCTGGAGGAGCGGGACCTCCAGATCCGCGGCCATACGTTTCGGCTTCCCCTCGACGTGCTGGTGGTTGCATCGGCAAACCCCGACGACTACACCAACCGAGGGCGCATCGTGACCCCTCTGAAGGACCGGTTCGGTTCCCAGGTTCGGACCCACTACCCGCTCGACCTCCGAACGGAGCTCGACATAGTGTGCCAGGAGGCCCGTCCGTTGGGACTGGACGGGCTGACGGTGTCGATGCCGGAGTTCATGGCGGCGATCGTCGTGACGGTCAGCAGGCTGGCCCGCTGCAGCCCCCTGGTCAGCCAGCGCTCGGGCGTGTCGGTCCGCCTGAGCATCGCCAATTACGAGGCGCTCGTGGCAAACGCAGCGCGTCGGGCGCTGATCCTGGGTGAGAAGGAAGTGGTACCGAGACCGAGCGACCTGCACGCGCTGGTGCCGTCGACTGCGGGCAAGATCGAGCTGGAGATGTTGGAAGAGGCCGACGAAGCCGAAGTGGCGGCCAAGTTGGTGAGTGCGGCCACGGCGGAGGTCTTTCGCAGCCACTTTTCGGCCGGCTCCCTCGACAGTGTCGTCGCCGCATTCGACCGTGGCCTGAGGGTGGAGTCGGGGGACAACGTGCGGTCGGACGCCTACGACGCAGCGCTGATCGCCGCGCCGGACCTTGCGGATGCTGCGGACCGGTTGGGGCAGAGAAAGTCGGCGGGGGAAACGGCCAGTGCGGTGGAGCTCGTCCTGGAGGGGCTCTACCTGGCGAAGGCGATCGGAAGGGAAGAGCGGGCCGGTGCGGCGTCCTACGGGGCGGCCGGCTGACGAGCGTGGTGTCGTGGTACTACTGCGCCAGTAGACGGTTCGGCGACCGCCCGCGGCTGGGTGCGGGCGACGTGCTCGAGGCTCTGGCGGACGACGTCCTGGCAGGCGCCGACCTGAGCTCGGCGATGAAGGGACTGATGCGCCGAGGCGTGCGGGAGGCGTCGCAGGGCCCGGTGGGCGGCTTGGACGGGATGCTGGAGACGTTGGCGGAGCAGCGCCGCCGGATACTGGCCCGGTACAGCCTTCGGCAGCTGGTCGAGGAGTTGGAGGAGCTGCCAGCCGCCGAGCACATGCGGCGGTTCGGCTCCCGCCTGGCACAGCTGAGCTCCGTCCTGCTGGCGGAGTGGATGGCGGCGACCGACGCCACCGGCGGTGATCCGGCTGACATGGTGGCGTCGCTGGCGCGCTCCGCCGACCTTCTGGCGGCTGGCAAGGACGTGCGGCCAGGGTCGGACACGCCTGCTGTGGCGCGGGACTACGCCTCCGCCGACTACTCCGGGACCCGGTCGTCGGGGGAGGCGTCCGTCGCTGGACGGCTCCCTGGGGAGGGCTCGGCCGAACGGATCGAGGAGCTCGCCCGGTCGATGGCAGCGGCCGAAGCCTTGCCCAACTCGTTGACCCCTGCCGCTCGCCGTGCGCTGCGGGAGGTGGCCGCTGGGAGCAGCTCGCGGCGTGGGCTGGAGGAGACCCTGGAACGGTTGCGACATGCTGCGCGCCGTTGCTTCCCGGGACTTCCCTGGGAGCGTCGCTACGTTTTCGGCGGAACGGAGCCGCTGAACTTGGGCAGCGCCGTGGGCGTCTTCTCCGAGCTTGCTCGTATCGATTCCCTGGAGAAGAGCCTCAGGGTGGTCACCGTCCCTTCCGACCTTGCCGGTGTGGACCTGGACGACGTACGGAGCATGCTGGGCCCAGAGGCCGCATCGGCCCTCCAGGCGCTGTCGACGGTCCAAGAGGTGCTGGTGCAGGGCGGCCTGGCGTCCGACGCCGGGAGCCGCCTGGTGCTCAGCCCTGCGGGTGCCAGAAGGCTGGGCGAACGGGCGCTCCTGCAGGTGCTCTCCACGCGGGGCAGGGACCGGATCGGGCGGCACGCCGGATCCTCGGCCGGACAGGGAAGGCCGGTCGAGTTTTTCAGCAGACCTTACGAGTTCGGTGACGTGCTCGATCTGGACCTGCACCGGACTATCGCCAACGCGGTGCGCAGGGTCGGCTCCGGTGTGCCGGTGAGGATCGCCCCGTCGGACTTCGAGGTGCATCCCCGACGGCCGACCTCGAGCTCGGCGACGGTACTGATGATCGACCTGTCCCTGTCCATGCCGGCCAGAGACAACTTCGTCGTGGCCAAGAAGGCGGCGCTCGCTCTGCAGACGTTGGTGTCGGCCCGCTTTCCCCGCGACTACCTGGGCCTGGTGGGTTTCTCGGAGCAGGCTCGGGAGCTTGCGCCCGGTGCTCTGGCGGCACTCACCTGGGACAACGCGTACGGTACGAACATCCAGCACGGCCTTCGACTCGCTCGACGGATGCTCGCCGGGCGCCCCGGGGTCAAGCAGGTGCTGATGATCACGGACGGCGAACCGACCGCGCACATAGGTCCGGCCGGGGGCGTGGTGTTCAACTATCCTGCGACGGCCGAGACGGTCGAAGCGACGTTCGCCGAAGCGAGGGCCGCCACTCGGGACGGCATCGTCATCAACAGCTTCATGCTGGACTCGACGGCCGACTTGGTGCATTTCGTGGATCGCCTGAGCCGGATCAACGGCGGGCGGGTCTTCGGTGGCCGCGCTTCGTCCCTCGCCTTCGAGCTGGTGGCCGACTTCACCAGGTCTCGGAGTAGATGACACTCCGTTAGCGATTTGCACGGCCACCGGATCGGGTCCATCGCAACCAGGCTGCCGTCCCTGTCCATCTTTCTGCGACGGCTTTCTGCGACGGTCAGCGATTCGGGTAATTAGCCATTTGCACGGTTCATACCGCTTGTACCGCTTGCGCCTAGCGCCAGGATGCGCAAAGATGCCACTGGTGTAACTACATGGATGGCACGAGAGGGGAGCGGCCCGTGCACCAGATCGAGGTCCTGCTGGGCGACTACCAGGAACGCAAGTGGCTGGCGAAGGCGAACTGCATGGGAGTGGAACCGGACCTGTTCTTCCCCCAGCGCGGCATGTCGACCCGTGAGGCGAAAGAGGTCTGCCGGGGATGCGTCGTGAGAGAGGAGTGCCTCGACTATGCCATCTCGAAGGGGGAGAAGTTCGGTATATGGGGCGGGATGTCGGAGCGGGAGCGGCGCCGGGTGCGGAGGGCGAGGGCTGCTGCCACGGCACTTCACCGCGCAAGTGCCTCCTGATCCGAGAGGCGGCGAGAGAACCGGGTTTCCGTAACTGACGTGGCCGGCAGGGTATTCCGGTCCGTCAAGCGGGCCAGCCATGTTGGCCCGAACGCTCGAGCCGCAGCTCGATGGTGCGTTCCTGCGCCACGTCGAGCTGCTGCCACCGCTCCGACGGAATGCGGCGCAGCACGGCTTCCGGTAGAAGGCCGACCAGCTCGGCCCTCGCAATCGGAGCGGCTGCCGCGACCAGGTCGTAGACCTCGGCAGGTCCGATGTCCAACGGCTGCAGCAGATTGGTGGACACCTGGGGTCGGCCGGACAGATCCAGGCCCAGCGTCCTCAAGCTCGGGCGGCGTATGGCGGCTGCGATCCGGCGTGCCGTAGCCACGTCGGAGGAGTCCAGCCAAAGGTTGTAAGCGACCAGCGGAGGTCTTGCGCCGACGGCCACCGCACCCGCGGTCGGATGCGGTTCGGACGGCCCCTGGTCGGGCTTCAGAGTCGTGAAGGCGGATCTTCTGACTTCGGGCAACTGCCGTTCTGGTCCGTAGAGGAAGCATGGCAAGTCGAGCTCGGCGGACGCCCAAAGAGCGAAAGAGTCTCGGGCTGCCAATGCCTGCGCCAGGTCCGAACCGTCCAGCGGGACGAACGGCACCACGTCGACCACGCCGATACGCGGATGGGCACCGCAGTGGAGGTTGATGTCCAGCGTCGTCGTCGCGACTCGGGTCAGCGACCGGACCGCCATCTCGACTGTCGGACCGGCGAGCGTGAAGACGGTTCGGTTGTGGTCCCCGTCCGTGTGGACGTCCAGCAGAGCGGTGCCCGTGGCACCCGCCAGAGCGTCCACCACCTCTCCGTCAGCCGTGCTCACGTTGACGACGCATTCCAGCGGCGGAACCATGGCTCGATAGTTCTACCAGGTGGACCAGGCAGCTTGGCCCTGCCCAGGGCGCCAGCACCTTCGGTTCCGAAGTGACGCGCTGTGCCGCTTCGGAACCGAGGCTGCTTCGGAACAGAGTCTGCTTCGGAACAGAGTCTGCTTCGGAAGAGCGCTACTGTTCGACCGCCGTCCGCCCAGCCGCCTGCAAGCGCCTCCGTCGAGCGATGCGCCGCCGCTCGCGTTCCGAGGCGCCACCCCAGACGCCGTGATCTATCCGCTGCGAGACGGCATACTCGAGACACTGTTCCCTGACGGAGCACTCGGCGCAGATCTTTCGGGCAACTTCGACTCCGACTCCGTCGCTCGGAAAGAACAGGGACGGCGGGAGGTCTCTGCACTTGCCTTGAGCCATCCAGTCCAACTCCATTTGGGTCCTAACCTCCACTCACTGGGGGCTGTGCCGGCAGGCCCGGTTCTGGAGCAGCACGGCCAGTGCTGCATGTTCCCCGGGTCGTGTCGCCACAACCATCTGTCCCGCACCGCCGCAGAACCCGCCCTGTACTGTCAACGCTGCCGTTGCACATACGGTAGAGAACGGGCCTGAGTGCTTGCTGTGAGCCGTGCTTGCTGTGAGCAGGCGTTGTTGCCGGAGCCCGACGTGGAGGAGATCAGATGTCACAACTTGCCGACGGGATGCGAAGCGACTTGGCCCCGAGGGGACAAGTGCGAGTGGTGTACCTCGGGCCGGTCGCTCCCCACTGGGAGGTACATGGAATCAGCGGGGACCGCGCCGCTATCGAGGAGTTCCGCCAGAGGGCTCTGGCGAGACTAGTCCTGCTTCCTCCGCACGATCCTCAGTTCCGCCGGAACCGGGAGCGGGTCGTCCGGGACGCCGAGCGGGAGCAGCTCATGTTGGAGTGGGATCTGGGGGTGCCGGAGAGCACCGGGTTCTGACGGCGTCCGAGGTCGGCGGCCGACGCGGGACACCGGCGACCGACGCGGGACACCGGCGACCGACGCGGGACACCGGCGACCGACGCGGGACACCGGCGACCGACGCGGGACACCGGCGACCGTTGCCTCCCTTCGTACGGTCGCGTCGGCGATCACGCCCTGATCGGACACCATCCGCTTCCTGCAGACCGCCCTCAGCGAGATCGGCGACCGATCCCGCGCTTGCCGGGGGACCTCGGGACGCTCGCAGACAGCTTCGCACCTTCGAACCGTCTTCCGGCTCGCTGCCTTCGGGTTCCGTTTGCCGGCAGGATGTCGTCGTCGCTCCGCTGCCACGGTGCGTCGTCCAGGACGAGCAGGGGCACCGGTGCGGTGATCATCTCCGCCTCGTCCACGGTGCTTCGCGGGTCCGCCGACTCGATTGATGCCAGAACCTCCTGCCCGCTCTCCAACGCCGGCTCCGTCGCGGCAGGGCGAGCGGTGCCGCGGCCGTTCCGGGCAGCCTGCGTCGCTCCTTCCGGCTTGTCGGCAGCATCTCCGTTCCAGCGGGAGAAGGCGGCATCCAGCCGTTCGTCGCTGGCCCAAGCGGGCGCCTCGGGGCGCGAAAAGCGCTCCGCGTGCCTCGCCTCTACTGGTTCTGGACCGACGGGCACTTCATCGCCCGCTTCCTTGCCGGCGGATCCGGTTTGTCCGGTCGATCCGTAGAGCTGCTCCAGAACCTTGGACAGGTCGGCCATGCCTGCATATCGGCAGCGACCAAGGCGCCCTTGAGATCCCTGCAAGCCCCTCGGCGAATCGGTCGGCGCTGACCGGTCACGATTCGATTGCGATCCGCTCCAGCCACAGTCCAGGGGCGACCACCTCCGCCGGCGTAGGAATGGAGCCCGGGCGGCTCCACAGCTTCGAGAGCCCCTCTTCTCCGGCACGGTCCAGGATTCCGCGGACGAACGTGGTGCCACGATCGAACTGCGCCTGGTCCAGCTCCAGGCCGAACAGCTGTTCCATGAATCGCTCACCTGCGTCCCTGTCGACCCTCCTCCGTCGCAGAGCTTCGATCAGCTGGCCCAGCGACCCGATCACGCGGCTGCCCACCGCGTCGGTCACGTGGTCCACGTACCCTTCCAGCGCCGCGACTGCCGCCTCCAGTCGCTCCCTGGCCGCGGTCTGCTCGGCGCTCTCCCGTTCACGCATGAGACCGGTCGGATCACCCATGATCTCCTGCAGGCTCGACAGGTCCGTCGGGTCCACCTCGGCCAGCCGCTGCTCGATGCCGGACGTCTCGGGCGTGTAACCGGCCACGTAAGTCGTCAGCAGCTCCTCGAAACGCGATCTCACATGAGGCAGGCGGAACACGGCGTGATGTGCCATCTCGCTCACGCACACCCACATCTTCAGGTCGTCCTCCGGCAGGCTCCAGTCCTGGGCGAAAGCCGCAAGGTTGGCCGGCACCAGACTTATCTCGTCCGCCATCGCCCGCGGTATCGGAAAGTCGTACTGGCCCATCGCTCTGCGCGCCAGGTGACCCACCGACGAACCGAGTTGCATGCCCAGCATCGCCGGACGCACCATCCGGCTCAGCGTCTCGAACAGATTGGTCAGCCCTTCGTCGCTCTCCGCATCTCCGTGAGGCAGCGGAGCCGCACCGGACGCGTTCGACAGCGGCTCCAACAGTGGCTGCCACGAGTCGAGCGTGCGAACCGCCCACTCGGAGCGACTGAGCGGCCGGATGACCAGCGGCCGGCCGCCACCGGTCAGATCGAGACCCGTAACCTCCGCCACGTTCAGCTCGGCGATCCGTCCCAGCTCCTCCAAGCGGATCCGATCGAGCGGATCGACGTTCGGGTCCGCCGCCCCGTCGCCGGCAACAGCCGTAGCGAGCTGCCGTGCCATGTCCCATTGGCTGGGTCCGCCCTGGTTGAGCAGCTTCATCAAGTCGGCGAGCATGTTCTGGAACGGGTTGTCCCCCGAAGGGTACGGTATGCTCACGGTGCCATGCTAGAAGGCGTGCACGCGGTCAGTGTTGGGCTTCTGCCAGCACCGCCGAGACGGTTGTCTCTCCGCTCGCCCTGGCCACCTCGAGCACGACCTTCGCGCCCGGCGGCTGAAGCCGGACGGCCTGCTCGAGGGCGGCCATGCTGGAGACAGCCTGTCCGTCGACCGTTTCGATCACGTCTCCCCTGCGCAGACCGCCAGCGGCAGCGGGACTGTCCTTTAGCACCCTGGTGACCTTCACCCCCACGATCGTCGGCGGACGCCCGTCGCTCGGCACCACCTGCGCGGCGACGCCCATCACTCCCAGCCAGCCGCGCAGAGGGTGGCCGAGCCTGGAGAGCTGTACCGCGTCCTGGCCTATCAGGGAAGCCGGGATGGCGGTCGTCAGGGTTCCGTTCGCTCCACTGCTGGAGACCAACGTCATTCCGACGATCCAGCCGCCCCGGTCCACCAGCACGCCGCCTGCTCCGTTGGGGGCCATCGGCACGTCCACCTGAGTCGTGTCGATCAGCACGGTGTTCGCCAGCGGCAAGGGCTGCCCGACCGAGCGGACGGACCCCACGCCCACCCGGGCAGAGAGTCCGTGGTGGTGTCCCGACGTCATGGCCATCACGAGCTGGCCGGGTTTCGGAGTGGAAGCGGAAAGAGGCGCCGGGGGCAGTCCCCTGATCGGGATGGCGACCAGGGACAAACCGGTCTCCCGGTCGCTTGCCTTTACGACCGCCCTGAACACACCTCGCCCCGGAACCGCCACGGAGATGTGCCGATGGGCGCCCACCAGACCGGAGGCCGTCAATATCAGCCCGTTGGATGACACGACGAGGCCACTGCCTATCAACTTGCCCTTCGAAGACCTGGCAACCACCGAGACGACCGAAGGCGCGACCCGGGCAACGGCGCTCTGCACGAGCACCTTGTCGATGGAGACTCGGGGTGTCGGCGTGGTCAGCCGGGTTGTGGTCACCTGCGGAGCCGGACGGCCGCCGCCGAGCAGCGTCGTCGACACGACCATCACGGCGGTAGCCGTGAACAGCCCCACCACGAGACCGACGACCGCCGCCGCGGTCGTGCTTCGCGAGCGGTTGCGTTTCCCGGCGACCGGCAGCGACATCGCTCGGCCGATCTCCGAGGGATGGCGCCACAGCCGGTCGTCCTGAGGAAGCGGCGGACGGCGCGGGCGCTCGGGAGGATCGTCGTCCCCAAATGGATCCTCGGATAGAGGGTCTACTGTCCCCACCCCCGAAGGATAGCCAGCAGCGGCTGCGGATTCCCGGCGCCCCGACCGGCGCCCCACCGGGCGGCGTCCTCGTGGCGTGCCGTTGGGTGGACCTTGGAACGGCGTACGATCGTGTCCAATGGAGCACCCCCCCTCGGACGGCGACGACTGGATCGACATCGGGACGGCGCCGCTGCCCGTCGGGACGGCGCCGGAGTGGGTGGTGCAGGCTCGCTGTGGTGCGGTGGTCTGCTTCGTCGGGACCGTCCGCGACCACGCGGACGGTCGTGAGGGAGTCGTGGCACTGGAGTACGAGGCTTTCGTAGAGAGGGTCGTGGAGCGGATGGGCTCGATTGCGGCTGCTGCACGGCGGCGCTGGCCGGAACTGGGAAGAGTCGTGATATTGCATCGGATCGGGCGTCTCGAGGTTGGGGAGGCGTCCGTCGTCGTGGCAGTGTCCTCACCGCACAGACCGGAGGCGTTCGCGGCGGCGTCCTACTGCATCGACACGCTCAAGAGCGCCGTGCCGATATGGAAAAAGGAGTTCTGGAGCGGCGGCTCGGACTGGGGCACCAGGGCGGTGGCGCCGGACCAGGTTCGCATTGCGGCGTCCCATGAGTAATCTGGCGTACCTCCTTGGAGCGGTTGCCTTCGCTTCGGTGGTCTCCGTGATCGTCGCTTTCCGGCACCGCTCTCCGACTGTGGAATCCAATGTCGAGCGTTTCGCGCACGGCATGAGGGCTCTCAAGTCCCGGACGCCGGAGCGGTCCGGCGCCGAGAGGAGCTGAGTTGGGTACCGGCGTGGCGCTGGACATGGGGACGTCCATGACCCGCGTCTTCTACGGGGCAGACGGCACCCTCTGGGAGGAGCCCAGTGTCGTGGCGGTCGACGCTTCGACCGGCCAGGTTGTGGGGTTCGGCAGCAGGGCACTGCCGATGGTCGGCCGTGCTCCGGGCTATGTGGTGCTCGAGCGGCCGGTTCATCATGGCTCCATTTCCCGGTTCGAGCTGGCACGGCGGATGCTCAAGTCGGTGCTGCGCAGAGGTCGCTCGGGACTGGGCAAGCTCCGCGTGGTCGCCTGCACGCCGTCCGCAGGGACGGCGATCGAGCGGAGGGCGCTGGAGGAGGTGCTGTTCGCCGCTGGCGCTTCCGAAGTGGCGATCGTGGAGCAGCCGATGGCGGCGGCTCTCGGTTCGGGCCTCGACGTAGCGGAGCCACTCGGTCAGATGGTGGTGGACCTCGGGGCGGGAAAGACGGAGGCTGCCGTCGTGTGCCTCGGCTCCGTCGTCGCATACCGGCGGGCGCCGGTGGGAGGGGACGACGTGGACGCCGCGCTCGCCGCCCATATCCGGACGCGCCATGGTGCGCTGGTGGGCCGGGACGTGATCGCCCGCGCCAAGCTGGCGATCACGCAGGACGACCCTCCGGATCGGAGGTCCGCAGTCGGCGGCTCGGCGTACGACCTCCGATCGGGAGACGGAATTCGATCGGGAGACGGAATCTGGTCGGGAGACGGATCTCGGGGACCATCCGTCGCCGGGGGACCGGCGGACGCTTCGCAGGGGGAGGCACCGGGACTTCCCGGCATCCACGTGGTCGGACGGGATCTGTCCGACGGCGCGGTGCGAGACCTGCTCCTCCAACGTTCCGAGGTCGCCGGTGCGATGGCGCCCAGCTTCGCCTCCATAGCCCGGTCAGTGGCCGAAGCGGTGACCGACGCGCCGGGGGAGTTGGCCCACGACCTGCTGAAGGGCGGCATGAACCTGGTCGGAGGAGGTGCCCGGAGCCGGGCTCTCGGTCGCGTGCTTGCCAGTGCGACAGCGCTGCCGTGTCGGGTGGTCGACGAGCCCGAGAGGGCCGTCATCCGAGGTGCGGCGGTGTGCCTGGAGGATTTCGACCGGTGGCGGGAGCTTCTGGCAGCCACCAGCCCGTGAGCACGACTGCGAGCCGTGGCTGCCGGCTCCGGCGCTGCAGGACGACGACTCGGCACGCACCCGGTTCGCCGCCCGCCCGGCGCCCTCCACGCGAAGGGGGCCAGCCCGTATGTCGCGGCTCGGCCGACGGCAACGCCGCTTCTTGGCGGCCGACAGCCGTCGAGCGCCGTGGGCGACGACTCCGGGCTGCGGCGGTCAAGGGTCCAGAAGGTCCTCGGCAGCTTGGCGCACCTGCCAGTCCTTGTCGGCCGCCGAGGTGCGCAGAGCGAGCTCGACCGCCGGTCCTTCGAAGGGGGCGAGGGCAAGGACCGCCCTGCGCCTGACTGTGGCTACGTCGGAGAGGGCGGCCAGGATCGCATCGAGGCCTCTCGGGTCGCCTATCGCTCCGAGAGCGGCAGCAGCAGCCTCACGGCAGAGCGGGTCACTGTGCTCGACGCACATGGCGGCCAGCGCTCTCACCGCTCCGCTGTCCCTCTGCTCCCCGGCGGCCCATGCCGCCATCTCGGCAACGAGAGGGTCCGGGTCGTGCAGGAGACTGCCCAAGGGCACGCTCCGGACCCCGGCCGCTATCTCGGCGGCCCTTCTGCGGACCGTCGCGTCGCTGTCCCGGCAAGCTTGCCGGAGGGCCGATCCGGAGAGGCGACCCAGTCTTCGCAGTGCGGAAAGGGCGGCAGCGCGGACCGCAGCACTCGGATCGGCGAGCGCAGCCTCCGCCTTCGCAGCCTCGCCGAGATGGCCCGCCAGCACGATGCTCAGTTCGGAACCCCTCTCCGAGCAGCATCGTGGGCCGGCCGTTTCCTCCCCCGAGGCGAGTGCTCCGGTGCCGCCTGGAGGGCTGGCGGCAGGTGCCGAAGAAGTACCGTGGGGCCTGTCGCAGCTCGGCGTCACGCGGCCTCGGGCGGGCAAGGAACGGCGGTCCTGGGGCATCTTTCGATGCGAGCCGACTCGCGACGACGGCCCTTTGGCGACCACCCTGTGGATTTAGAGGTCATAATCGCCGTAATGTTTGCCAATCGGACGTATGGGGCGTGGGCTGGAGAACGGGCACCCTTGCCGCACGAGTAGTGACTCGAGAGAAGATACCTGGTGGAAGCCGCCGACGGAGAAGCTCGTAGGCGGAGGAGGGCGACGGCTTGTTGAACCTGGGTGATTGGCAGGCCGAGGTCCGGTTCACCAGCGACTTCGTGACGTTCATGGTGGCAGCCGGCGGAGTGGCGGTGATCTGGTTCGGGGGCAGCTCCGACAGGCTGAGCCGCCAGACCCGAGCGGTGGTGGTGGCGGGCTTCGTCGCTCTCGGCGCAGCGGCCTTCGCCGACAGGACGTTCCCGGCTTCCGGTTCGGCCTCGTACCTGGTCGGCGCCTTGAGGGCGCTGGCGACGGTGCTGCTGGCGCTGGGGCCCGCCGTGGGCAGTTGGGCCGGTGGCCGTGGGTGGATCGACCGGTGGCTGTGGTGGGGCGGGCTGGCAGTTCAGGCTGCTGTGGTGGCAGCCGGGTTCGCCGAGGGGCCGGCCGTCGGCTACTTCGTCGGGCTCGACCTGGCCAGCGCCGCGATAGGCACGGCACTGGTCCGGTCCGGGCGCCGAGCGGTCGCCACACGTGTCGCCACCGCCGCGGGCGTGTCGCTGATGGCGATGGTGCTCCTGCTCTCTGTGGCGCTGTCGGCGATCGTGCAGACTACTGCTCGGAACCAGGCGTACCAGAGACTGTCTGCCGCCGCCAACGGGGCGGCGACGTCGATCGTCGGCCTCTCGAAGGACGCGCAGAGCTCGGCGTATCTCTTCGTGCAGCTGGTCGAGAGCTACACTCGCATCCGCTGTCCCACGGCCGGACCCACCAGCCCCTGTATCTCCGAGGCTGTGAAAGCGTACTCTCAGCGGTACTTCCCCAAGTACGCGTCGATCTGGGTGTCACCCGCCGGAAGCGTGCTGGCAACGGGAGGACTGGCCGGTTCTCCGGCGCTCGGGGTCGCTCCGGAGGCGTTGGCCTCCACTCCGGTGGTGAGCCAAGCGGCCAGCCGGCACAGCGAGGCGGCAGCCGTGACGGTCGTCGGGGGCCGGGTGCTGGCGTTCGGAGCAGTGCCCGACGTTCGGGCGACCACTGGCAGCGGTGTCTCGCTTCGTGGCACAGCGGTCCTTGCCGTGCCCATCGGGACGTCCTACCTGACCGGGGCGAGCCATTCGGATACCGGCATATCCCTGGCCGTCGCGAGTCGATCCGGGGTGGCTTCGAGCGCCGGACCGGCAAGCCGGCCACTGCACGGCTCCCGCATGATCGACGCAGCGCTGGCCACCAACGCTCCCGATCGGGGGCGGAGCGGAAACTACTACTTGTGGGTCGTGCCCATCGGTCATCCACCTGGCACCTCCGGAACGGCGGTGGTGGCGATCGAGTCGGCAGCCCAGGTCGCCGCAGCCCAGAACGCGCTGTTCGGAACTCTTTTCGTGATCGCAATGGGATGTACCGTGCTGGCCCTGGTCGCCGCTGGCCTGGTCGGAGAGGGAGTCGGCTCGAAGTTGCGTCGTCTCACGACCGCTCTCGGCGAAGTGCGAGAGGGTGGGATCGCCGTCCGGTCGGGACTGGTGGCCGACGACGAGATCGGCTCGCTGGGCACTGCGTTCGACGCAATGGCGGAATCGATCGAGGACAAGACGTCAGCCCTGCAGATGGCAGCAGAGGACGAAGCACGGCTGCGCGGCCGGCTCGAAGCAGTAGTCAGTGCCATGGAGGATGCCTTGGTGGCCGTCGACGCGGCAGGAGTAGTGACCGACTTCAACCCTGCCGCAGAGACATTGCTGAAGATGTCGGCCTCGGACGTGGTGGGGCGGAGCTTGACCGACGTGGTGGCACTGGTCGACGAGAGCGGGACTGCAAAGTCCGCTTCGCTGGACGAACTGGCGACGGAGATGGGCAGCAGGTTCGACGCGTTCGTGCAGCCCGCCACGGGGGAGCCGGTTCCGGTCACCTGCTTCGGCGCGTCGCTCGAGGGAGTCGGCAGCAGCGTCGACGGCGCCGTGTACGTACTGCGAGACCTGCGGGGAGAGAGGGAGATGGAAAGGATGAAGACCGAGTTCCTGTCTCGGATCGGTCACGAGCTCCGCACTCCGCTCACCGGCATCGTCGGGTTCGCGGATCTGCTGACCCGCCATCAGGTCTCTCCCGACCGCATGAGGGACTGGCACGGCCAGATCCTGGAACAGGCGAAACGGATCGGAAGGACGGTCGAGCTGCTGGAGTTCGTAGCGGCCACCGGGGCAGGCAGAGTCGCGCTTCAGCCCTCGCCGCTCGACCTGGACGAGGTGGTGTCGGATGCCGTCGCTCGATGGCAGGGGCGGCCCGAGGGAGAACGAGTCGTGCGAGAGCCGCCTCCGGAGCCTTTGCCTCCCGTGCTCGCCGACCGCCGTTGGCTGGCCCTCGCCTTGGACGAGCTGGTCGACAATGCGGTCAAGTTCTCCCCCAAGGGCGGCCGCGTATCGGTGGGCGCTCGGTCGGCCAACGAAGGAGGCGTCGCACTGACCGTGGTCGACAGCGGCAAGGGAATGACGGCCGAGGAGGCTGCGGCCGCGTTCGGGGAGTTCGTGCAGGGGGACTCCTCCGATACGAGGGCGTTCGGCGGTCTCGGCCTCGGATTGGTGCTGGTGCGACGCGTGGCGGAGAGTCACGGAGGTTGGGTCAGTTGCGACTCCATGGTCGGAGCAGGTTCCCGGATGGCCGTCCACCTGCCAGCCGAAGCTCCGGACCCGGTCCCTCCCACGCCTGCCCACTCGTCGTAGGCTTCCCCTGTGGCAGAAACGTCGGACGGAACGGGCTCTTCGGTGGTCGAGGCGTCGCCAACGGTACAGGAAGGTCAGTCTCCTTCACAGGATCCGCAGTTCCGAACGGTGCTGCGCGGATACGACGTCCGTCAGGTGAAGGACTACCAGGAACGGGTGGCCAGAGAACTGGAACGCCATCGGCTGCGCGAAGAGCAGCTGGCCGAGAAGTTGGGCAGTACCGAACAGGAGCTGGAGAAGGCCCGCCGCCTGGACGAGGAGACGCTCATGGCGGCCCTGGGCGAACAGACGGCGAGAGTTCTGCACACCGCTCAAGAAGCGGCCCGAGAGATACGCGCACGTGCGAGCGAGCATGCGGCGCAATTGCTGGACGAGGCGCAGGCGGAGTCGCACAGGGCCTTGGCGGAGGCGGAGTCGGTCATGGCCAGCAGGACGGAGGCCGCTGAGCTGGTCGCAGGGCAGATCCGCAGAGCCGCGGAAGCTGAAGGCGACAAGATTCTGGAGGCTGCCAGGGCGGAGTCCGAAGTGCTTCTGGCACAGGCTCGCGAGCAGGGACGTGAAGCGCTGCGCGAGGCGCAGCAGATGCGTGCCGGCGTGCTCGGGGAGCTGACCCGGCGCCGCCAGGTCCTGCACGTGCAAGTTGAGGTGCTGCGTGCCGGCAAGGAGAGCCTCCTCGATTCCATTCGTGTCGCACGCTCGTCTCTGGACCGGATCGACGAGAGCTTGAGCAGGGCGGAGGCCGACGCTCGCGCTGCAGCCGAAGTGGCCACGAACCGGTTCTCCGTGCCCGTGTCCCCGGACGCAGTACCGGAGCCGGAGCCGGCGGCGGTCCACGTCGACCAGCCCGTCAGTCCAGAGGCGGGCGAGGCGGGAGAGCCGACTGGAGATGGCGGCGGGGTGAACGAGCCGACCGGAGATGGCGGTCGGGTGGACGAGCCGACCGGAGATGGCGGTCACGAAGGTGTCCTCTCTGGACCTGTTCAGCCCGTGGATGGCTCCAGGGCGGAGTCGTCGAGCGAAGGGAGGGCAAGCGAATCGGGGCAGGAGCAGGAGCAGGAGCAGGGGCAGGGGGCTCCAGGCGCCGGCGGGCAGAGTGGGGAGCCGGAGCCGCTCGCCGATCCCGAGGCGACGTCGTCGGACGGGCTCCCGGTCAACGGTGACGCAGGCGGAGACCAGGTGCTGCCCGAGGAACAGGCAGGGCCGGAGCCGACAGAAGCGGGACCTCGCACAGGGGAGCAGACGGTCCCAGCTGCCGGGACCGAAAGCTTGGTGCGTCCGGAGGCGGCTGCGGAGGTGGTGGCTGTCCGCCGGGGGCGATCCGGACGATCGGCCAAACGGCAGGGGGAGGCCGCGGTTGTGGGCGTGACGGGGGGCACGGGTGATGGCCGGCCCCGACGGGCCCGGGGCACGTCCGCGGAGTCGGCATCCGCGCTGGACAGCCGGCGCACCCGAGAGGTGGACGCCCTGTTCGAGCGGATAAGGGCTACGCGGGCCGAAGAGGTCGAGCGGGCCCGCACCACGCTGGCAGAACTTGCGCCGGACGCCATGGTGCCGGGGGATGCCGAGGACGGTTCGGACGAAAGGTGCCGCGAGGCAGTCACCGATGACGGTGGCGGCCAGGAGGTAGCGATCGACCAAGCGGGGAGTGCCCTCCGCTCCGGGGAGCAGGGCGGCGTCGGCGGCGGGGGCGAAAGTGCGACCGGAAAGGACGCAGACTCGCTGGCCCTGGACAACCGCGATGCGGCAGCTCAGGCGTCGGCCTCCTCGGCGGTCAGGCGATTGAAGCGCTGTCTGCAGGACGAGCAGAACTCGGCGCTGGACCGTCTGCGTAACGGCGTGGGAGGAGTGGAAGGGCTGCTTGGCGCTCGTTCGGAGCAAGCGGACCGCTACCTGAGGTGCCTTGCGTCCTCTTTCTCCCGCGCATGGCGCGACGGCTGGGCGTACGGCAGTTCCCTGGTAGACACCGCTGCCCATCAGCTGGCCGATCAGCCGCCGCCAGGGGACGGGGCGGTGCGTTTGGCAGCCGGCTCGCTCGCGGCCGCCCTCGCAGATGCTGTCAGGGGTCGGCTGGAGCCTGCCCTGGACGCCTGTTCGGAGGGGAAGGGCACAGGGCGTTCCCCTACCACCGGAGTGGCCGAGCGGGAGGCGGCGACGGCTCTGGGTGCGGTCTACCGGGAGTGGAGGGGCAATCGGCTGGATCTTCTGGTGTGGGACTCCTCGCTTGCGGTCTTCTCCGAGGCCGCACTCATGGCGATGCCGGAAGGCTGCTCGGTGCGGTGGGTCGTGCGGGACGCCGGAGGTGGCTGTCCCGACTGCGAGGACAACGCCCTGGCGCCGGACACGCCGAAAGGGGCCGCCTTCCCCACCGGCCAGGCTCACCCGCCTGCGCACGCCGGATGTCGCTGCCTCCTGCGCCCCTCACTGACGTAGGCTCGTCCCTCGTGCGTAGTGCCATGGGAATTTCCAAGCGACCCGAAAGGTCCGGCAGGGGACGTTTGCTGGTGGTTCTTGGAGCAGTGGCCGCCTTCGTGCTGCTCACTTCGCTGCACGGCATAGCGGTGTTCTACACGAACTACCTGTGGTTCAGGACGCTGGGACTGCAGAGCGTCTGGTCCGGGGTGCTGGGGGCGAAGCTGGGCCTCGGGATCGTGTTCGTCGTGGTGTTCTTCGTTCTGTCCTACGTGAACCTGGGGATCGTCGACTGGTTCGCGATGCGGTCGTTCGGAACGGGGGCCGACGACGAGCTGGTTCAGAGGTACAGGGCGTTGGTAGCGCCCCGGGCCCGGCTGGTGCGGGCGACCGTGTCGCTTCTGCTGGCCCTGCTGGTGGGGACGGGGGCGTCGGCGGAGTGGCGTGCTTGGATTCTGTTCCGCAACTCGGTCCCGTTCGGGCTGAAGGACCCGCAGTTCCACCGGGATGCCAGTTTCTACGTCTTCAAGCTGCCGTTCCTGTCCTTCCTGGTGAGCTGGTCCCTGGCGGCCCTGGTGGTGGTGACGCTGACGGTGGCGGCGGCGTCGTACCTGTCGGGAGGGATCGGAGCGCAGGCTTCGAGGCCCCGTGTCAGCCCTCATGTCAAGGCGCATCTGTCGGTTCTGCTGGGACTGATAGCCCTGGTGAAGGCGGCCGGCTACTACCTGCAGCGGTTCTCGCTGGACCTGTCCACGGCAGGGTACAGAGAAGGGGCTTTCTACGCGGACGTGCACGCCAAGCTACCGGCCCTGACGCTGCTGGTCATCGTGTCGCTGTTCGCCTTCGCGGTGCTGGTCGTGAACATAAGGCGCCAGGGTTGGGTGCTGCCGGGGATCGCGGTGGGAATGTGGCTGCTGGTATCGGTGGTGGTGGGCTCGATCTATCCGGCGCTGGTCGAGCGGTTCAGCGTCCTGCCGTCGCAGCTGTCGAAGGAGCTGCCCTACATTCCTCGCAATATCCAGGCGACGCGATATGCGCTCGGCATCTCCAACGTGCGGACGGCGCCGTTCGCCGCCAACCAGTCGGTCACTCCGAGCCAGTTGGAGAGCCAGGCCCGCAGCTTGGCGGACGTGAGGATATGGGATCCTTCGTATGCGGCGACCACGTTCCAGAAGCTGCAGGACATCCGGTCGTACTACACGTTCAACTCCCTGGCGGTGAACCGGCTGACGGTGGGGGGCAAGACGGTACCGGTTGTGATCGGAGCGCGGCAGGTGAACTCTTCCCAGCTGCCGGCTACGTCCTGGGTGAACCAGCACCTGCAGTTCACGCACGGCTACGGAGCGGTCGTGTCGCCTGCCAGCAGCGCGGCTCCGGACGGAAACCCGACGTTCTCGGTGGGAGACGTGCCGCCGGTGTCCAAGCCGGGCGCCCCGACCCTTGGCCAGCCCCGTGTGTACTACGGACCGGGGCAGCCGGGATTCGTCATCGCCAACACCCGTCAGCCGGAGATGGACTACCAGTCGGCCAGCGGTACGACCGTGGAATCGCACTACAAGGGCAACGGAGGGGTGCAGCTGTCGTCGCTTGCCCGGAGGGCGGCGTTCGCGCTGCGCTTCGGCGACCTGAACGTGCTGATATCGGGCCAGGTGAAGCCGACGTCCAGGGTGATCTTCATGCGGGGCATCTCGAGCAGGGTCGCCAAGGCGGCGCCGTTCCTGACGCTCGACTCGCAGCCCTATCCGGTGCTGCTCCACGGGACGATCTACTGGGTGCAGGACGCGTACACGACGTCCAGCCACTTTCCCTACGGACAGCAGCCCAACACGAGCGCCCTTCCGGCCAACGCCCCACTGGCGAACCGGTCGTTCAACTACATCCGCAATTCGGTGAAGGTGCTGATCAACTCCTACACGGGCAAGATGACGTTCTACGTGTGGGACCCGACGGATCCGATCATCCGGGCCTACGAAGCTGCGTTCCCCAAGATGTTCACGCCCGCCACGGCCATGCCGCAGGCGCTCAAGGCACAGCTCCGCTACCCGCTGGACATGTTCACCATTCAGGCGACGGAGTTCGGTCGCTACCACATCGTCGACCCGGTCGGCTTCTACAACGCCGGCAACGCGTGGTCCCTGTCCGCAGATCCCGGATCGGGCTCCCCCAACGGGGGGAATGCGACGCTGCTGCCGAACGGCCAGCAGCCGAGGATGCAGCCGGAGTACGCCGAGGTCCAGCTGCCGGGTTCGTCCTCGCCGTCGTTCGTGCTGCTGGAGCCTTATGTGCCGCTTTCCAGGAACGACCTGCAGCAGAACCTGACGGCATTCCTGGTGGCCGGGAGCGACCCCGGGAGTTATGGCAAGCTGACGGCCTACGTCACTCCCAGCGGCCAGCAGATCGACGGCCCCAGCCTGGTGAACGCGAAGATCAACGACAACACGGCGGTGTCGTCGGAGATCAGCCTGCTGGACCAGCACGGTTCGACGGTCACCCAGGGAACCGTGATGCTGGTGCCCGTCGGCCAGTCGCTGCTGTACGTCAGGCCGTTGTACGTCTCCTCCGCCCAAAACCCACTGCCGGAGGTGAAGGAGGTGATAGTGGTGCTCGGCAACACCGTCACCATGGAGCCCACCCTTGCCCAGGCGCTGAACGTCACTTTCGGTTCGCATCTGAACACGTCCACGGGAACGTCCGGATCGTCCAAGCCGACCACCGCTCTGCCGCCGCAAGTGGCATCGCTGGTCACACAGGCGTCGGCAGCACTTGGTCAGGGCCAGGCCGATCTTCGGAGCGGCAACTTGGCCGGGTACCAGGCGGAGGTGAACCAGGCACAGTCGCTTCTGTCCAAGGCGAGCAGCCTGGACGCTTCTCTCGCCGCCGCGGCAAGCCATGCCGCCGCGACGCCGGCCAAGTCCGGACGCACGGCCACTGGCAAGGGCAGCTCCGGCCACAGCGGCTCGTCGGGCATCGCCGCGTAGGGCTTTCGGTGTCTGGGACGGCCCCGGGCCTACGTGCGCCACGGCCAAGGGGTCAGGGGGTCAGGGCTGGGACCGCCTGGGGGCTGCCCTCCCCAGCTTGGTGCCGCCCCGGGGAAGCAGCAGCGGACGTTCCGGTGGGCCGGCACCCGCCGGAGAGTGGGCCAGTCTCCCGCTCCGAGGAGAAACGCTGACCGGACAAGGCAACAGGCTGAGCCCTCATGTGTGCCGGTCGGCCGTCCCGCCAGGTTGCTCGCTCTATACTGCATCTTGCGGGGTGGAGCAGTCTGGTAGCTCGTCGGGCTCATAACCCGAAGGTCGTTGGTTCAAATCCAACCCCCGCCACTAGTTCCGCTGGTTCTTCGCGCACTCTTGCGTATGCACAACGCCCTGACCAGCGGGTTCGCGCTGGGACTCGTGTCGAAGATCCGAGTTTCTCGGGGCCTTATCAGCCTACGTAGGGCATGCGTATGCAGGGTGTGCTCGGTGGAAGGCGGCCACTGAGCTGCGGTTCTGCGGCGGCCGGCACGTCGATGTCGCCGTCGGATGCGGTCTTGCCTATGCACGCACAGGGCATGCGTATGCACTGCACTACTCAGCGAGACTCCCGGCAAAGGACTGCCTCTGGCGCATTGTCGGCTACGAACGTGCTTGCCCGCCAGCCGGCCGCCGGAGGTGTCGCGGATAGCGGGCCATGACAGGGCACATCTGCGGGCGCGTCTTGCGGGACGCTCCCGGCCCGCCACCGCTGCTGACCTGAGTGTTCCCGTAGCCGGTTCCTCTACCGGGGCACTGCACCAGGCCGCGGGGGTCCTCGCGTGCTTCCGCCCACGGTGGTCTACGTGGCGACCCGCCCGTGAGCTCCCACCCGGACTTGTCCACGGCTGGAAAACGTGATTTGGACGAGTCAAGCCGGCCGCTCGGTCCTCGCGCGCGCCAGGTCCGAGATGCCTACAGAAGCAGGAGAGTTTCTGGACCACGTTGAAGACCGAGTACTACCATCAAAACGTCTCCACGACCCGAGCTGCCGCAATCCTCGCTCTGAGTGAGTGGACCGAGGCCGTGTACAACTGCCGCCGGTCACAGCGCTCTCGGCAATATTAGCCCGGTAGCCTTCGAGCACCGGACTACCACCGCGGCACAAGCCGGATAAGCGATGTCCGTCGAACGAGGTCAAACCCATAGAAGCATCCGTTCCTCGGACAGCCACGACGCGGCGGTGTAGGCGGCATCGCCCAGCAGCGTCGCCATGCTTTGTTGTCCCATCCTCCCAGCCGGGGGACCAGCAGACCCAACGTCGCGCGCTCCTCCAGTTCTCCCGCTCCGCCCGCGCCAACGCTAGCCGCTCCCTCCGCCGAAGGCGGCTGCACGGTCCGGGGAAGCGCCGGCGATGCGGAGGCCGTCTGGCAAGATCGTTGCCATGAGCGGATCGCGCGACGGACGGCGCATCGGGGGGCAAGGACCGAAGCGCACGGGTCGCGGCGCCGGGCGCGCGCGCGGCCCGGAGTACCTGCTCACCTTCCCCGCCGGGCTCACCCGGCTCGTGGACGCCTGCCTGCGGGTCGACCTCGCCGGCGTCGAGACGCGTTACTCCGACGACAGCGCGCTCGTGATCACCAGCAGCAGCCCAGCGGCACGCGTCGCCAGCCTGCCCTACGCAAAGAACACCTTCGCCGTGCTCGACGAGGTCCCGCGCACGACCTTCGACGCCGCCGCGCGGACGCTGGCCGACCGGATCCGCACCTCTGCGCCCGAAGGGCTGCCGCGCATGAGAAGCTTCCGGCTCATGGCCCAGGTGGACGGCCAGCTGGCCCCGCTGGACCGGCGTGCCAAGGAGGCCCTAGAGCGGGCACTCGCCGCCCGCACCGGCGCCACGGTCAACGCGCGCGGCGGCAGCGGTGACGAGCTGTGGCTCGTCGGTCGCCGCGACCTGCCGCGGATCGTTCTCGCGCACCGGCTCTCCAAGGGCAAGAGGATGCCGGCCGCCGGCGCCCTGAGCACCGAGCTCAGCCACCTCCTCGTGCGCTTGTCCGGCCCGACCCCGGACGACCGCTTCCTCGATCCCTTCTGCGGTAGCGGCGCCCTCGGCCGGGCCCGCGCCGCCTCGCCCGCCGCCAGCATCACCTGCTCGGACCTCGACGGCGAGCCGGACCTCACGGGCACGGGCGTCCGGTACCGCACCGAGGACGCGCTGCGGCTGGCTTCCGTGGACGACGGGTCCGTCGACGTCATCGTCACCGACCCCCCGTGGGGCGAGCACGTCGGCCCGGGCGCCGTCGCGAGCGACTTCTACGACGAGATGGCGGCCAGCTTCGCCCGGGTCCTGGACCCACGACGCGGCCGGCTGGTGCTGCTCATGGCGCGTCGCCGAGAGGACGAGGTGACCGCGAGCCTGGAGCGTCACGGCCTCACCCTCACCGGCGCCGTCCCGCTGCTTGTCAACGGCCACCCGGCCACCGCCCTCACCGCGCTGCCGGGCCGGTGAGGGCGCGGGTGGACGAGGGGCGGTCGACGAGGGGGACGCGGGTGTTCCTTGCCGCTCCGTACTCGCAGCTCATGGACTGGGCCCCGGGCCGGTGCTCGAGCACTGGCGCACCCGCATCGAGGGACTGCGACGGGAGCTGATCGACGCCGGGGCCGAGGTCTTCATTGCTCACCACAACGAGTCGTGGGGGTCGGGCTGGCTGCCGCCCGAGGTCTGCACCCCGACGGACTTCCGCGCGATGGTTGCGGCCGACGTCGTCTGCGCGATGCTCGGCAGCCCGCCCTCCGGCGGTGTTACCGTAGAACTCGGGTGGGCGTCGGCGATGGCCAGGCCGGTCGTGGTCTTTTCTCGCCGGGCGGGAGCCACACGCCGCTTGTGTCCGGACTCGGCGCCGTCACCCCGACGGCCTACCTCAACGAGCCAGCCGAGTGGGACGCGACGTTCCGCAGCGAGGTGCTGGACGAGCTCGAACGGGTCAGTGCCCTCCCTGCGTCAGTGTCCGGAAACGAGGACCCGCACGCTGGCCACGTCGGACGCGCTGACGAGCAGGAGCCGGCAGCCCCGCGTCTCCGGCGGGCCGGGCCTCAGTAGACGACTAGGTCGTCCAGGTCCGCCGCGTGTCGCTCGGTGTGCCGGAGGAAGTCCCCCCGCACGTCCTCGGGGAGACGGCGGGTGAGGAGGTCGCCGAAGCGCTGTCGCACGAGGGGCAGCGCGTATTGGGTGCGCACGAACCCAGCGAGGCGCGGGGCCGCGGCCCGCGCCTGCCGGACCGCTGCGGCGAAGTCATCCGGGCCCAGGCCCTCGAACGAGTCGACGAGGGTGAGGTCCGGGGCGAGGTGGTTGGTGGCACAGTCCGCGCGCCGGACGACCGTGGGCACGCCGAAGCCCAGTGGCTCGCTAACCATGCGGCCCCACGAATCGCTCCGGGAGCCCACGAGCACCACGTCGACGCTGCGATAGAAGTCGCACATCCAAGCCCAGTCGCCGTACGGCCCCGTTCGCACGTGGACCCGGCTCAGGTCCCGCCCGCCGAGCTCTCGCGACCAGCGGCGCAGGACGTCAGCGGGCGTCAGGTCGTCTTCGACCACCAGGGCGCACACGAGGTGCGCCCGCTCGTCCGGGTAGGCGTCGAGGAAGGCCGCCACGACCTCCTCGATGCCCTTGGCCGGGTGGAGCAGGCCACCGCAGCCCACGAGCGGAACGTTCCCCGGGTCGGCCGCACCGGGCAGGGTGAAGGGCTGCCCGGGCACTGCTGGAGGCCGCTGTGCGATCGGCAGCAGCTCGACGACGTGGTCGCCGAGCGTCGGTGCCACGGACACGAGCCGGTCCCGCCCCCAGGCGGTGAACGTGTATGGGATGACGTCGTGGCCGGTGGACATCATCTCGCGGACGTGGGCGTCCGCATCGACGCCGTCGGACCGGGGCAGCTGCTCGCCCCCCGTCTCCGTGCCCCAGAACTCCATCTTCCACAGCACGGTGCGGGGACGGTCGAGGGCCCTCAGCAGGTCGAGGTCCTCGGTGAAGAAGTTTGCGACGCGCAGACTGTACGGGTCGGCCGCCGCGACCGCCCTCGCGGCCGCTGCGACGCCCCGGGTCCGGTCGAGGAAGCCGACGTCGACCATCGCCCGGCGGCGCCCTACAGTCATCACGGCCGGTGTCCCGGGCGCGAGAGAGGAGGACGGGTCAGCCACGGCCGGAGAGCTCGTCAAGGGTGAGGGGGCGGCAGCCCGCCACGACGTGGTCTTTGTAGGGAAAACGCCCGTAGCACATGGAGAAACGGTACCCCCGCGACGCGGCGTCGATGAGGTTGTGGACGGCCGAGAAGATGCCCGGCCGGAGGACGGCGTGGCGCGGGTCCCAGACGGCCAGCAGGTCGAACAGCGTCCGGCTCTGCACGTGGGCGCACGTCACCGTACGGGCGACGACTTCGCCGGACCGGACGAAGTCTCGTACCGTGCACCCGGCCATCTCCAAGACGGTGCGCAGAGCGTCGCGCTCGGAGGCCGAGGGCGGGGTCCCGTAGCGCCACAGGACGAAGTCTGCCCAGTCGGCGAGGAAGTCTGGGAGGTCGCTGTGCTCCCGGACGCGGGTCTGCTCGTGTCGGCGCAGCAGGCGGCGGTGCCGGCGCTCGGGGTCCCCGGCGAGTTCGACGGCCACGAGATCGGACGCCGGGACGAGGACGAGTTGCCGGCCCCCGATGAGCAGGTCCGCGTGCCGATCCGTCCAGTCACGCCACGCAGGGTCCAGCGCGAGGGGGAAGGCGTAGGCCAGCGTCGCATGGTATGGGGTCTGGTCCGGGGAGACCAGGACGGACGGCCACAGCTCGCTGACCGCGACGAGCAGCGCGGCGTCCGCCCGGCTCTCGGGGGCTGCCGGCCCGTCGAGCCGAGGGCGATAGCCTCCCTGAGCCGGCACGGACGCTCGGAGGGCACCGACCAGCTCCGCGGCGGTGTCACATCTGGTCGACCCCCCGGACCCCGACAGGACGAGATGACCGCTCAACGCCCGGACCTCCCAGGACCGACCTGCGGAGGATTCCCCGCCTACAACGAGCTTCATGCCGCACCCGGCGTCCCCGGCGACCGCGGAGCGTCCGCGTGGTAGCGCACCTGCTCGGAGCCCGGGGACCGGTCCTGGCTGTATCGCCCCACCTCGACGACGCCGTACTGTCCGCCGGTGCCACGCTCGCTGCGCTCGTGGCGGCGGGTCGCCCCGTCACGGTGCTCACCGTCTTCGCAGGCGACCCCGGCCCGGCGCTGTCGCCGGTCGCCGAACGGCACCACGCACGCTGCGGTCTGGGGGTGGACGCTGTGGAGCGTCGCCGAGCAGAGGACCGCGCCGCGCTGACCCGGCTCGGTGCGGACCCGCGGCACGGCGCTCTGGCCGACGCGGTCTACCGCCGGCGGGCCGACGGGGGATGAGTCTGCACCGAGGAGGGGGAGCTGTTCGACCCGCCGCCGCCCGATCCCGCGCTGGACGACGCGGTCACCGAGCTGGTGGGTCAGGCCCTTGAGGAGACGCGGAGCGGGCTGCTCCTGGGCCCCGCGGGGGTCGGCGGCCATGTGGACCACGTGCTCGTCGCCCGGGCTATGGCGCGCTGCGCCCGGGAGCGGCTCGTGCCGTCGTGACGGTGGCGCGACCAGCCGTACACCCTGTCGTCCGGAGCGGTCCCGGAGGACCCCGGCGGCGTCCTCGTCCCGTACACGCCGGGCTCGCTGGCCGCCAAGCTCGCGGCGGTCGGCTGCTACGCCTCGCAGGTCCCGATGCTCTGGCCCGGAGGAGCCGACTGGCGGGGGCTGCTGTCCGCGTCGGGTCCCCCCTGGGAGCCCGGCGAGGAGTTCGAGCCTCATCCCGCCGCCAACTGAACGACCCGGGCCAGCTCAGCCCGCGTGCGGGAGAGCCCGTAGTGGCGGGCGACGTAGGGCCGTCCGAGGGCCCGGCATGCGTCGGGGCCGAGGCGCGTCGCGCACCGGGCGGCGGTCACCAGGTCGGGCGCCGAAGCGTCGGGCTCCACAAGGACGAGGCCGTGCTCCGGAGGGAGCATGTCCCGCAGGAAACCCGCCGGGGTGGCGAGCACAGGGGTCCCGGTGGCCACGGACTCGGCGGCGACGAGGCCGAACCCCTCCTCAGCGTCGCCCAGGCACAGGGTCAGGTGCGCGCTGCGGTAGGCGTCGGGCATGAGGTCACGGGTCCTCCAGGGCAGGATCTCCAGGTCCAGGCCAGCTCCGGCGCGCGTCGCCTTCGGGAGGAAGTCGTTGGGCCCGTAGCCGCCCGGCTGGGTGAAGCACACGACCCGGGGCCGCAGGCCGAGTCCCTGGAGGTCCCGCGCCAGGTCGAACACGCGGAGCAGGCCCTTATCCCACGTCGGACGGCTCGCGACGAGGAGCCGGAGGTGGTCTGTGGAGGCGCGTGCCTTGTCCGAGGGGCGGAACAGGTCGGTGTCGACCCCGTTCGCCACGACCGTCACCCCGCGCGCGTGCGGCGCTCGGGCCCGGACCTGGTCCGCGACGAACTGCGACGGGACGACGAGAGTGTCCCACGCGCGGTGCGCAAGGACCTCGAGCGTGTGGGGGTACCCGACGCCACCCAGCGTGACGACCCGCGCCGCCCGGGACGGCAGGTCCAGCGACCGCTCGACGGTGACGATGATGTCGGCCTCCTCGACGTTCCCGGCGGCCCGGGCGTCGAGACGCGGGCGGATGTGACCGTGCTCCCGGACGTAATCGTCCAAGGGAAAGGCCCCGTGTACCTCCGCCGCAAGCCCGGTGAAGCGTCGTGGCCCGCGGTCGGCGTCCTCGGCCACGCCGTGCAGGACCGTCACCTGGCCCACAGCGGTGAGGGCGCGCACGAGCTCGACGGCCATCACCTCCGCGCCGCCGAGCGCCCGAGCCGGGTCGAACAGGGGGACCTGGAGGACGCAGATCCTGGGCCGCGGGGTCATCGTGGGTCGTCGTCCTGGCGGAAGTTGCCGGCCACGGCGTCGGTATAGCGACGCTCGAACAGCTCCCGGTAGTACCCGGACCGGTAGCGCGCCGTACAGATGTCACCGCCGTCGAACTCGCGGGTGGAGAAGGAGCCGGCGGTGTCTCGGTAGCCGTAGACGGTGGCCGGTAGCTTGCGGAACCGCCCGGCGAGCAGCTGGTGCAACATGAAGTCGATGTCCTCCCCGTTCGTCGTTTCGTCGAAGGGATGCTCGGCCCAGAGCGAGCGACGGATCGCGAGGAGCTGGTTGAAGAACGTCGGGTGGCCGACGCTCTCGGGGTCGGTGTCGTAGATCCAGGTGGGCGGCTGGTAGGTCTCGGAGGCGGCCCAGCGCTCGGGCGCACCGTCGGCCCGGATGCGGGTCATCCCGGTGGAGATGATGTCGGCGTCGTCGTCGTCGATCGCCGCCAGGACGAGGGCCATCGCGTCGGGCCGGAGGACGTCGTCGCCGTCGAGGTAGGCCACCCACTCGGTGTGCGCGGCCGCGAAGCCGGCGTTGCGGACCCGCCCCGCGGTGCCGCCGTTGACCCGCAGCAGCCGGGTGGACCGGCTGGCCGCGAAGGAGAGGTAGGCCTCAAGCAGGCTCGGCACCTGCGAGTCCCCGGTCGTGTCCGCGCAGCAGACGAGGTCGAAGTGGGACGTGGTCTGCGCCGCCACCGAGATCAGCGACTCGGTGAGGTAGCGCAGGTGGTGGGCCGTCACGACCAGCGTGACGACGGGCCCGGTCACGACATCATCCCCAGGTGCGCGGCGAAAAGGGGCGCCGCGTCCGGGAGCGAGTTGTCGACCGCCACCCGGAACGAGCCCCGGCGGTCGGGACGCCCCAGGTACCTGGCGACCCGGGCGGCCACGAGCTCCCCGCCTGGGTCCGCGGAGCGGATCGTGTACTCGATCCGCTCCGCGAGGCACCGCACGCCCTCTTCCTCTGACATCCCCGCGATGTGCTCGGCAACCTCCGTCATCCAGGGCCAAGCCACGAGGTGCTCGTAGCGGGTGTCCGCGAGCTGCCGCACCTGCAGGAGCATGCTCATGCTGAACCCGGGCTGCCACAGCGGGGTGAGCCCCCCGGTCGCGCACTCGTGAATGGAGGCCAGCCCCGGACTGCACAGGAGGTGCTCGGCACGACGGGCGACGCGAGCATACTCGGCCTGGGTGAGCCCGGGCCGGACCCGCACGGCGGGGTGGGCCGCCCAGTCGCGGGGGACGAGCTTGACGAGGTCTTCGCGTCCACCGGCGACGGTCACGGCGGCGGTGGGCACCCGCTCGATGAGGACTGGCAGCGCCGCCCCCAGGAACCACCGCGTGTAGTGCGCCACGAGGTCGTCGGCACCCGGCAGCCCCATCCCGCCGAAGCCGACGACCACCTCGCCGGGCACCGGAGCGGGCACGGTGGCCGACGACCACAGGCTCGCGTCGACGATGGGACGGACGTACTCACGGCGGCCCGAGGGCGGCGTCGGCCCGCCCACCAACGGGGACTGGACCAGGTGGAAGCGGGCCCCGTCGAGGGTGGGGTCGTGGCCCCACATCCAGTCCAGGGTGTCGACGACCCCGACGCAGTATCGTCGTCCGACGGCCCAGCCCGCGAACGGCGGGTTGGTGACGGACACGACGCGCGCGCCGGGCGGGGCAATGGCCTCGAACGCGCCCCAGCCGTCGGGGTGGAAGGTGTCCAGGTCGTGGAGAGTCGCCCCCGGCAGCTCCGCGAGCACGTGCTTGGCAGCGACGCCCGTCGACACGATGTGCAGGTCGTAGTGGCGGGCCACCGGCCGCAGGAGGGACAGGAGCGTTGACGCCGGGCCGAACCCGAAGTCGGGGAACTCCAGGTAAACCGCCGGGAGGTCAGACCGAGTGGACGTCAAAGAACTCGCCTTGGTGTTCGAAGGTGAAGCCTGAGTCGGCCAGGGCGTCCCGCCACCATCTGTACGGCCGGGTGATCCGCCGGAGCGGGTCGGGGACCTCCTGGTCCTCGCCCGCGTAGTAGCCGGAGACGAGCAGGAAGCGGGTGGTGTGGGCGCGCAGGTCGGCGAGGACGGCGGGTAACTCCGCTTCGGTGAGGTACAGCAGGACGCCGAGCACGAAGACGGCCTCTGCGCTCCGCGGCAGCCCGTCGCGCAGGTCGGCCCGGTGGCAGGGGAGGCCGGTGGTGAACGAGAGCGCGTACGGGCTGACGTCGTAGCCGACCGCGTCCACGCCGGCCGCCAGAAGCTCTGCGATGAGGAACCCCTTGGCGCACCCGACGTCGACCGCGGTGCGGATGTCGTGGTCACGGCAGAAGTCCCGGGCGGCGAGCCACTGCTGCGGCGCGCCCTCACCGGTAGCGGTGCGGTGGTAGCCCCGGTAGCCCTCGCCTCGCGGGTCATCGAAGTACTCGTACCCGAAGGGGTCCGGCGGGGACGGGCGGTGGCGTGTCACGACCTCGCCTCCTCGCGTCCCTGCCACAGTGCGGACACGGTCTCACCCGCGACGGCCAACTCCACAAGCTCGCCGTGCCGGGCGAGCTCGGGCAGCAGCCGCGTGTGGTCGAGGGGGTAGTGCATGTCCCGGCCGTCCCAGGGCTCGGGGTCGTGCGGGAAGAGATTCACGGCGACGAACCGGCCGGACTCGAACAGCCGTGGGACGAGCGCCGCCGGGTCGGGGACGTGCTCGAGGACGTCGACCGCGTAGACGAGATCGTGGCGGCGGTCGCCCAGGGCATCCAACGGCCGGACGACGTCGCCCGCCCCGGTGTCGGCCGCGAGGCGCCAGCGGGCGTAGTCGAGGCTCGGGGAAGGGATGTCGTACGCCGTCACGTCGTTCCCGTCGGCCATGAGCGCCTGCGCGTCCAGGCCCACCCCGCATCCGACGTCGCCGAGGTCCCGGAGGCCCTGCGTCCTCGTGAGCCGGGCGACGAGGTCGAAGAACGGGTCCTTATGGGCCATGAAGTGGAAGTGGGTGAGGTCGTAGAGGTACCCGGTGCTCTGGGAGTAGAAGTCCTTGGCGCCGTGCCGCGCGAACTCCTCCTCGACGTACGCGCAGCACGCCTCGTAGTCGGTGAGCTCGGGACGGAACGAGGCGCCGAGGAACTCCTCGAGCCGAGTCCACGCGGCCGCGATATCCGGGTACGCGCGGGGTCGTCCCCCGCCGCCGGTCACGAAAGGTCCTCCTCGCCGCGCATCAGGCTGCAGCTCCCGCAGAGGGGGATCGGGGCGAAGTGGTACTCGGCGTCACCGGCCAGGTAGTCGTCCACCGTGCCTCGGGCGCCCTGTCCCTCGACGTCGATGCAGCAGACGCCGATGCGTCCGTCCCAGAGCACCACAGCGGCCTGCTGCCGCTCGAACAGGCATGGTCCGGGTCCCTCGGACACATGGACGGGCAGTATCCTGGCGCCAGGGGTGACCTGGTCGGCCCACGAGTGAAGCTGCTGCCGCTGCGGTCGGAACCGGTCGCGGATGGCGACGGGCACCCCGGTCTCCTCGATGAGCTGTGCGACGCGGTCTCCCTCGCCCCGGGTGTGCTTGGACACGCAGAGGTGGGTGAGACCGGCGTCGGCCAGCCGCACGAGGAGCTCGGGGCTCAGCAGGACGCCGTTGGTGAAGAAGCTGGCGTCGACTCCGCGCTCGGTGCAGTGCGCGACGAAGTCGACGACCTCGGGGTGTAGCAGCGGCTCGCCGAAGTTGTGCAGGTACGCCGTGCGTTGACCACAGCGCAGGAGCAGCTCGACGGATTTCTCGAACGTCTCCCTGGTCATGTCGCCGCGAGTACGCTGCTGGGTCGGATGCGGGCAGTACGAGCACGTCAGGTTGCAGTGGTTCGAGATCTCAATCTGGTAGATCTTCACGCCCGCCCCGACCCCCCTTTCCCGTCCCGATCTCGAAGCCCCCAGGCCCGATCGCAGCGGTGGTCGTCGGCACGGCACGACCCGGGGTCACACCGCAGACCAGCGGCTCCCGGGCCCGCGGGCGCACGGAGGATGCGAAGCGGACATCCGGCGCAGCGTGGGCCGTCGAGGCGCTCGGCCACCTTACGGCGACAACCCGGAGTCTGCCCAACTTCCGGGCCTGGACTGTCCGCCTGCTCGGATCCGACATCCTGAACGACCCCGGGAATGTCTTCGTCGAGACGGTCTCCAGACGCGGTCCACGTCGACGTCGAGGGGCCGCGTTCGAGATGTGGTGGTAAAGGGTCAGGGAGGTGGCCACGGACCTCACCTCCCGAATCTAGGTTCTCTTGCGCCCCGGCCTCAAGCGCAACCCGCGGCTCCCGATGCGGCAAGACCATCTCTGGACGGTCACGCTCCGCGTGAGGATCCCCCTGCGGGCGCTGCGAGGTGGCGCCCCGGTATCGACCGGCGAGGCCGTGTGCCTCCTCGGTAGCCGCAGGGCGGACGTAGAACTAGATGATCGGCGCTCTCCGGCGAGCGAACGCCGCCGGGCGTCGGGCAGCGCCGAGTCGGCGTTCTGGTCCCGGCTTCGAGGAGCTGGATGGCTGAGTGGTGCCCGGCAGAATGCCAGTCGCAACGGGCTCCGATCCCCCAGTCGTCAGACCGTGTCGCGGGCAGATCTGGTCAGACCAGGTGTGCGATCTTGTCCCGGTCCGCCGGCCGGACGGGGACGTGGACGGACATGGTGAGCCCAGGGTGGGCGGGGAACTTCGTCTCGATGACGTCGATGTGGATGATCCCGACGTCGGGATGGCGGACGGTGATCTTTCCAGTGAGAGCCTGCTCGACGTTGTAGCGGCTCCACCACTCGCAGAACCGCTCGCTTTCTTCTTGGAGGGCTTCGATCAGCTCGGCGAAGCGTTCGTCGCCGGGGTGCTCGGCGGCAGCAGCGCGGAACTGGCCGAGAAGGTGGCGGGCGCGCTCTTGCCAGCCGACGGTTCTGCGTGCGGTGGTGCCCTTGGCGAAGTAGAACCACATGAGGTTCCGCCAGCGCTCGGGGAGCGAGCCCGGCTTCCAGAGCCGGTCGAAGGGGTCGTTCCAGGCGAGGAAGTCGAAGCGGGGCCCGAGCAGGCAGGCGGGTGCGGGCTCCAAGGTGGCGAGTAGCCGG
>JAJYPS010000090.1 GCA_021795215.1 Actinomycetes bacterium
CTCCTGGCTCCGCCACGACGGCGCCCGCCAGCGCCAGGTCCGCCGTCGCCTCCCGCCACTCCGGCACGGGTGCCAGTCAGCCCAGTCTCCTCAGTGAGCGGCGCATTCCCAGACCGGAGATGGCCTGCCGCAGGACCGGCGCCTGGTCGCCCGACACCACCAAGATGACCACACCCTGCGGCCCCTCTGCCGAGTGGGCCACCTCCATGTCGAACAGGTTCACGCCGAGCTCTCCCGCCAGAGTGGTCAACTGGGCGAACACGCCCGGTCGGTCCGGCACGATGACCCGCAGCTCGGCGAGCCGCTCGGGTGGCGGAGCCTGCCCCGGCAGGTTCCGCCGGGCGGCACGGGCGCGGGACAGCATCTGCTCCAACTGGTCGGTGCGGCCGGAGTCGACCACGTGTCGGACCCGAAGCAGCGCAGCGACCAGCGAGTCGAGCGACGAGACGATCGCCGACCGGTTCTGGGCGCAGATGTCCGGCCAGATGCCCGGATGGCCTGCCGCGACCCGGGTCATGTCCCTGAAGCCACCAGCCGCCAGGCGCAGCAGCGCCGCATGCTGCTCCGACGCCTGCGACGCCTCAGACATCATCGTCGCAGCCACCAGGTGCGGCACGTGAGACACGACAGCCACCAGGGCGTCGTGGTGCTCCGGCTCCAGTGCCACCACCTCGGCGCCGAGCGACGCCGCCACCTCGCTCGTCCTCACGAAAGCGGCCGGGTCCGTCACCTGCGTCGGTGTCAGCACCCACGTCGCTCCCTGGAACATGTCCGGGTCCGCACCGTCCAGCCCCTCCTGCTCGGAACCGGCCATCGGATGTCCGCCGACGAAGTTCGGTGCCGTCACCGCCTCCAGCACCGGCCCCTTCACTCCCGCCACGTCGGTCACGGTCGCGTTGGGTCCCAGACGCGCCAACAGGTGCTGTGCCACGCCGGGCACCTGGCCCAGCGGCGTGGCGACCACGCCCAGGTCCGCTTCGTCGTCGAACCCCGACCGGTCGGCCGCCCCGCACTCCACGGCCAGCTGCTGCACACCCGGGCAGGTGTCGACCGCCGACACGAACCAGCCTGCCTTGCGCAGGCCCATTCCTATCGACCCTCCAATCAGGCCCGTTCCGACGACGACCGCACGGCGACTGCCCACCGTGGTCACGGCCGCTCCTCCGCCGCCACCTTCACCCTGGCGGCCGGTCCCCTCACGCCCGGTACCCTGGCGCCGGGTTCCGTCACGTCCGGTCCCGTGGGGCCATCCGCCCGGACCGACGGCCGGTCCGGCCTCGCGGGTCGGTCCCCGGAATGCACCCGGTCCAGAGGGCCGCCGGGGGCTCAGTCCGGCAGATCGTCACGAAGGCCCCTGGCGCCCTCCAGGTAGACGTGGTGGAGAGCCGAACGGGCGCGGTTCGACTCCGCATGGACCAGCAGACGTATGCACAGAGGGGTCGATCCCTGCACCGGTATCTCCCTGGCGCACAGCAACGGCACGTCCCCCAGGCCCATCGCCCGTGCAGCTGCGGCGGGGAACATCGACGAGATGTCCTCGGTCACGGTGAACACCATGCTGATCAGGTCGTCGTGGGAGATGTCGTTGCGGGCCAGCAGCTGCTCCACCAACTGCTGCACGCGGGGGGTGATGTGGGCCGGCGTGTCCTGCTCGACGGTGGTCGCTCCCCGGAGCGCTCTGACTGCCATGTCGGTGCGGAAGCCTAACGCTTGGCCGCGGCGGCCGTAGCAGCCTCCAGCGACCTGACCTCGACTGGGGTCAAGGCGCGGAACTGGCCGGGGTGCAGTTGGCGGTCGGTCAGTGGACCTATCCGGGAGCGGACCAGCCTGACCACCGGATGGCCGACTGCTTCGCACATGCGCCGGACCTGCCGGTTGCGGCCCTCGTGGATGACGATCCGCACCAGCCCTGGACCGAGCAGCGACACCTGCGCCGCAGCCGTCAGGCCGTCCTCCAGCGCCACCCCGTCCCGCAGGGCCCGCAGCGCAGCGGGCGACGGGTCACCCCGGACGTGGGCGAGGTACTCCTTCTGAAGACCGAACGACGGGTGGGTGCAGCGCTGGGCCAGCTGCCCGTCGTTGGTGAGGATCAGCAGCCCCTCGGTGTCGAAGTCCAGCCTGCCGACAGGGAACACCCTCGGCTCGGCGGGCACCAGGTCCACCACTACCGGCCGTCCCTGCGGATCGGCCGCACTCGACACCACTCCCCTGGGTTTGTTCAGCAGGTAGTGCACCAGCCCCGGACGTATGCCGACCGGCACCCCGTCCACCGTGACCGAGTTGGCCGACGGGTCCACCCGATGCCCCAGTCGAGCCGGAACGCCGTCCACCTGCACCCTGCCCGCCTGCACCAGCAGCTCGCACGACCGCCTGCTGCCGAAGCCCGCCCGTGCGAGCACCTTCTGTATCCTCTCCCTCTGCGGCGCCTCACCAGCAGCCGCGTCCGAGCCGAGTGACGGAGACAGCTCAGTCAATCTGCAGCCGCCGCATCCGGAGACCCTCCTCCAACGTCTCCACCAGGTCCGGGCCAGGCACGAAGTCCCCCAAGGGCGGCAGGTCGGCGAGCGACGGCAGTCCAAGGTACTCGAGGAAGGCCGCAGTCGTTCCATAGAGCACCGCCTGACCGGGTCCGGGGTCCCGGCCCACCGCCGCCACGAGCCCCTTCTGGCACAGCGACCGCAGCACGCCGTCCGCGTCGACCCCTCGCACCGCGGACACCTGGGCGCGCGACACGGGCTGCTTGTACGCCACCACTGCCAACGTCTCCAGAGCCGCCGCCGAGAGTTTGGTCCTCTGTGGCTCGGACAGGAACCGGGCCACCAGTTCGGCCGCTTCGGGATGGCTCTGTAGACGCCACCCGCCGGCCACCTCCACCAGCACGAAGCCGCGCCCCTCCGCTTCGTAGGAGCGAGCCAACTGGCTGCACATCGACCGGGCCTGGTCCGGGGTGGTGTCCAGCAGGTCGGCCAGGGCGGTGGCGGGAACCGGGTCCGCTGCCACCATCAACACCGCCTCGATCGATCGCACCACAGGATCGACCGGTACCTGTAGAAGCCTTGGCGGGGCCGGCCGCTCTGCCCCTGCCCCTGCCCCGTCCGTCGGCTCGCCCGGCCAGGCGGCACCATGCGCGACGCCGGCCGGCACCGGGACCATACCGTCGACGGGCGAGTCGGTACAAGTGGCGGGCTCAACCGTCAAAAGCGCATCCCCCTCAGGTCCACCACGGCGTCTCCTCCTGCCCAGCTGCACCAGATGTCGGCGAAGCTGCCGCCTTGGTCCAACTCGATCAGGCCGTTCTTGTACAGCTCCAGGATGGCCAGGAACGCCACCACCACTTCGATCCGCGACGCCTCCCACTGTGCCGCTTCGGACCCGTCCGTCGCGGCCAGCAGATCCGAGAAGCGAGCGGACCCGACATGCCGCAGCCTGGACGCGATTGACATGGCCGTGGTGGCCACGCTCGGCACCGGAGGCGGCATGTGAGCCGTGTCCACCCTGGGCGGAGCGGGGGCCGACATCACCCGCCCGTAGGCGGCGGCCAGCTGCTCCGCCGACACTCCTTCCAGCGGATTGGGAACGAACGCGGCGGCCGCTTCGCCGGGCGGGGCGGAGCGGGAGACGCTCGCAGCCGCCCTGTCCGACATTGCACCCAGCACCGCTCCGGTGTCCCGGAACGTGGCGCACTCGAGCAGCCGGGCAAGCAACGCGTCCCGTTCGGGAGCGGACAACAGATCGTCGTCGCCCGCGTCGTCAACGGAGGGAAGGAGCCGGCGGCACTTCAGCCCCACCAGCAGAGAGGCGATGACGGCGAACTCGCTCGTCAGTTCCAGGTCAACCTTGGCGGACCGGGCGCAGTGCTCCAGGAAGTCGTCGACGATGAGGCTAAGCGAGACCTCCCACAAGTCCACCCGGTCGGTGGTGACCAGCTGCAGCAGCAGGTCGAACGGCCCCTCGTACACGGGAGTGCTGACTTGGTAGGACACCGTGCCACCACGTTAGCCCGACCCCTGCTCCAGGCGCGGGAGTGGCGGGCCGCCCTACCCGAGGCCCGGACTCGGTGGTCCTGCTCGATGGCCCCTGGCTTATGCCCGCCGGTTGCGAGCCGGTTGCGAGCCGGGGCTCGGTGGTCCGGACCACCTCCCGCCCAGGTTGCCAGCCAGTCCGGCCGAACCTGAGCGGGAGACGGCGAGAGGTGCTGGAGCTACTGGGTGGGAGCCGGAACGAATGCAGCCATCATGCCTCCGGTGAACGGACCACCCGAGTTGGACGGGTCGGCCGTCTTGACCACGTTCACTGCACCGGCAGGTGAGACCGGAACCGAATAGGAGACGGCACCCCAACGGTTCGTGGTGTAAGTGGTCAGTTTGGGAGAAGGGGATGTGGGGTCGAGCGTGTCTCGTATGGTGACTCCGCCCACAGGCATCCCTGCGTGCCGGGTGTACACATGGACCGGTATGGACGACTTGGACGTCCGGCGCATGAACGGGAACACCGTGGTGGTGTCGTACGGGTGTGCAGTCGGACTGCTCTGCGGGGTGGTCCACCATGCGTCGAGCGCAGCCGCGGCCTTGTTGGTGACGGGGTTGTACCCGCTCAGGTTGCCCACCTTGACGGCGACCATCTCCATGGTCTGTGCGGTCTGACCCTTGAGCACGAGCGCAGCGTGACCCCAGCGGTCGGTCGAACGCGACGCATAGGCGATGTAGGGGGCAGCCGCGGGAGAGCTCGAAGGGATCCACGTTGTCGGCGCGACGCCCGAGCCGGGCGCCATCAGACCGATGTAGAACGTGACCGGCTCGAACGCCGCCGGCCGATGGCCCGAAGAGGTGGCCGACAGCAGGAACGTGGCCTTGTTCCGGATGGCCGACTTCTCTCCGGCAGCCGGCAGGACCTGCGAAGTGACGTCTGCGCTCACTACTTTGACGGGGGCAGGCCGGTAGGAGTGAGCGTTCCCTCCGACGAACGAACCGGTCCATGTCACCGCCGCGACACCGAACGCGGCAAAGCCTTTGTGCAACACTTTTCCATTAGCTCCTTGTGGTCGAGCAACCACTCCTCGAGAGGCTGCATACTTCGAGCAACTGGGGCTCGCAGTGGAAACCCGCCCCGGTCGCAGGAGCTTCCAAGATCCGCCCGAGCGACCGCTGTTACGCTCGCCGGCATGCGGAGGCCGACGTGAAGAGGATGGTGTCCGGCGTGCAGCCGACGGGGACGCTGCACCTGGGCGGCTATCTCGGAGCGTTCCGCCAGTGGGCAGCAGTCCAGCACCAGGCGGACGCCTACTTCTTCGTGGCGGATCTTCACGCCCTCACGGTCGACGGCGATCCGGAGCGGTTGCGGCGAGCCACGTTGGAAGTGGCAACCCAACTGATGGCGATAGGTCTCGATCCGGCGGCCTGCACTCTGTTCGTCCAGAGCCAGGTGCCGGAGCATACGCAGCTGGCGTGGCTGCTGGAATGCACCGCTACCACTGGCGAACTGGGTCGGATGACCCAGTTCAAGGATAAATCGGGCGGCCAGGAGTCGGTGAAGGTGGGGCTGTTCACCTACCCGGTGCTGATGGCGGCAGACGTGCTGCTCTACGACGCCGACCTGGTTCCGGTCGGTGACGACCAGAGGCAGCACCTGGAGTTGACACGTGATCTGGCAGGCCGGTTCAACCACCGTTACGGCGACACGTTCAGGGTCCCGGAGGCGTATGTGCCGCCCGTGGCGGCGCGGGTGATGGATCTGCAGCATCCCGAGCGGAAGATGTCCAAGTCGGGAGCGTCTCCACAGGGGACGATCGAGCTGCTGGACGAGCCGAAGGTGATCGAGCGGAAGGTTGCTCGCGCCGTGACCGACGCCGAGACGGAAGTGCGCTACGACCGGGCCGCCAAACCTGGCGTGTCCAACCTGCTGGAGCTGCTGGGTGCCGCGACGGGTCGGCCTCCGGCGGACCTGTCTCCGTCGTACAGCCGTTACGGCGACTTGAAGAAGGACGTGGCAGCGGCGGTAGTGGAAATGCTACGCCCAGTGCGCGAGCGGCACGCCGAGCTGTCGGCCGATCCTTCGCAGGTGTGGACGGCGCTCCAGGCCGGGTCCGAGGCCGCCCGAACAGTAGCGTCGATGACGTTGGACAGGGCGTCCTCTGCGATCGGCCTGGTGGGCGGCACTACAGGTACCGGCAGCAGATCGGTCGACAGCACGTTCGCCTGACCGTTTCCGAGACGGTCACCGAAACGGGGTGCGGGGCGGGAAGCCGCCCGCATGGTGGCCCGTCGGGAAGCTGCCCACAGGTAGGGGGTGTCTGGTCGGGGGCCGTTCCGGTGTCGCATTACCGAGCCATTGCGTAGTGTTAGCCGAACCACTTCCTTGCCGACATCAGCCTCTAACAGTGTCTGGTTATCGTTGTCAGTGGAAGGGAGGTCGGAGCAAGTACCAAGCGAGCAACTTGCTCTAATGCAAATGAGTTGGTTCCTTCTCAACTTGCCATTCATGCTGATCGGCCTAGCGATCGGAGTCGGACCGCTTCTCTACATCCACTTTCGGGAAGCGCGCCCCGCTCAGGAGACGCACAACCGCTTCAAGAGCGACGTACTGGCCGACCTGGAACGGTTGTCCGTGAGCCCGGCTACCCGCAGCCGGATCGAGCGCTCGCTCAGCAGCGCCAGTGCCGTCTGACGGACGGAGGTCGCACTACCTGTCAGCGGCCCGTCGTGGCGGAAGAAAGCCACAAAGATTCAAGAGGACGAACCGCACCGGGAGAGGCAGAAGCCCGGTGCGGTTTTCTTTTCATACCGTTCATTTGCGCTGTCGGCGAACCTTCGTGGGAGACGACCTCCGCCGGGCAGTATGGCGCTCCCGGCAGGACTCTGGCGGAGCGAAACCGAGACGGTTCGGGTACGTCTAGCCCCGGGAATGCACATGGGTCATACTGCTGGGCCGTGAGCACTGCCGGCAGGGCGTGATGTACATACCGATCGACTTCGCCCAAAGCGAGGCTTTCGCGACGGAGTTGCTGGGCACCAGCGGGGGCGGAGACCTGGTGACCGCGACCCCATCCGGCTTGCTAGCCACTTTCCTGCCCCTGCTGTACGAGGGGAACGAGGGCGGCAACCCTTCCCTCCTGGGCCATCTGGCCAGGAGTAACGGGCAGTGGAAGGAGCAAGTGGTAGGGGATGCCCTGGTCATCGTGCGAGGTCCGGACGGCTACGTGTCCCCGTCGTGGTACGAGTCCAAGAAGCGGCACGGGCGGGTGGTCCCGACGTGGAACTACGTCACGGCCCACTTCTACGGAAGGCTGGTCGTGCACGACGACGTGGACTGGGTCGGATCTCTGGTGCGCCGGTTGACCGACCGCCACGAGGCCACCAACCCCAGTCGGTGGTCGGTGGACGACGCTCCGGCCGACTTCGTCGCCGGGCAGCTTCGGTCGATCGTCGGCGTGGAGCTGGTGATCGGTCGGGTCGAAGCGAAGGCGAAGCTCAGCCAGAACCGGCCGGAGCGGGACGTGGAGGGAGTCGTGGCGGCTCTGGCCGAAAGGGGCGACGAAGCGCTGGCCGAAGCGGTTCGGTCCGCCCAGGTGCACGGACGGCGCTGACGGGCGGACCGGACTGTCGGCCTCCCCCGCGATCCGCCACCAGCCTTCGGTCTGCCGCGATTGATTGTCCACGCACTGTTAGCCTCCATGACAGGCTCGGGGCCCTGGGCGGAAGAGGGCGGGCCCGATCGGACGGGATGGTGGCCCTACGGAGCGCGACAGGAGAACCGCACGCGAGATGACCGCACGCGATATGACCGAAGAGACAGCTGCTCCAGCCCGGCCCCACGTCCTGCCGTTCGTATTGAGCGCTCTGTCCGTCCTTGCAGGACTGGTGTTCAGCCTGGGCAACCTGGGCGTGCCGGGGCAGGCCCGTGGATGGTGGTTCATGCCTCGGGACCTGTGGGCGACGTGGCGAGACGCACAGATGGTGAGCTGGGGACAGGGAGCCTACGTGTACACGGCCCATACCCATCTTCTGGCGCTACCGGGGTTAGCGGTGCTTCTGGCACCGTTCGCGTTTCTGGCGGACCACTTGCACCTTGCGAGCGGCTGGCCGGTGCAGCCTCCGCATCCCGGGGCATGGTTGATGCTGGACCCCGTTGCGCTGGCCCTGGGGACGGTGGTGCTGTGGCCGCTCGATGCGCTGGCGCTGCGAGCCGGCGTCGGGGGCAAGCGACGAACACTGATCGGGCTGGTCGGTGCCGGGGTCGCCTGGGGTGCGGTTGCTCCGATGGGCCATCCGGAGGATCTCTTGGCCCTGGCACTGTCCCTGTGGGCGGCGATGGCGGCGGCGGACGGCAGGTGGGAGCGGGCAGCCTGGTTGATGGGTGCCGCGCTGTCGGTTCAGCTGCTCGCCGCCCTGGCACTCCCAGTGGTGATAGGGCTGGCGGCCAAGAACCGGGACCGGCCGTGGATGCGCGTGACGGCCATGTTGCAGAGGGCGGCGTTCCTGCCCGGCGTGATCGGGCTGGCGTGCCTGGCCGCCGCTCCGTCGGCCACTTGGGGTCATCTGGTGGGCGGCCACACGTCCAACCCGTGGCCGACCCCCCTGGCAGTGCTGGCGCCCAGCGGCTACGCAGGTCCGCTCCGTCTGGTCGAAGTTGGTGCGGCAGTGGCGGTCGGGTTCGTGGCTATGAAGCGGGAGCTGAGCGTGGCAGCGCTGCTGTGGTGGTCCGGCCTGGCGTTCTCGACCCGGGTGCTGGAGCCGCTTCAGTGCCCCTACTACCTGGTGCCCGCGGCGCTGCTGTTCTCGTTGGCGGCCGTGGCGGGCAGACGTGGAAAGGGCGCTCTGGCAGCTGCGGTTGCTGCGGTGCTGCTCGGCCCACTCACCGGCACCAGCCAGGAGTACCATCCGTGGAGCCTCTGGCTGACGCTGCTGGCACTCGTCGGGACCATGGCCTACGGCTCCCTGCCGACCGGAGCAGACAGCTCACCGTTGTTCGTCGAGCCTTCCGAACCGGTTCCGGCTGCGGTCGGGGGCGAGTAGGGCAGCGCCGATCGGTGAGCGAAGTTGGGCGGCCGTTCGAGCTCGAGAGAAGCCGCCGATACCGCTCGGTGAGCGGGTGCGGACTCTGGTCGACGGGCGTACTGCCGTCATCTGAGAGAAACCCCCGATCTGTCGCCCGAACGGTCGATGCGCTGCGACGGGGTGACAGGGGCCCCCAACCGTTGGCACGCTGTGCTCTCGGCCAGCCCGACGTTCCCGAAGTAAGCGGCCGGCGACCGGTTGGAGACCGCCGCCGCACCGACAGCCGGGGCCGTCCAACCACTATCGCTCAACATGTATGCCCAGGGTGCGCCTGGCCCGGCACGTTTCCCACAAGTGCACCACGCCCCGGACTACGCGTCGATGTCACGGCCGGCGGAACGAAGCTCCGGCATGAGTGTCACCTGTCGCCCGCGTAGCTCGATCCAGCCGCGATCCCTGAGAACGCCGAGGGCTTCGGAGACGCTCTGACGGGAAGCACCGATCATCTCGGAAAGCTCCTGCCGGCTGTACGAAGCGTCGAGTGGCCACGAGCCGTCGGCGCGAGGAGACGAGCCATCTGACAACACGACGAGCAGGTGAGCCAGCCGGGTAGCCACCGGAGCGGTGGCGATGGTGAGAATCGCGCTGCGGGCTCGCCGCAACCGCTGGCTGAGATGGAGACATACCGCCGCGGATACGGTCGGGTGACCGAACAGCTGAAGGAAGGTCGATCGGCTCAGGGCGAGCAGGCGCACATCACCCTTGGCCTCGGCGAAGGATGTCCTTTGGGCGCCTGCCAGCAGATCGGCAACGCCGAGAAAGTCGTCGGCTTGCGCGTGCCAGAAGACAACCTCTCTGCCCCCTTCAGAGATCGCGAACACTCGCATCCGGCCTTCGAGCACCACATACGCGTGTTCAGCCGGCGTTCCAGGTCTGTAGAGCAGCTGTCCCTGGCGGACCCGCTGCTCACGTGCCGACGCGGGCCTGGCGCCCCCCGACGCTTCGAGCACAGCGGCAACGTTGTGGCTCATCTACGCTTGCCGATCCTTAGCGAAGTGGCAGCCCCAGGATGTCGAGCCATGCGCTCTGCACTATAACCACATACACGTTGGCGACGATCGAGAGAAGAGCTCCAAAGCGAACAGCTTCGGACCAACGCATTTTCGATGCCGAGAACGCGATCAGTACTGCCGTTATGGAGATGGGAAGAAAGACAGCATAGTTTAGGGCATTGGTAACGATAAGGGAGAAGGGCAACACGGAGAAGCCGAAACCCTTTGCCAGGCCTATAGTCAGCGGAATGAACGCAGCGCCGGTAGCCACTGCGCTGACTACTCCTGCCCTTGCAATATGAAGCCCAAACACTACTGCGAGCAGTACCAAGATCGGACTGTGTAGTCCTGCCGCATGGATCGGTTCTACGAGGAAGTGAGACATCCACTTCACCACTCCCGTCTTGAACAACAGGTTACCCAACGAAATGGCACG
>JAJYPS010000011.1 GCA_021795215.1 Actinomycetes bacterium
TGGGCCTGGGGGGGCTGGGCCTGGGGGGGCTGGGCCTGGGGGGGCTGGGCCTGGGGGGGCTGGGCCTGGGGGGGCTGGGCCTGGGGGGGCTGGAGATACGGCCGGAAGTCCCCTACAGATCCGGTCCGGCGGTCGACTTGATCCGCTGCCACGCCCGGCTCACCTCGGTCTCGAGATGCGACATGCCGGCAGAGTTCTCAATGACTATGTCGGCTATCCGCAGCCGCCTGTCCCGGCTCGGCTGTGCAGCTATCCGCGCCGCCGCTTCCTCCGGCGTCATGCCCCGGCCGCCCACCAGTCGTTTGATGCATACTTCCGTAGGACAGTCCACCGTTACGACCCAACGCAGGCTGCCCTCGGGCAGCGGCACATCTCGGTAATCGGCACCCGGGGCCGGGCCCGCCGCGATCCCGCCGCTGCCATCGCCTGACGTGGCAGCTTCGCGGCCCAAAAGCGGTAGCTCGATCACGGCCACGGCGTCCCGGGAAGCGGCAGCCAGCCGATGCCGAACCCCGTCCCACACAAGGGGATGCACGATCCGCTCCAAGTCGGCAAGGGCGTCCGAGTCGCCGAAGGCCTGCCTGGCCAGTGCTTGGCGGTCGATAACGCGCCCACGGTCCGTGTCGGTCCGCACGATCGACTCTCCGAACCGCTCGATGACGGCGTCGAACGCCGCACCCCCGGGTTCCATGACCGAGCGGGCAACCTGGTCCGCATCCACCAAGACCGCGCCGCGGGCGGCGAACAGCTTTCCGGCGGTCGACTTCCCCGCACCGATACCACCGGTGAGCCCGACCAGCAGCATCGCCTGCACTCTATCGCCATCTGCACCCGAGGCGCATACGGAGAACCGACCAACCGCCATTTCGGCACTGCGGGGATGGGCTCCCCCCCAAGGCCCATCCCCGCCCCGTCGCCGGTTGCCGAAAGTTTCGTGCCGGTCAGACGCGTGTGGCTACAGCTTGCGCCAGCCAGTGAGAATGCGCAAGGGATTTTCTATCGCCCGTCCAGATATCGCTCATCCGGACCGCCGGGCCGCTCTCGCTGTCACGTCCGTTAGGAGGGCAATCCTCGCCCGCGGCTGGCCCTTGGGGCCCCCTCAGCCGAGCTCGCCGACGTCCGCCTCACCAGGAGCCTGCGCCTCGTCGGGGACCGCGGCCTCACCGGCCGCCGAACCGCCCGCCCCGGCGTCCACCCCGCCGGACGCGGGCTCCCCTCCGTCGCCGTGACCCGACTCTGCAGCCGTCGCATCGGCGTCCGCCTTGCCGGCCTGGCTGGCGACGTACTCCGCCCATGCCTGCTGCGCCTCCGTCTCCGGAGTGAAGTCCGCGCCGTACTCGAACGTCCCGATGTAGTTGCCCTGCTCGTCGTAGGCGTGCTCGCCGAAAGCCTCCCGGTACTCCGCCGCGACTTCCCCACCCTCGGCCGCCTGCTTGATCGAAAGGCTTATCCGGCGGCGCGCCAGGTCGATCTCGATGATCTTCACCCACAGCTCCTCGCCCGGCGAGACCACCTGCTCGGGAAGGTCCACGTGGTGCACCGCCATCTCCGATATGTGCACCAAGCCCTCGATCCCCTCCCCTACCTGGATGAACGCCCCGAAGGGAACCAGCTTCGTCACCCGTCCGTAGACCAGCTCCCCGACCCTGTGGGCGTTGGCGAACTCCTGCCACGGGTCGGCCTGGGTCGCCTTCAGCGAGAGGCTGATCCTCTCCTTCGACTGGTCGACCTCCATCACCATCACGTCGATCTCGTCCCCCACCGCCACTACGGACGACGGATGGTCCACATGCTTCCAGGACAACTCCGACACGTGCACCAGGCCGTCCATGCCCCCCAGGTCGACGAAAACCCCGAAGTTGACGACCGACGACACGACACCCTTGCGAACCTCGCCCGGCTTCAGATTGCCCAGGAACTCCTCGCGCTGCTCCCGCTGCGTCTCCTCCAGCCAGGCTCGCCGAGACAGCACCACGTTGTTCCGGTTCTTGTCCAGCTCGATGATCTTCGCCTCCAGCACCCGACCCACGTACGGCTGCAGGTCCCGCACCCGGCGCAACTCCACCAGCGACGCAGGAAGGAAGCCTCGCAGGCCGATGTCGAGGATCAGGCCGCCCTTCACCACCTCGATCACCGGTCCCCTCACCACTCCGTCGGCGGCCTTCAACCGTTCGATGTCGCCCCACGCCCGCTCGTACTGGGCGCGCTTCTTGGAAAGGACCAGGCGTCCCTCCTTGTCCTCCTTCTGGAGGACGAGAGCCTCTATCCGCTCTCCCAGCGACACCACTTCGGAGGGGTGTGCGTCGTGGCGGATGGACAGCTCCCGTGCCGGGATGACACCCTCCGACTTGTAACCGATGTCCAGCAGGACCTCGTCCTTGTCGACCTTCACCACCTGACCGGTGACTATGTCGCCGTCGTCGAACTCGACGATGGTGCCGGCGATGGCATCCTCGAAGGAAACGCCGCCCAAGTCGTCGTCGGTGACCTGCCTGGGCACGTAGTTGCCCTCTTCGTCGAACGTGCCGTAGCCTGTCGCGGCGGGGGCGTCGGACGAAGCGGGCGTTGAAGCAGAATTGCCGGCGGATGCGGTCGGGCTTTCGCCCGATTCGTTCCCACCGAGGAGAGTGGCGGACATCGTGTGGTCTGAGTCGCTTTCTTTGAAGTGTGAGAAGCTAGCCGGAAGGCGAGCGTGTTCAGTGTTCCTGGGTCGCTCCTGCGTCTTGTTCCCGGTTAGAGGGCCTTTCGGAGCGGCAGAACCGCAGTCTTCGGGCCACTCTTACCCAAACCGGTAATCTACCATCCGACGGCGCCCCTCCAAGCAGCGCGGAGGAACGGCAGTACGGTCACCCGCATCGGCGGCAGTGACGGTCACCCGCATCGACGCATTCGTCTCGCTCCGAGCAGTCGAGAAGCAACCGGCCTCTGCCGAACCTTCCCCGCCGGGCCGAACCTTCCCCGCCGGGCCGAACCTTCCCCGCCGGGCCGAACCTTCCCCGCCGGCTCCAGCCGAAGCTTCCCCGCGGCTCCAGCCGGCCGCTGCCGAAGCTTTCCCGCCGGCTCCCGCAGGCCGTCGCCGTGAGATGGAGCCCCAGTGAGATGGAGCCCCAGTGAAGCCCCGGTCAACCCTTGGCCTGCTCCCAGGAAGCGCCCCAGGCCAGATGGACCGAGAGCGGCACCGTCAGATCGGCGGCTCCTTCCATCTCCTCCCGCACCGCTGCGCCGACCCCGTCCTGCTCGTCGGGAGGAACCTCCAGCAGCACCTCGTCGTGCACCTGCAGGATCACACGACTACGCAGACCCTCCAGGCGCCGGTCCAGCCGGACCAGCGCGACTTTGAATATGTCCGCAGCCAGACCCTGGATGCCGGCATTCATCGCCTGGCGCTCGCCGGCTTGACGAACCCGGTAGTTGGTGGAGGAGAGCTCGGGGATGTGGCGGCGCCTGCCGAAGGGGGTCTCCGTATAGCCCCGCTCCCGGGCCTGGGCGACGGTCGACTCCATGTACGCGCGCACGGCGGGGAAGGCGTCGAAGTACGCCGCCAGGATCGCCTCCGCCTCGGGGAGGGGTACCCCCAGGCGCTGGGAAAGGCCGTAAGCCTCCATGCCGTACGCCAGCCCGTAGGACACCATCTTCGCCTTTGCCCGCATGGCGGGGGTGACCTGGCCGGCAGGAACGCCGAAGACGTTCGACGCGGTGGCGGTGTGGATGTCGCGCTCCTCGGAGAAGGCGGACAGCAGCGCCGGGTCGCCCGAAAGGTGGGCGATCACCCTCAGCTCCACCTGGTCGTAGTCGGCCACCAGCAGGCGGTAGCCGCCGGCCGGCACGAACGCTCTCCGGAAGCGGCGGCCGTCCTCGGTCCGTACCGGGATGTTGTGCAGGTTCGGCTGGTCCGACGAGAGCCGTCCCGTCCGGGCGACCGTCTGGTTGAAGCTCGCGTGTATCCGGCCGTCCGGCCCCACCTCGGCCAGCAGTCCCACTCCGTAGGTGGAGCGCAGCTTCTCGACCTCCCGGTAGCGCAGCAGCGCCTCCACGATGGGGTGCTCTCCACGCAGCCTCTCCAGGCTCGCCGCGTCGGTCGAGTAACCGGTCTTGGTCCGTTTCTGGGGCTTCAGTCCCAACGTCTCGTACAGCACCTGCCGAAGCTGAGGCGTCGAGTTGACCTTGAAGCGGACCCCCGCCAGCTCCTGTACCGACTCCTCCAGCTCGGCCGCCTCGCGCTGCAGGTCGTCGACGAGAGCCTCCAGAACCCCCCGGTCCACTCCCACCCCGACCTGCTCCATCTTTGCCAGCACGGAGACCAGCGGACGTTCGATCTCCTCGTAGAGCCGGGTCTGGCCCCTGGAGCGCAACGCGTCGACCAGGGCCGGCGCCACCCTCGCTATGGCCAGCGCCCTGTCGGACGCCTCCTGGGCTGCCGGGGCGAGCGGTGCGGCAGGCTCGGGGCCTTCCCCCCGGTCGGACGGCCCGGCTGCCGCCGCTCCCGCGTCGTCCTGTCCACGGGGCGCACCCTCCGGCGCGTCGACGGTCAGGTCCAGCCGGCCCTGAGCAGCCCCCGTCGTGGTGGCCATCCGCGCACCGAGGAAGCGGGACGCCAGCTCCTCGACCACGTAGACGGTCTCCGCGGGATCGACCAGGTAAGCGGCGACTGCTGTGTCGACATCGAGGCCCGTCAACTGCACATCGAGCGTGGACAGGCCGGTGATCAGCTCCTTGGCGTGGTGCGCGGCCACTGGAGGACCACCTCGGCCGAGAACGCCGGCCAGGGACTCGCGGACGCGGGTGTCCGAGAGCAGCTCCCCGCTCAGCCAGACCGCGTCGTCTCCGCCCTCCGGCCGCAGCCCGGTGTCGGGCACCATCGCCAGGCCTCCTGGGCAAGTCCGCCCCGGCCTGGCAGGCCATGTCGGTTCGACGGCAACCATTCCGGCTCGGCCGAGCGTCTCGAGCAGCCGCAGCGCCTCGTCGACGGTGGCGGGTGCCACTACGTCGGCCCGAAGGGTGGGTGCCGAGGCGTCGTCGACCAGGGGCGTACCGGAGCCCTCCAGCGCCACTGTCAGCCTGCTCAGAAGGGAGCGGAACTCGAGGAACCCGAAGAGCTTGCGCACCTCCTCGGGGTCCCACCCCCCCACCTCCAGGTCGGACAGTCTGACGTCCAACGGAACCGTCCGCACGGCCGGAGTGGCCACGGCGTTCAGCGACACCTGTTCCCGGCTCTCCGACAGGGACCGGGCAAGCTTGGGGCTCAGCTCGTCCAGATGGGCGTAGATGCCTTCGATGTCGCCGTAGGTGTTGATCAGCTTCGCCGCCGTCTTCTCACCGACGCCCGGCACTCCGGGCAGGTTGTCCGAAGGGTCTCCGCGCAGGGCGGCGTACTGTGCGTAGCTGGCAGGCGCCACCCCGGTCCGCTCGTAGATGCCCTTCTCGTCGTACAGCGCGTAGTCGCTGACACCACGGCGGTTGTACAGCACCTTGACGAACGGGTCCTCCACCAGCTGGTAGGCGTCCCGGTCACCCGTCACCACCAGCGCCTCCCGACCTGCATCGCGAGCCGTCGTAGCCAGTGTCGCCACGATGTCGTCCGCCTCGTACCCCGCCATCTCCAACAACGGGACGTGGAGCACCTCCACCACTTGGCGCACCAGGCTCATCTGCTGGCGCAGGATGTCGGGCGTCTCGGCCCTGTTCGCCTTGTAGCCGGGGACCCTCTCGTGGCGGAACGTCGGCTCGGGACGGTCGAACGCCACCGCGACCCCCGAGGGTCGGTGATCGGCCAGCAGGTTGACCAGCATCGACGTGAACCCGAACACGGCGTTGGTCGTCTGGCCCGACGCGGTCGCCATGTCGGTCGGAAGAGCGTAGAACGCTCGGTAGGCCAGCGAGTTGCCGTCCACCAGCAGGAGCGGTCCCACAGGATCAGGGGCCAAGGCGCCCGTCGAGCACGCTCCGGGAGATCTCCGCCATGGTCACCCGCCTCTCCATCGCACGCCGCTGCACGAAGGCGAACGCTTCCGACTCCTTCATGCCGTGCTCGTCCATCAGCCTGCCCTTCGCTCGGTCCACCAGTCGCCGCGTCTCGAGAGAGTCGGCCAGGGCCTGGTTCTGCATCCTCAGGTCCGAGTTCACCGCCTCCAGCGCCCGCACCTCGGCGAAGCGCCCCAGTGCCATCTCGATCGCGGGTATCAGCTCCTCCGCCTGGAACGGCTTCACCAGGTAGCCCATCACGCCCGCCTGGTTGGCCTGGTCGATGAGCTCCCTCTGACTGAACGCGGTCAGGATCAGGACCGCGGCCAGCCGGTCGGCTGCGATCCTGTCCGCCGCTTCCAGGCCTGTCATGCCGGGCATCTTGATGTCCAGGACGGCGAGGTCGGGCCGGTGCTCGCGCACCAGCTCCAGCGCCTCGTCCCCCCGTCCCGTGTCGGCCACCACTTCGTACCCTGCCTCCTCGAGGATCTCTTTCAGGTCGAGGCGGATGATGGCCTCGTCCTCGGCGACGATCACTCGGATGGGCACGGGTTCCTCCTGGGACGATGGATGTCGGGCCGATGCGTGCCGTCGTGGACGGACATGCCATCGGAGCTGGTTGCGGACGGGGATGCGGGTGCGACCCGAGCACCCCGGGACGGGCGTGAGAGCTCTACGGAAGGCGTGACGAAGGGGTGCCGACGGTCAGGCTGGCGACCGTCGGCGCGTAGTCGGGCGCTTCGCCGTCGGTGGGCGCTTCGGGGTCGGCAGGGCACCGAGGTGAGCCGGCTTCAATCCGGGAAGTCGAAGGGCTGCTCGCCCAGCAGGTCCGCCTGGGTCCTCTCCAGGCGCGCTAGCTCCGCGCAGATGGCGTCGCGGCTGGCCGACATCGCGGCGGTGTGCCGGCGCGCCTCAACCAGCTCCCGGTCCGCCAACGGCGTCTCGGAGACGAGACACCTGACCCGCGCATCCTCCTCCGTCTCGCGCAACTGGCGCAGCTGCTCGTCCACCACCGACAACTCCTCCCGCGCCGCCACGAGGCGCTTGCTCACCTGAACGAGGCGTCGCCTCACCCTCGAACGCTCCATCCCACGCCAGCTTAGGCACGGGACGCCTACGGCGGCATGTTGAGCACGAACGACGGTGTCGCTGCGGTCCCCGGACCGGCTCCCGCGCCGTTCATCGCCCTGCCCCTGGGGCGACACCTGCACTTCACTTGGAATTCACTTTGGCTCGGTACGGTGTTGCCGTGGCTTTTGGTGCGCCCTCCGGCGCCGACGGACAACCATCCCTGGCCGGCACAGGGGAGCAGGCAGCCGTTTCCCTGGCTCCGGTGCCCGCTTCGGACGACCTGGCACTTCACCTCGACGGGAGCCGACCTTCTCCTGCTGCTGTCGTCACGAAGGGCCTGACGCTGGGCTTCGGCAAGCGGACCGTGCTGGAAGATGTGGACGTGTCCATTCCCCGCGGGCGGATCACGGCGCTCATCGGACCGACCGGCTCGGGCAAGAGCACCTTCCTGCGCACCCTGAACCGGATGAACGACCGAGTCGCCGGCTTCACCCGCCGGGGTGACGTCGAACTGGACGGGGAGAGCATCTTCGGCTCCCATGTCGACCTGGTCACTCTGCGACGGCGCACCGGGATGCTCTTCCAGCGCCCCAATCCTTTCCCGATGTCCATTGCGGACAACGTGCTGGCGGGCGTCCGGGCACACCGGATCGCCAAGAAAGCCGCGTGGCCTGCGATCGTGGAGGCCCGGCTACGGGAGGTCCGGCTGTGGGACGCAGTGTCGGAACGGCTGGGAGACTCCCCGTTCCGCCTCTCCGGCGGGCAGCAGCAGCTGCTGTGCCTCGCACGAGCGCTCGCTGTCGGCCCGGACGTGCTGCTGCTCGACGAGCCGACGTCGGCGCTGGACCCCCTGTCCGTGGAGGCCATCGAAGCGCTCCTGAGAGAGCTGGTGCCCGCCCTGACCCTCATCGTCGTGACCCACAACCTCGCCCAGGCGAGGCGGATCTCCGATCAAACCATGTTCTTCTTCGAGGGCCGGCTGGTCGAGTTCGCACCGACCGACCGACTCTTCGAAGAGCCGGCTCAGCCCGAGACCGCCCGGTACGTGACCGGTCGGATCGGCTGAACGAGGAGCTCGGCCCCTCTCCGAGGGGCCATGCACCTCCAACGCTGCAAAACCCTACTTACCTCACGAGGAGGAAAACTCTCTGATGCAACTTGCGAGCTGGCGCGCCTTCGCGGCCCTCATCGGTGCGGGCGGCCTGGCCCTTAGTGCCTGCTCCAGCACTGCCAAGACCGGGAACTCGGCCAACAGCGGTTCGGGCAGCGGATCGAACACCCCGGCCAGCACCTCCACTTCCAGTCCCGGCTCGACGGGATCGAGCAGCGGTGGTTCGGGTGGGAGCGAGACTCCGCCGAAGGCCACCGTCAGCTTGTCGGAGACCGGCAGCACCCTGCTCTACCCTCTGTTCCAGAAGTGGGCCCCGGCCTACCACTCGAAGTACCCGAACATCACCATCACGCCGCAGGGCACCGGCTCGGGCACCGGCATCTCGCAGGCGGAAGCGGGCACGGTGAACATCGGCGCCTCCGACGCATACCTGCCGCCCAGCGCATTCACCGCACATCCCGGCATAGAGAACATCCCCCTCGCCATCTCGGCGCAGCAGGTGAACTACAACCTTCCGGGCATCCCCGCCGGCACTCACCTGAAGCTGAACGGGTCCATCCTGGCCAAGATGTACACGGGCAAGATCACCAACTGGAACGATCCTGCGATCAAGGCGATCAACCCGGGCGTGAAGCTTCCCAACATGAAGGTCGTTCCCCTGCACCGCTCCGACGGCAGCGGCGACACGTTCATCTTCACCACTTACATGACCAAGTCGGCGTCGTCGGTGTGGAAGGGCGGCTTCGGGACCAGTGTCACGTGGCCGTCGGTGCCCGGAGCGCTGGCCGCCAACGGCAACGGCGGAATGGTCACGACGTGCGGGGCGACTCCCGGCTGCGTGGCATACATCGGGATCAGCTTCCTCGCCCAGACCCAGGGCAAGGGTCTCGGTGAGGCGATGCTGCAGAACAGGGCCGGCAAGTACCTCCTGCCGACCGCGACGACTATCAGGACCGAAGCGGCCGGGTACGCGTCCAAGACCCCGCCCAACGAGGCGATCTCGCTCGTCTACGGACCGGCCTCGGGGGGCTACCCCATCATCAACTACGAGTACGCGATCGTGTCTACCTCCCAGGCCAACTCGAACACGGCTGCGGCGATGAAGGCGTTCTTCTACTGGGCGATGGACCCGGCCGGGGGCTCCTCCTCGTCGTTCCTGAGCTCGGTCAACTTCCAGGCTCTGCCGTCGCAGGTCGTGAAGTTGTCCGATGCCCAGATAGCGAAGATCCACTGACCGGCAGGCCGTAGGGACATGAGCAGCGAAGCCAGGTTGCAGCCGGCGGAGACCGGTGGCCAGTCCGGACGCCGTGCCGAGAAGGGCACCGGAGGACGCCTCGTCCGGCTCGTCACGGGCTCTGCAGCCTGGCTTCCGCTGCTGGCACTGCTGTTCGTGGTCGTCAGTCTCGTCGTCGAGGCCCTTCCGGCGATCCGAGTCAACGGCATCCACTTCCTGACCGGCGTGGCGTGGTCGTTCGGCAACGCCTACGGGGCCGTGGTGAAGACCCACGGGGTGCCGCATCCACAGGGTGCCTCCTACGGAGCGCTACCGCTGATCGTCGGAACGCTGGCGTCCTCCGCGATCGCCCTGCTGATCGCGGTTCCGGTATCCGTCCTGAGCGCTCTGGTGCTGGTGGAGCGACTGCCCAGGAGCATCTCTTCGTTGGTGGGCCTCTTCCTCGAGACACTGGCGGGCATACCGAGCGTGGTGTTCGGCCTGTGGGGCGCGCTCACGCTGGGGCCGGTCCTGGCGCACCACGTCTACCCCGCTCTGGCCAGTGTCGCTTCCGCCGTTCCGGGGCTCGGGTACTTCGGCGGCTACACGGGGAACGGCGAAGGGCTCGCCACGTCCGGCGTGGTGCTGGCGGTGATGATCCTGCCCATAGTGGCAGCCACGGCACGGGACCTGTTCCGGCAAGTTCCGGATCTCCCGAAGGAGGGCGCCAGGGCACTGGGCATGACCGAGTGGGAAGTGGCGACCAGGGTCACCCTGACCTGGGTACGGAGCGGCCTGATCGGGGCGTCGGTGCTCGGCCTGGCCAGGGCGCTGGGCGAGACGATGGCGGTCGCAATGGTCTCCGGCGTGGAGCTGGGGGCTATCCCTCACAACGTCTATGCCGCCATGTCGACCGTCGCAGCGACCATCGTGTCCCAGTTGGACTCCGCCTTCACCGACTCGACCGGCTTCGCCGTGAAGACGCTCGCCGAGGCGGGGCTGCTCCTCGCCGCGCTGACGCTGTTGACCAACGTGGTCGCGAGGGTCCTGGTGCGCCGGGTGGCGAGCACCGCTCTACCGGTGGGCCGGGGCGTTTGAGCGAGAACGGCGAGCAGCCAGGAGCGAGGGAGGGCGTCGAGCGGATGGCACTGGCGGCAGACCGCGTTCCCGGCCGTGCGCCCATGAGCACCCGCCGATCTTTCCGTCGGCGCGTCGCAGGTTCGGTGGGCTGGACAGTCGCGGCGCTGGCACTGGTGGTCATCGGCGTGCCCACCGTCTGGCTGGTCTACGGCGTCGTTGCCCGAGCCGTGCCGTACTGGACCTGGTCCGTTCTCACTCAGCCGGGCGCCGGGGCCAGCGGCGGGTTGGAGAACGAGATCCTCGGCACGCTCCTGCTCGTCGTCGGCGTGGTCGTGCTGGCCGGAGGAGTGGGGGTGCTGTCGGGCATCTACCTTGCCGAGTACGCCTCCGGACGGTGGGGCAACCTCCTGCGGGGGGGATCCGAGGTGCTTGCGGGCATCCCTTCGATCGTCCTCGGCTACGTCGGCTACATAGTGCTGGTGGTGGACTTCGGCTGGGGATTCTCACTTGCGGCGGGCCTGATCGTGCTGTCCGCCATGACGGTCCCCTACGTCGCAAAGAGCACCGAGCTGGCGCTGCGCCAAGTGCCGACGTCCTTCCGGGAGGGAGCCGACGCTCTGGGAATGCGAGAGGGGTACTCCCTGCTTCGGATCTCGCTGAGGGCGGCACTGCCCGGTATCACCACCGGCCTGCTCGTCGCCATTGCCATTGCGATGGGGGAGACGGCGCCGCTTCTGTACACGGCCGGTTTCACCGGCTCGCTTCCCTCCTTGGCGCTGACCCACAAGCCGGTGCCCTTCCTGACCTACGCAGTATGGACGTTCTACAACCAGCCGTCGAACTACGCGGTCCACCTGTCCTACGACGCCGCCTTGATCTTGGTCGCCCTGGTGGTGGCCCTCATCGTCGCAGCCAGGCTGGTGGTCGTCTGGACGCAGCGCCATGCGGACCGCCGCGGGGGCGTCTGACCGGTGGCGCCACCCCGTCGAACCCCGTCGAACCGCGAGTCGGTGTGCCGGTGGCCATCCCGGCCACGACGTCAGCGATCGCGGACCGAAACCAGCTGTCGCACTTGGAACGACGGCAGCTGCGCAGTCGTCGACAGCCCGCTCAAGTACCCGGACTCTCCTGCCAGGCTCCAGGTGGCGAACCAGTCCTGGGTCACGGTCACGGTGTAGACGCCGGCCTGCTGCCAGACGTGGCTGATCGCTCCCGACGGCCAGGGCAGACCGGGGGGCTGGTACGGGCCGCTCGTCTGGCCGTCGCCCCAGTCGACGTAGAGAACGCTCGACGCTCTCACCGACAGCGTTCCCAGCCCAGGAAAGGGCACCGAGAACGAGCGCGAGGCCGGAGCCCGGTCGACCAGGAAGCCCGGATTGCCGGCGAGCGCCCATCCCGGCGCGACCCAGGGCACCGGCGCGGGGAGCTGCTTCGAGCCTGTCGCAGACCACCAGTTCGCCGCGGCAGTGGCAGGTCGAGGTGCCGTCGCTGCCTTCTGGCCGCCCACCGTGGACGGCGGTCCTGAAGCGCCCGGGCAGATCGACCCTCCTACGCGGCTCAACCTGTACAGCCATACCGCCCGTAGGCCGGGAATCGCGACGAAGTTGCTCGCCGCAGTGGGCGTCCGGAAGTGGCGGTAAAGAGACTGGGCGCAGGGACGTCCACCGGGCCCCGTCCCCAGGCCGAAGCCCGCCCAGTACAGCGGTGCTGCCGGACCCGCCGGAGGCGGCCCGATCCTGGCCGGCGCCGGACGGACCGGGGTCGGGCGGGAAGGGCGATGACCCGCTGCACCTTCTCCGCCCGACTGCGACACCGGCGAGTGCACCGCGTAGCCGATCCGGCCGCCCTCGCCCTTGAGAGAGACGCCCCACCCCGGTGCCGCTGCGGCAGCCGCCACTGCCGAGCCGGCCCAAGACGCAGCCCCCAAGCCGATCACGCCTGATAGCACCAGACCTCGCCGCACGGCACGAAAGCCTATGCCGGATCACGAGGGATACCCAACCGCAGCGGCCTTCCCCGCCGATCAGGTCAGGAGAAGCACGGCAATCCAACCGCAGCGGCCTCCCCCGCCGATCAGGTCAGGAGAAGGAGGAGTTGTTGAGCTCCAGGCCCCGCCGGACCTCCCTCGCCAGCTGCAACGAGTCACCGGTCTTCAGCTGGTGCGAGAAGTAGAGCTGCGGGTGCTCGTCCGTCTCTTGGTTGTAGAGGCAGTTCACCATCCATCCCTGTGCCTGCATCAGCTTCATCACTCCGGCAATCTCCGACTCCACCAGAGAGAAGTCCGGTACCACCGCCGCCTGGCCCGACGAGCCGAGAGGCAGGAACGCGATCGGCGTGGCGATGTTCAGGTAGGGGTTCACCCGCACCCCGTCGAGCACGATCTGGTTCCGACGGGGAATGTTGACCACGACCACTCCCCCGCCGGACACCGTGGGCGTTCCGCCCACTAGCTCCCCGATCGCCTTGGCGTCGAGAGGCGTGGTCGGGTTGGATGGAAGCGTCTGGGGTAGGGGTGTCGGCGTGGTCCGGATGGCCGCATTGAGCCCTCGGGCGATCGCCACAGGATCGCCCACGGCTCTCATGTGGATGAAATAGAGCATCGGGCTCACGTCCAACAGGTGTTGATGGAGTGCCTGGAACACGATCCCATGTGCGAGCAGCTCCGCAATGAACGGGTTGATCTCAGTTGGAAGCAGACCGCCGAAGTCGCCGTTCATTATCGCTTTCCCGCCACCGAGAGCCTGGAAGTAGAACGTACCGTTGTTCTGCCAGTAGGGCGAGAACGGAATGCTCCCGTTTACGGTGGCAGTCAGATCGGTCCGTCCGACGTTGATACCCAAAAGACCGTTGCTGACAGTCCCTTGGGCCTGTAGCGCTGCCTGGATCTCGTCGATGGGAAGATATGCCTCCTTCGACGGTGGCAACGGATCAGCCGCTGCAACGCCACCGAGTGGTCCGGACGAGGCTATGAGACCGGTGGCCAATACACCGCCGAGTGCCAGGGCGCGGCGACGACTGATGGGCGTAGCGTTCAGTTCTGCTGTCATCCAAGAGCTCCTCACGCTAGGGATGTCAAGAACTTAGGCGATGCTCTGATGTTATGAGTAGCCGGCACGGCGATTTTGGCGTCCGTTAACCAAGTCGCCCCGGTTCGACGGCGGGGAGAACGGCAGGCGGCCAGCAGCAGTCAGCATGTCGTGGCAGTGGCCCCCCACGGACCGTCAGACGGCGATGATCGCGGCGGCCGACAGGACGAGCGCCGCCAGAACGGCGGCGTCTGCCCGTCCCGGTGCCCGGCCGGGGCTGACGACCTTCGGCAGACCGCCCCTGGCCTCCATCGCGTCACCGATCTCCCGGGCCCGCCTCACCGACAGCACCATCGCCAGGACCAGCAGGTCGTACATCTCCTGAACTGCAGCGCGGGCACCCAGAGGAGCGCGGGGCCGGCGTAGTCGCCGTGCCGCTGCGGCCATCTGCAAGTCGTCCAGCAACAGGCCGAGGCACCTGACGGCAAGACCCACGGCGAGCGCGATCTCGTCCACCGGCACACCGATCCGGCGCAGGGGACCCAGCATCCTCGAGACTGCCGGCGCAAGCTCGGACAGCGGTGTGGTCCAGCCGACCAGGAACGATCCGATCAGCAACGTGATCGCAAGCGCCGTGAGCCTCAGCCAGTCCAGGAGACCCGCCAGCCCCAACGCCGCACCTGGCAGGCGCACGTACGGCGCGCCACCCGACGCCAGCGCCACCACGCCACCTGCCGCGAAGACACCGACGATCCAACCCGGCAACTTGGGGAACGCTCCGAGAGGAATCCGGGCGGCGACTACCGCTCCGCCGACGACCGCGGCACATATGGCGATGCTGGCCCAGCTCGCGTTGATCGACGTCGCCAGCGCCAGCGCCATCAGGACCAGCACCCGCGTGCCGGCCCAGAGGCGGTGGACGAAGCTGTCACCGGGAACCAGCCGGAGAAGGTGCACCTCCGGCTGGCGCCGCTGCCCCGCCCGATCCCTTCCCCGTCCGTGGTCGCCACCGTGGGGGCCGGCCGCCTGGGTGGTCACTCCAGCGGCTCGTCTCTCGTGACGCGACCTCCGTCGATGGTGATCCGCCGACAGCCGACATCTGCCGCTGTCGCCTCCTCGTGGGAGATGACCACCGTGGCCGTGCCGCTCCTCCTCAATGCGGCCAGGGCGGCAGTGACCGACTCCGTCGCCGAGGAGTCCAGCCCGGCGAAAGGCTCGTCCAGCACCACCACCGCCGGGTTCCGGGCCAGGATGCCCGCCAGGACGACCCGCCGCTGCTCGCCCCCGCTCAGGGCGTCCACCCTGCGGTCCAGGTACGTCGCCGGCTCCAGTCCGACCCTCTCGAGCGATCTCACTATCGTCGCACGGTCCGACGAGCGGCCCCAGGACAGCTCCGACACGACGGTGTCACGGAACAGTTGCAGCCGTGGCTGCTGGAATGCCAGTCCTACCCGGCCCACCTGCCGATGCAGCGGCGCTCCGCCGAGCAGGGCCATGCCCTCGGTCGGCTTCCGGAGGCCGGCGAGCACCCACGCCAGGCTCGACTTGCCCGATCCGTTGCGTCCCAGCACGACCAGACCTTCTCCTCGATCTACTGACAGGTCGACATCTGCGAGGGCTCTGCGGCTCCAGGGAGTGCCCGCAGCGTGGACCACGCCCACCGAACGCAGCTCCAGCAGGGGCGGCACTGCTGTCCGGCGCAGGCGCTCCCCGGCCCCAAGCACTGCGGCACGTGACCGATCCCCGAGCTGCCCCGTGCCGACCACCGCCACTTCGGGGGGGTACCCGACGCCTGTCACCCGTCCCTCTTCCATCGTCACTGCCGTCGACGCCACAGCCGCTTCCTCGGGCAGATGGCTCACGTGCAGAACCGACACTCGATGCTCGGTCGCCAACCGGGCGAGGACGGTCATCACGTCGCGCCGCCCCGCGGGGTCCAGCATCGCAGTCGACTCGTCGGACAGCAGCAGACCTGGGCGCCTGGAAAGCGCCGCTGCAATGGCCAGCCGCTGCAGCTGGCCCCCCGAAAGAGTGGACGTCTCCAGATCGCCCAGACCCCCCAGGCCGACCAGGTCCAGCAGCGCGTCGCCGCCTCCGAGAGCGCCCGGCGCAAGTCCCCACCCCAGGTCCTCCGTCACCGTCACGCCGATCACCTGGCTTTCCGGCCTCTGGAACACGACCGCAGTGCCACCCGGCTCCCCGAGACCTGCCCGTCCCTCCCTTTCGACGGTGCCCGAGGTCGGTTGCAGCCCCGCCAGAACCCTGACCAGTGTCGACTTCCCCGAACCGTTCCCTCCCACCACCGCCGTCAGGCCGGCCTGCTCTATCGCCAGGTTCACCCCCTCCAGAGCTGCCCGTGCAGCTCCGGGGTAACGAAAGCCGGCATCGACCAACTTCACAGGCACGGGTGCGATAGCGCCCGTGCGGTGCCGGTCCGAGTGCAGCGCCGGCCACGAGCCGCCCGTGGCAGCCTCCAGCCTGGCCAGCGTGGGGACCGCCACCATCCACGTAAGAGCGCCCACCACGCCCACCGCCAACGCCGTCGCTACAGGGATGCTCAGCCACCAGTCCCTCAACGCGACGACCACCCAGGTGTTCACGGGCTCCATCGGACCCGCCGCCCCTACACGGCCGGCCATCCCGTACAGACCGCGCCAGATCACCATCACCTGGGCCAGCGACAGCTTCCGCAGCCCCGGCAGCACGGCGATGGTCACGAGAGTGGCGATCGCGATCGTGCTGCCGGCCGTGAAAGTCGACACCACCGTCGTGCGGACCAAGCCCCATCGCCGGCGGATCCCCGTCGCCACCGCCAGGGCCAGTGCTCCGGCCATCGCCGTCTGTATGACCATCGTGATGCCCGCCACCAGCATGGCCAGAGTCGCTCCGGCCAGAGTGCCCACCAACACGGCGCGGGAGCGATGCCGCACCGCCAGCGCCACCAGCGGAACGGTGGCCATCGCCTGTACCGCGGCACCGAAGGGCAGCAGCCACCCGAGCACCTGGAGCCCGATTGCCAGGTCCGCCATGATGGCGGCTTCCGCAAGTTCCCCCGGAGCAAGAGCGCTCCGTTGCCGATCGGTCGACGCCGCCCCGACCGACCGCTCGCCGGCTCCCGCCGCCGCCGTCGCCTTCCCCTGTCCCTCCCCACGCCTGTTCACTAGCAACAACCTTCCCACCAAAAGCGCAGCTGCACCGCGCCGGGCGCGCCACACCGGAGCGGGTGGCCCCCAGGGACTACGCTCTGCGGCGGGCCCGGGTGGCGGAACGGCAGACGCGGTGGACTCAAAATCCATTGTCCTTGCGGGCGTGCGGGTTCGAGTCCCGCCCCGGGCACCCGGCACCCCGAGAGCCGGCTACCACTGGTCCGGTGCCGACGGGGGGCGCGTGCTGATAGCGATAGCGGGCGGCGGCATCGGTGGCTTGACACTCGCCGCGGGGCTGCAGCAGCGTGGTGTGTCGGTGTCGTCGTGCTCGAGCGCCGACCCGAGATCAGAGATGCCGGCGCCGGTATCACGCTCTGGCCCAACGCCCTCGCCGCGCTCGACACGATCGGCTTGGGACGAATCGCACGCAGCATCGGGCGATCGTTCGCCCAGGGAGGTGGACGCAAGCTCGACGGGCGCCCAGGCCCGACGTTCTCCTCCCACGGTTTCGTCGCCGCCCTCGGCGAAGAGCTGCTCTGCGTCGACCGGGCAGAGCTGGTACGCGCCCTGTCCGGCTTGCTCGAACCATCTTGCCTGCTGACCGCATCGACAGGTTCGTGCCCACGTCACAGAGGTGCTCGACGTGTGGTGCGGTGGACGGTCCTAAGCCGCTGTCGGTGCGGAGGTGGACCTGTGTGGGCTGCGATATCGTCCACGGCCGGGACCAAAATGCAGCATTGAACATCCTCGCGGCAGGACGTGCCGAGAGGTCAAACGCCTGTGGAGGGGACGTAAGACCTGGAGCGATCCAGGCAGACCCCGCTGAAGCAGGAACCCACCGAAGAGATGCCGCGTGACGTGGCACTCGGTAGGAATCTCCCACCTTCAGGTGGGAGAGGACGTCAACGTCCATGCACGGTCGGGGCCGCCCTCCTCGCGCTCAGGCCGGTCGCCGGCTACGCCGCCGGGCTCAGAGCTGTAAAACCCCCGCTGACCCGACTGCGGCTGCCGCACTACGACCGGCCCCAGTCGACGTATCACAACCGGGTCTGCCCCTGACGAACTGGCAGGGACGACGCGTGACAGGGGACGCGTGGCCGACCCTACTTTTTCGTCGAAACGGGTAACGCTCGAGCCGCCCCGGCGAGTCGAAGCTGAAAGCCGAACGGGAGGAGCGCCACAGGTGTTGGCATTCACGTTCCCCGGCCAAGGGTCTCTACGACCCGGCATGGGGCGAGTGTGGTTGGAGCATCCCTCGTGGGAGCTGGTGCGGGACGCCTCGGACGTGGTCGGGCGAGATATCGGGCACCTCCTGTGCGATGCCGCGGCGCCGGACCTGGCCGAGACCCGCAACGCCCAACTGGCGACGTTCACGCTCTCCCTGGTCGTGCTGGACGCCGTCGAGCGGCTGGGCGTGGAGCCGTCCCTGTGTGCGGGGCACAGCCTCGGTGAGTACACGGCCCTGGCCGCCAGCGGGGCGATCGGGTTCGAGGAGGGTCTCCGGCTGGTGGCCGAGAGGGGCGAGGCCATGCAGGACGTGGCCGACGACCGTCCGGGGAAGATGGCCGCCCTGCTCGGGGTCTCCGACGACGATGCGGAAGTGGCGTGCCAGCGGGCCGAGAGCGAGGTGTGGGTCGCCAACTACAACGCGCCTGGGCAGGTGGTCGTCGCAGGGACCGAGGACGGGGTGGACGCCGCCATCGGGGTCGCCAGGTCCATGGGAATGCGCAAAGCGGTCACCCTTGCCGTCCGCGGACCGTTCCACACGCCGCTGATGGTGCCCGCCCGCCAGAGGCTGCGCAAGGCGCTCGCCGAGGTCACCTTCGACAGCCCCGGCGTACCGGTGGTGGCGAACGTGGACGCGAGACCGCACGCTGATCCGGCCGACTGGCCGGGGCTGCTGTCCACACAGTTGTGCAGCCCCGTGAGGTGGCGGCACACCCTGGTGAACCTCTACGAAGAGTCGCACGACCTGGTGATGGTCGAACTGGGCGGGGGCGGCGTCCTCACAGGTCTCGCCCGCAGGACGCTGCCCGGCGTCCGGGTGGCGTCGGTCGCGTCCCCCTCCGATCTGGACGCCTTCCTCCAGTCCCTGGCAGAAGGCGCCGAACTGGCGTCGCAAGGGGGTGGCGAGCACCTGTACGTGTCGGAGCGGATCGTCGTCAGCCCCACTACCGGCACTTTCGAGCCGGAGCAGCGCTTCGCGTCACTGCCTCCGGGCAGCAGCATCCCCTCCGGAGACGGCCTACCACTGGCGGTGGGAGACCCGGTGGGTAAGGTGGGCGAGATGGACGTTCGATCGGCGTTTGCCGGCCGCCTGGTCGGCCTTCTGGCCCACAGCGGGGAGCGAGTGGTGGACGGCCAACCCGTTGCCTGGCTGAGATCCTCGGACCCGTCCGCGTGAGCGGCGCAGCACTCACCGGCTGGGGAGCCGCTCTTCCCGACAAGGTCGTCACCAACGACGATCTCGCCGCGTACCTGGACACCAGCGACCAGTGGATCCGGGAGCGGACCGGTATCAGGGAGCGGCACATAGGGGGGACCACGACCGAGCTGGCTGTGGACGCCGCCAGGGCGGCTCTCGCTCGGGCGGGCCTGCAGCCTGCCGACATCGACCTGGTGGTGCTGTCGACCACCACGCCGGACCAGATGGTGCCCGGCAACTCGGCCGAGATATCGGCCCGGCTGGGGACGGCCGGGGGGGCGATGGACGTGAACGCTGCCTGCGCCGGGTTCGTGTACGCGCTGGTCGCCGCCCACGGACTGCTGGGGCGGGGCATCGAGAAGGCGCTGGTCATCGGCTCGGACACACTTTCCCGGATCACCGACTGGGACGACCGCAGCACGGCGGTGCTGTTCGGGGATGCGGCCGGGGCGGTCGTTATGGAGCACACCGGCGGGGCCGACCAGCTGCTCGGTTGGGACCTGGGAGTGGACGGCACCGCACGCCGTTTCCTCTACTGCGACCACGGCTCGACGCTGTACATGGAGGGCAGGGAGGTGTTCCGGCGAGCCGTCAGGGCGGTCGTGTCTTCCTGCGAGAAGACCCTGCAGCGGGCCGGGGTGGACGGCTCCCAGGTGGCCTTGTGCGTCCCTCATCAGGCCAACATCCGCATCATCGAAGCTGCGAACGAGCGTCTGGGCATACCGATGGACCGGACCGCCATAGCGCTGGACCGGACCGGCAACACTTCTTCGGCCTCCGTGCCGCTGGCTCTGGCGGAGGCGGCCGACGAGGGGAGGGTGGCCGACGGCGACCTCGTGCTGCTGTGTGGCTTCGGCGCCGGGATGACGTGGTCGTCGGCGGTGCTGCGGTGGGGCAAGTGAGCACGGGCACTTCCCGCCGCATCCGCACCCCGACATTTGGATCACCGGATATGGGCGCGCCGTGAGCCCGCCGGTGGCACTGGTCACGGGAGGCTCCCGTGGGATCGGGCTGGCGTGTGCCCGCCTGCTGGCGGACAGTGGGCACTCCGTGGCGGTCACCTACCGGGAGACGAAGCCACCCGAGGAGGGCTTCCTGGCCGTCCAGGCCGACGTGCGGGACGCGGCCGCCTGCGAGGCCGTCTTCTCCGAAGTGGAGCGGGAGCTGGGCCCCGTCGGGGTGCTGGTGGCCAACGCGGGCATAACCCGGGACTCGCTGGTCCTGCGCATGGGCGAGGACGCCTGGGCGGACGTGCTCGACACCGACCTGACCGGAGCGTGGCGCTACGCGAAGAGGGCAGCCGCCTCAATGGTCCGGGCCCGCTATGGCCGGATCGTGTTCGTCGGCTCGGTCGTGGGACTGTCGGGAGCCGCCGGGCAGGCGAACTACGCCGCGGCGAAGGCAGGCCTGGTGGGGCTGTCCCGAGCCCTTGCTCGGGAGCTGGCGTCCCGGCAGGTGACGGTCAACGTGGTGGCGCCGGGGGCGGTGGACACCGAACTGCTCGCGCAGGTAGGCCAGAAGCGCGTGGCGGAGATCGTGGCTTCGGTGCCGATGGGAAGGATGGCAGGCGCGGAAGAGGTGGCCGGGGCGGTAGCCTTCCTTGCCTCCCCCCAGGCCGGTTACATCACGGGCACGGTGTTGGGCGTGGACGGTGGGCTGGGAATGGGCCACTGACAGACTGCTGATGGCCGGTGCAGGCGGTCTGCGGTTCGGCGCGGAATACAGAGAGGGAGTCGGATGGACAGAGAAGCGGCGTTCGAGAAGTTCAAGGAGTGTGCGGTGCAGGTGCTCCAGGTGCCACCGGAGAAGATCGTGCCCGAGGCCCGCTTCGCCGAGGACCTGGACGCCGACAGCCTGGACCTGGTCGAGCTGGTGATGGCACTCGAGGAGGCGTTCGAGATATCCGTCGACGAGTCCGAGCTGGACGGGGTCGACACCATCGACCAGGCGTTCAACCTGGTTTCTTCCAAGTTCTGATGCGCGTCGCCTGGGGAGCTACGGGCCCTGGCGACGGGCCGGTCGGCCGGCGGGTGGCCGTCACGGGGATCGGGGTCCTGGCTCACGCCGGGATCGGCGTGGACGCGTTCTGGCAGGGACTGTCCCGGCCTGCGGAAGTCTCCCACCACCGTCGCGTCGAAGGGTTCGACCCGAACGCGTACTTCGGACCGAAGGAGGTCCGGCGGGTCGACCGGTTCACCCAGATGGCGGTCGCAGCGGCGGAGGAGGCGTTCGAGGCGGCGGGCCGACCCGACGTGGACCCGGCCCGTGCGGGGGTCTGGGTGGGCACCGGAGTGGGTGGGCTGGAGTCGCTCGAGGTCCAGGTGATGGTCAACGCGGAGCGGGGACCACGGCGGGTGTCTCCGTTCCTGGTGCCGATGATGATGGCCAACGCGGCGCCGGCGACCATCTCGATGCGCTTCGGGCTCCGCGGTCCGTGCGAGACGACGGTCACGGCATGTGCGGCCGGCACACAGGCGATCGCCAATGCGGCCCGGCTGGTGGCCACCGGAAGGTGCGTGCTGGCGGTGGCGGGGGGTGCCGAGGCTGCCATGACGGCCACCGCACAGGCGGGCTTCACCAACATGACCGCTCTGTCGTCGGTAGGGATCTCCAGACCGTTCGACCGTGACCGGGACGGCTTCGTGATGGGCGAAGGGGCGGGGATGCTGGTGCTCGAGGACATGGAGCACGCGCTGGCGCGTGGGGCGACGATCCACGCGGAGCTGGCCGGAGCCGCTTCGAACGCGGACGCCCATCACATCACCGCTCCCTCTCCCGGCGGCTCGGGCGCGGTGGCCTGCATGGAGATGGCGCTGGCCGATGCGGGGCTGTCACCGTCGGACATCGTCCACATCAACGCCCACGGCACGTCGACGCCCCTCAACGACGCTGCCGAGGCGGAGGCCATAGGCAAGCTGTTCGGCCATCCCGGGCCCCCCGTGACGTCGATCAAGGGCGTCAACGGGCACGCGCTCGGCGCGGCCGGCGGGGTGGAGGCGGTCACGTCGGTGCTGACCATCCAGCGGCGGGCCATTCCGCCCACCGGTGGGCTCGAGAACCTGGAGTTCGACTTGGACGTCGTGGTAGGGGAGCCACGAGCCTGGGAGCCGGGACCGATGCTGTCCAACTCGTTCGGGTTCGGCGGCCACAACGGATCGCTGGTGTTCCTACCGCCTTCCGAGGGCTGAGAGAACCGACCCTATGGGCCCTGCGTCCCCTGCCGCTGCTCCCGCGGACGCTTCAGTGGGAGCGTTCTCCGACGATGCTCCCTGGCTGGTGCAGCCCGACCGGATGTCGTGGCGCGCCGGGGTGGACACTCTACGCGCCAGGAGCAGGGCGGAGGTTCCCCGCCTGCTCGCCACGAAGGCGGTCCCTCCTGGGCTGCGGATAGCGACGGTCGGCGCCCGCTTGGCGGTGGCGATAGGCGGCTGGTACTGGCTGGACCGACCGAAGGGTGCATCGGCATCCCGCTCCGGCCTCTCCCGCCGCCTCAGGAGAGCGTTCGAACGGCTGGGGCCGACGTACATCAAGCTGGGCCAGATCATCTCGTCGGGAGAGGGCATCTTCCCGACCGAGCTGGTGTCGGAGTTCCGGCTGCTGCGGGACCGGGTGCCGCCGGAACCGTTCGACGTGGTACGCCGGACGGTCGAGGACGACCTGGGGCGTTCGCTCGAGTCGGTGTTCAGGCGGTTCGACCGGGAGCCGCTGGCCGCTGCGTCGATAGCGCAGGTCCACTCGGCCCGTCTCCACAGCGGCGAAGAGGTGGTCGTCAAGGTGCAGAGGCCGCGGGTGTCGGCGCTGGTCCGCCGGGACCTCGCGGCGATGAGCCGGATCGCCCCGCTGCTGGTCGGACGGATTCCCGTGACCGCTCTCGCCAATCCCCCCGCCCTGGTGGAAGTGTTCGCCGAGACCATCGCCGAGGAGCTGGACTTCCGCCTGGAGGCGCAGAACATGCTGGACGTGGCGCACGTGCTGGCCACGACGGGCAGCACCGCGCTGGTCGTGCCCCGACCGCACCCCCAGATGGTCACCAAGCGGGTGCTGGTCATGGAGCGCCTGAACGGGTTCAGCTGGGACGACGTGACGGGGATGCACGCCGCCGGGATAGACACGTCCGCCGTCGTGCGGGCCGGCATGGTGTCGTTCATGGAGGGGGCGATGCTGTTCGGCGTCTTCCACGGGGACCTGCACGGTGGGAACCTGATGGTGCAGGCGGACGGCCGGGTGGCGCTGTTGGACTACGGCATCACCGGCCGGTTGGAGGAGTCGAGGCGGCTCGCTTTCCTGCGCCTGCTGATCGGCGGCAGCGTGCGGGACGTCCGCATGCAGGTGGAGGCGCTCTGCGCCCTGGGGGCCCTCCCGCCGGATACCGACATCGCCGCCGTGATAGCGGATCTGGGCCTGGACAAGCCTCCGATCGACCCCATGCAGATGACGCCGGACCAGCTGACCGCCGAGATCAGGGATCTCACCAAGGCGCTTCTCAGCTACGGCGCCAGGCTGCCCAAGGAGATCATGCTGTTCGTCAAGAACCTGCTGTTCCTCGATGGTGCGATGGCGACTCTGGCTCCCGACGTGGACCTGCTCGCAGAGGTGGCGTTCCTGGCGCAGCACTTCTCGGACCACCACGGAGACCGCCTCGCGCGGGACGTGGGGATAGCCGCCGGTACGGTCGAGTTCGACATGGCCGAGCTGCGCGAAGTCATGGGCATTCCGGCCGAGACCGAGACGATCACCTACCGGGACGTCAAGGAGCGCCGTGAGCTGATCCGGAGGCGCATGGAGGAGCGTAAGGCCCGCAAGACGGGGGACCGCGGCCGGGTCGGGCTGCTCCGTCGAAGCGCCCGCTGATTCCCCGATGGGCCCCGAGATGCTCGACCGCGCCCGCCGGATAGCAGACGAGCTGCTGTGGCCGGCTGCGGAGCAGGTCGATTCGGCCTCGACGGTTCCCCCTTCGCACCTGCAGGCCCTCGCTTCGGCGGGCCTCATGTCCATAGCCGCTCCCGGTGGGCCCGCGCCGGGAGCGGCGCTGCTGTTGCCGGCCGTCCACGAGATCCTGGCCGGTGGCTGCGGAGCGACCAGCTTCGTATGGGCCCAGCACCACTCGCCGCTGAGGCTCGTGGCGGCGTCGCCCAACGGCGACCTTCGGAACGACTTGCTGGCGCCCATGCGCTCCGGCGCCCTCCTGGCAGGTATCGGCTTCTCCCATCTGCGCCGTAGGGACCCCTCGCTGGTGGCCGTGCCCGTCCCCGGCTGCGGTAAGGGCGGAGCAGCCTGGGAGCTCTCCGGCCGCGTGCCCTGGCTGACCTCCTGGGGCATGGCGGACGTCTTCGTTCTCGGTGCACGACTGGAGGACGGGTCGATCGTCTGGGTCGCGTTCCGACCGGACGGCTCCCAGCGGTACGCTGCCCGTCCCCTTCCACTGTCGGTGCTGGGCGCCACCGGTACCGTCGAGCTGAGCCTGGACCGGTGGATGGTCTCGGAGGCCGAAGTGGTCTCCGTCGAGTCGGCCGACAGCTGGCGGAGGAGGGATGCGTTGGCCACTGCGGCGCCGAGCGCCGGAGCCCTCGGGGTGGTCGACCGCTGTGCTCGGCTGTTGAACGATGGCGACCAGGCGGCGGCCCGAGCCGGAGCGGCACTGCAGGAGCAGCTCCGGCGCGTGAAGGCTTCCGGGCTGGCGCTGACTCGTCGCCGTGACCGATTGGCGATGTCGCTCCAGGACCGGTACGTGCCGGGACGTCCGCACCCTCGTCTGGAAGCGGGCGGCGGACCGGGCAGTGGGCTGGACGGTGGACCGGGCGGTGAATCGGGAGGCGGAGACCCCTGTGAAGGCGATCTTACCGATGCCCGTTCCGACGAGTCGGCACGAGGAGAGGGAGCACTCGATCTGGATCACGTCACCGACGACCAGTCGAGCCGCCACGGTTCCGAGGTGAGCGACAGCCAGCGGGACGAGCTGGACCGGGTACTGCAGAAGCTGCACTGTGTCAGGGCCAAAGGACTGCTCCTGGCTCAGAAGGCAGCCACCGCCGTCGTCGCGGCGAACGGTGGTAAGGCGATGGCTGCGGGGAACCCGGCACAGCGCCTCGCGAGGGAGGCGGCCTTCTATCTCGTGCAGGCTCAGACGGCCGAAGGGCGGGAAGCGACGCTACGGGCGGTGTCCTGAAGTCCAGTCGCCCCGACCGATACCGTGTCCTGGCCCGCGCTTCTGTGGGTGATCTTCGGTGATCCGGCCGCCGCGAAGGACGATCACCCGTCCCACGTCGGACACGGCCGGCTCCCGGTGGCTCACCACCACGACCGTGCGGCCCTCGGCGGCCCGCTCCAGACCCGCCCTCACCTCCGCTTCCGCCTGCGAGTCCAGGTGTGCGGTGGGCTCGTCCAGAAGCAGCACTTGGGGACTGTGCAACATAGCCCGGGCCAGGGAGAGCCGCTGACGCTCGCCCCCCGACAGGCTGCGGCCCTCCTCCCCCACCGTCGTGTCGAACCCCTTGGGCAGCTGCTGCACGATCGCGGTCGCATTGGCCATCTCGCACGCCGCCTCCAGCATCTCGTCGGTCACGTCGGCGAGACCGAGACAGAGGTTCTCCCGGATCGACCGCCGGAAGAAGAAAGCGTCCTGCGTGACCAGGTAGACGTGCTGCGCCCGTTGGCCCTGGCCGATCGAATGGACGTCCTGTCCACCGATGCACACCTGGCCCCTCATGGGAGACAGCAGCCCCGCCATCAACTGCAGCATGGTCGACTTGCCCGATCCGCTGGGCCCGATGACCGCCACGTGCTCGCCGTCCTCGATGACCAGGTCCACGTCCTTCAGCACCTCGAACGCCGGGGAGAGCGCCTCGGTGAAGGACTCGTCTGCAGACTCCGACCGGTTGCTCCCCGACCCGAGACCCAGCGAGTCGGCCAGTGCTGAACCGTTGTAGGCGTAGCTCACCCCGCTGAGCCGCAGGGTGCCGGGCGCATCCTTCCGCGACTTCGCCGACTTCGCCCCACCGGAAGTCGCTCGGGCAGGTCCAGCTGCGACACCGCCTCCCGATGCCGGGGCACCAGTCTCGGTGGGTGCGGTGAACTCCGTGCTGCCGGGGGCGGTCCTGCCGGTGTCTGCCCCGCTGCCGGGAGCAGTGCTGGTGGAAGCGGTGGCGCCGGGGCGAGTGGCGCACGACGCGAGCTGCCACACACGGTCGGCCGCGCTGAGAGAACCCTGGAGCTCGCCGGGCAACTCGAAGATGCGCATCGCGGGGCTGTAGAGAAGGGTGAGGTCGAGGGCGAACACCGCCAGCACCCCGATTGTGATCTGCCCGGATGCGGCCATGAGAGCGCCCACGGCGAGCACGGCGAGTGAGCCTGCGGCATCCAACGTGCCGAGCACCGAGCTCAGCCCGGCTTGGACCCTCCACCGGGACACCTCGACGGTCTCCATCCGCCGAGTTGCGGCCGACAGCTCGACCGCCAGGTCCTGCCCTGCGCCGCATATCGACGCCAGCTGCAGGCCCTGGCTTCCAAGATGCTCGGTCAGGCTGCCCGAGAGACTGGTCATGGTGTCGACATAGTCGGCGGTGAGCGTGGACAGGCGCCTACTCGACGAACGGGCCGGCAGCAGGCCCACCGCCAGGATCGCCAACGACACCATTGTCAGCTGCCAGTCGAGGTAGAAAAGGACCGCCAGCCCTCCCGCCACGAGGACGACAGAGTCGAGAAAGGTTCCGAAGGTGGAAGTCACACCCATCGAGATGCGGGTGCAGTCGTTTACGATCCTGGATACCAGTCCCCCGGTGGAGAGGTGCAGCCGGGAGTCGTACGGTACCGAGCGGACTACGGCGATCAACCGGTCTCGCAGGCGGCGGTTGAGCGACTCGCCGATCCGGCGTCGCCAGTAGAGGGCGAACGCCTGAGTGGCCGCCCTGGCGATGGTCAACAGTGCGAACGCCACCAGCGGGGCGGCCAGGTGTCTCGTTGTCCTGGGGACTATCGAGTTGTCGACGATGTTCCTGAGCAGCAGCACGGGGCCCAGCAGCAGGGCACCGTCCGTCACGGCCAGAGCCAGGTTGGCCAGCTGCCAACCGACGAGCCTTCCCCTGGGCAGGGTCGTCAGGACGAGCCGCAACAGCACTCGGTGACGCGAAGGGCTCCCGGCCGCAGCGCTCAATCCGGCCGCATCTCCGGCCTCAGTCCCACCTCAGCGCGAGCATCGCCACGTCGTCGTTCCGCTCGTCCGGCACCAGCATGTGTGCCAGCAGGTCGTCGCAGAAAGCCTCCGGCTCGGCTCCGGGCAGTTCAGCGGCGGCCCGGCGAAGTTGCTCCAGCCGGTCGCCCAGGTCGGTGGTCCTCTCCTCCACCAGGCCGTCGGTGTACAGCAAAAGCGTGCTGCCCCGCTCGACGCGGACGAACGACTCCGCTCTGGGGGTGCTGGGCGGTGCCGCTCCCAGAGGCACCGAGAGTCCCTCGCGGAGAAGGCCAACCGTTCCGCCGGCATCCCTCAACAGGGGCGGCGGGTGCCCGGCCAGTGTGTAGTTCAGTTCCGATCCGTCGATCACCGCGTACACCACGGTCGCCATGGCGTTGGGGTCCAGACCGTCGAGCAGCCCGTCCAGCTTGTTCAGCACCACCGACGGAGAGTCACCCTGCCAGGCGTACGCCCGGAGGGCGAACCGCAACTGGCCCATCAGCGCCGCCGCTGCGAGATCGTGGCCCGCCACGTCACCCACGGCCAGCGCCAGACGGCCGTCGGGCAGCCTCATGACGTCGTAGAAGTCGCCACCTACCTCCACCCCTGCGGTCGCGGGAAGGTAGCGGGCGGCTATGGACAGGCCTGGGTGAGCAGGGAGCGCGGCAGGCAGCAGAGCCCGCTGCAGTGTCTCGGCCACGTCGTGCTCCTGCTGGAACAGCTGGGCGTTGTCTATCGCCATCGCTGCTCGCCGAGCCAGGTCGCTTCCCAGGCTCAGCTCGGAGACCGTGTAAGGCCGTTCCGAGTCCGAAAGAAGGCTCATCGCCCCCAGGATCCTGCCCCTGGCCCGCAGCGGCAGCACCATCGCCTGAGCCTCGTGCGGCTGGTCGACCGTCGCTCCGGTGTCGCCCTCGACGAGGGAGTCCAGCCAGCCGCTCCGCTCCACGTCGCACATCCGGGGCTCGCCTTCGTACAGCACCCTCTGTACGACTCCGTCCGTCCCCAGCCCCAGCCGGTCGGCGTCCGTCCGGAGCTTCTCGACGTGGCGGCTGTCGGCGTCCGCGACGACCACTCGCTTCAACCGCCCTTCCGCGTCGACCAGGTACACCACGCAGGACTCCGCCAGCTCGGGCACCACCAGCCTTGCCAGGCGGCTGGTGGCCTGCTCTGGGTCCAGCGACGCGGCCAGGATGGTCGTCGCCCGTGCCAGCAGGCCGAGCCGGCTGGCCACGATCTCCGACCGGCGGATCGCAGCCTTCGCCGTCTCCTCCCAGCGTCTTGCCTCGGACCGGGCCGCCGCCAGCTCGGCCACCAGCTCCCCTGTAGCTGCAGCAGCTGCAGCAGCCCCGCCTGCTGCGTCTCCGGGAAGGGCCATCACGAAAATCGGAGCAGCAGGGGGCATACGTCGACCACCGCCTGCCGGGCCATCGAGCGCAACCGACCCTACCCGCGGTCCACCGCGCCGCGGAGCTGCGCCACGAACTCGCCGGCCCCTTGGGCCCCCTCCCCCGACAGCAGCCTGCGCACCAGAGCAGACCCGACTATCACCCCGTCGGCGACCTCGCACACCCGAGCCGCCTGTGCCGCGTCGGTCACGCCGACGCCCACAAGCACCGGAAGGTCGGTGATCGCCTTCAGCCGTCGCGCCACTTCCAGCGCGCTGTCGGCCAGCTCGGACCGTTCCCCGGTGACGCCCATCAAGCCCACTCCGTAGACGAAGCCGGACCCCGCGGCGCAGATGGCCTCCGCCCGGTCGGGCGGTGTGGTGGGTGCGACCAGAAGGACGTTGTCCAATCCGGCAGCCCGCGACTCCGCCATCCACGGGCCGGCCTCCTCCAGCGGCAGGTCCGGCACGATCGACCCGGAGAACCGCGATCCGGCGAGCATCTCCGCGAACCGCTGCAGGCCGTGGTGGAACACGATGTTGTAGTACGTCATGGCGATCACCGGCACCGACACTTGGGCGGACGCCGCCGAGGCCAGCACCGAGGCGGGCGTGGCTCCCGCCTCCAACGCCAACCGGGAAGCCTCCTGGATCACCGGCCCGTCCATCACCGGATCGGAGAACGGGATACCCACCTCCACCGCGTCCGCTCCTGCCAGAACCACCGCCGCCAGGACTTCCACCCAGTCGGTCCCCATCCCTCCGGTCACGTAGGGCACGACCAGCTTCGCACCTCCGGCCTTCCTCGCCCTCATTGCCGTCTCGAAAGACGATCGCTCCGCGGGCCGCCCGTCGGCACCCCTCGCCGTCGGCAGGTCGGTGGAGGTCAACCCCGCCCCATCTCCATCACCTGGGCGACGTCCTTGTCTCCTCGTCCGGAAAGGGTCATCAGCACGGTCGAGCCTCGGGGCACCGACCTCCCCGCCTCCCGCACCACCCAGGCCAGAGCGTGAGCCGGCTCCAGTGCCGGCACGATCCCCTCTGTCCGGCTGAGCAGCTCGAACGCGTCCAAAACCTCGGCGTCTCCGACCGCTTCGTAGGTGGCCCGCCCGACGCTGTCCAAGTAAGCGTGCTCGGGGCCGACTCCGGGGTAGTCCAGCCCTGCGGACACGGAGTGCGCTTCCAGCACCTGTCCGGCGTCGTCCTGCAGCAGCTTCGACCTCATCCCGTGCACCACCCCTGCGGTCCCCTTGCCTATGGCGGCGCCACCGGCCGGCTCCACCCCGACCAGCCTCGCTCGGGTGCCGGCGAAACCTGCGAACGTCCCCGCCGCGTTGGAACCGCCTCCCACGCAGGCCACCACCACGTCCGGGTCCGAACCGTCCAGCAGCGAGCGGCACTGCTCCCTGGCCTCATCGCCGATGACACGCTGGAACTCCCGGACCATCCAGGGGTAGGGGTGGGGACCCATGACCGATCCTATGCAGTAGTGCGTGTGCTCCACCGTCGCCACCCAGTCTCTCATCGCCTCGTTGATCGCGTCCTTCAGCGTGGCGCTGCCACTCGACACCGCCGTCACGTCGGCCCCGAGCAGCCTCATCCGGAACACGTTCACCTCCTGCCGCCTGACGTCGGTGGCACCCATGTAGACGTGGCAGTCCAGGCCGAACAGCGCCGCTGCGGTGGCCGTGGCGACGCCGTGCTGACCCGCCCCCGTCTCCGCGATCAGCCGGCCCTTGCCCATGGCGCGGGCGAGCAGCGCCTGTCCCAGCACGTTGTTTATCTTGTGCGAGCCGGTATGGGCCAGGTCCTCCCGTTTCAGAAGCAGCCGAACCCCCAGCTGGGTGCCCAGTCGGTGACACTCCGTCACCACCGTCGGCCGCCCGGCGTAGGACGAGAGAAGCGACCGGTACTCGTCCCGGAACGCCTCGTCCGCCCAGAAGCGACGGAACGCCTGCTCCAGCTCGGCACACGCCGGGACCAGCGACTCGGGCACGAAGCGACCGCCGAACTCCCCGAAGCGGCCCGCCGGCGTCGGATCGGTCATCACCACCGGCCCCGGCGAGGCTGCGGCTGCGGCTGCGGCACCGTCCAGGGTCAAAGCTCCTCCTGCCAGTCGTAGGGTCCTTCTCTCGACGCATGGTAAGCCGGAGTGGCCGCCAACTTGGCGGCGGCGACGAACGCTCGCAGCTTGCGAGGGTCCTTGTGGCCCGGTGCCGACTCCACCCCCGACGAGACGTCCACACCCCACGGCCTCACCGTTGCGATCGCCTCCGCCACGTTGGAGGGAGTAAGGCCACCGGCCAGGATCACCCTGGCGGCCGCAGGCACGTCCTCCGCCAGCCTCCAGTCGAAGACTCGGCCACTCCCAGGCGAAGGCCCGTCCAACAGGATCATCGGCGAGCCGAACTCGGCTGCCCGCCCCAGCAGCGGGTCCCCTGCACGGAATGCCTTGATCGTGGTCACACGCTCCGCCACCCAGCGCACTTCGGACGCCGTCTCGTGCCCGTGCAGCTGCGCCGCCTTCAGCCGCGCCCGATGGACCGTCTCCACCACCCTCTCGGGCGTCTCGTCCCGGAACACCCCGACGGTGAGCACCTCCGGGGGCAACCGGCTCACGATGTCCGCCACCCTGGACGGAGCGACCTGCCTGGGAGAAGGGGCGAAGACGAACCCGACGGCGTCCGCACCGACCGCAACGGCCAGCAGTGCGTCCTCCTCCGTCGTCGTGCCGCAGATCTTCACGAACACGCCGGTACCGGCCTCACTCCCCCGGTCCCGGTCCGGTGGACGACAGCAGGGCCGAAACGGCGCCACGGCGGTCGGCCGACTTCAACAGATGCTCCCCGACCAGCACCGCGTCGTATCCCGCCGCCTCCAGAGCCCGCACCTGGCGCGCCGAGCCGATTCCCGATTCGGCCACCGACACCACTCCCGCAGGGATCAGGTACGCCATGCGCAGCGCCCGCCCCGGATCCACTTGGAAGTTGAACAGATCCCTCTGGTTGACGCCCACCACTTCCGCACCGGCCCCCAGAGCCGTGTCCAGCTCCACCTCGTCGTGCACTTCCACCAGCGCCGTCATCCCCAGCGACTCGGTCAGCGACACGAGCGCAGCCAGCTCGCTCCCACTCAGGGCGGCGACGATCAGCAGCACTGCGTCCGCTCCCATCGCCCTTGCCTCGTACACGTCCGACTCGCAGACCGTGAAGTCCTTCCGCAGCACCGGCACCGCCACCTCCGAGCGGGCGGCGACCAGGTCGTCCACCGACCCGCCGAAGTACTCCGAGTCGGTCAGCACGCTGATCGCCACCGCCCCCCCGTCCACGTACTCCTTGGCCAACGAAGCCGGGTCGAGCTCCGAGTCGATCGTCCCCACGCTCGGCGAGCGTCGCTTGCACTCCGCGATCACTCCCAGGCCAGGCGCCGACAGAGCCGCCCGGAAGTCCCGCACGGGCGGCGCTTCCTGCGCCTGCGCCGCCAGAGCGGGCGACGGACCCCCTCTGGGCGCTCCCGCGCGGTGAGACTCCAAGATTCGGTCCAGATAAGTGGGCACTGTCCAGTGATGGTAGTAGACGGTCGAGCAGACCCACCAAAAGCGCACACGGAGGCGGCTGACGGTCGGGGGCGGGGCGGGAGGCGGGCGCACTGCGGGGCGAGCGGGAGCGGGCGTACTGCGGGCTCGGCGGGGACGGGCGCAGGGAGCGAGGCCACCAAAGGTTGCCGAAGATGCGACGCTGTTGGGATGCAGACCGACGCTCCCATCGTGGTGATCGAGGACGACCCGAACATCGCCGACCTGGTCGAGCTGTACCTGCGCCGCGAGGGCTACCGCGTGCTGCAGGCGGCCGACGCCGAGAAGGGACTGGGCTTGGTGGCGAGGGAGCGGCCCAGGCTGGTGGTGCTCGACATCGGACTGCCCGGCGAGATCGACGGGCTGGAAGTGTGCAGGCGCCTGCGGGCGTCGACTCAAGTGCCGGTGCTGATCCTGACGGCGAGGGATGGTGAGATAGACAGGGTGTTGGGACTGGAGCTCGGTGCGGACGACTACGTCACCAAGCCGTTCTCCCCCAGGGAGCTGGTGGCCCGCATCCGGGCGATCCTGCGCCGCTCGGAGATGGCGTCCCAGAAGCAGGCCGACGTGCTGGTGTCGGGAGAGGTGGAGGTGGACACCGCACGGCGGGAGGTGAGGGCCGGCGGTGAGGTGGTGGCACTGGCCACCCGGGAGTTCGATCTGCTGTCCTACCTCGCCTCCAACGAGGGGCTTGTGCTGAGCCGGCGACAGCTGCTCGATGCCGTGTGGGGACAGGGCTGGTACGGCGACGAACGGACCGTCGACGTCCACGTGCGCCAGCTGCGCAAGAAGCTGGGCGACAAGCTGCCGTTGGCGACGGTATGGGGCGTCGGGTACCGCCTCGGTTGAGGGCTGGCTCACTGCGGAGCCGCCTGACACTGAGCATGGTTGGCGTGGTGGCGGGAGCGCTCCTGCTTGCCGGAGCTGGCACGCTGTTCGTCGCCAAACGGTCCGATGCAGCGCTGGCAAGGCGGAACCTGGCGGCCGAGGCGCGCAGCTTCGGCCACGTGGCGGGCAGGATAGGCCTGGGGGCTCCGGTCACCGGAAGGCTTGCCGCGGTTCCTCACAGCAGGCTGCTGGCTCTGGTCAGGGCGGCGGCCCGCCTGGAGGATGCCCGGTTGGTGGCCGTCGCGCAGGACGGCGCCACCCAGCCGGCGCTGCCGTTCGCGGTGCCTGGCGGGCAGCTTGCGACGGTCTGGAAAGGACGTCCCGTGAGCGGCTTCCTCGACGGCTCAGTCTACGCGGTGCAGCCAGTGGGCCACTACAGGCGCCTGGGGGCCTACCCCAGCCTGGGCCGGGTGCGCATGGCGGCCGTTCTGAAGCGGTCCACTGCCGGCCCGTCACTGGGCGTGGGTTACCTGCTGGCGGTCTCCGGAGCGGTGCTGCTGCTGGCCGCCGCGGTCGCAGCCCGTCTGTCCGGGGGTATAGCGGGTCCTCTCGTGCACGCCGAGTCGACGACCCGCCGCATCGCCGCCGGAGACCTGGCGGCCCGGGTGTCGGTCCGGCCCGCCTATCCGGAGCTGGCTTCGCTGACCGACTCGATCAACGTGATGGCCGAGAACCTGGCACGGGCGCGGGGCCTGGAGCGGCAGTTCCTCCTGTCGGTCTCCCACGATCTCCGCACGCCGCTCACGTCGGTGCGGGGATACGCGGAGGCCATAGCGGACGGTACCGCCAACGACCCGTCCCGTGCAGCAGAAGTCATCTCGTCCGAGGCGCGGCGACTGGAACGGCTGGTGGCGGATCTGCTCGACCTGGCGCGTCTCAGCGCACGCCGGTTCTCGCTGCACCCCGCTCCGCTCGACCTGGCCCAGGTGGTGACCGATGCCGCAGACGCGTTCCGGCCGGCGATGGCCGAAGTGGGAGTCGAGCTGCACCTGCACGTTCCGGAAGGCAGTTCCATGTGGGCGCTGCTCGACTCGGACCGCATGGCCCAGGTGCTGGCCAACCTACTCGAGAACGCTTTCAAGTTCGCCCGTACCCGGGCGGACGTCGCCGTGGCGCCGGACGGCGGCGACGTGGTGGTGTCGGTCACCGACGACGGTCCGGGCATCGCACAGGAAGACCTGCCTCATGTGTTCGAGCGGCTGTACACGTCGTCCCGCAGGGCCGCCCGGCAGTCCGGAACCGGATTGGGCCTCGCGATAGTGTCCGAGCTGAGCGCGGCGATGAGAATAGGAGTGCGTGTCGTGTCGCCGGTGAACGACGGATGTGGGACCACGATCCTGCTCCGCATACCGAGGGCGTTCTCGGGAACGGGACCGGTGCCCGAGAAGCCGGGGTGACGGCACCGCCGGGCCAGGGTGCCCTCACGCCGGGCCAGGGTGCCGTGGGTGGCGACGGGGCGCGCGGCGGTAGTGCTCTCCAGCGACGACCTGTGTCGGACAAGGGTGCCGTGGCTGGCGACGGGGCGCGGCGGTAGTGCTCTCCAGCGACGACCTGTGTCGGGCCGAGAAGGTCACAGACACCGGGGCGCTGCTCCAGGAGGGGAACCGTCGGCGCAGGCCACGCAGCGGTCCGTCGCCGGCAGCGCCTCCAGTCGCTCGGCCGGTATGGACCGCCCGCACGCCACACAGGTTCCGTAGGTCCCGGTGGCGGCCCGCCTGGCCGCAGCCTGGAGCGCGGTGACGTCAGCTCTGGCCCTCCCGAGCAGAGCGATGACCCGCGCTCGCTCGTAGCCGATCGTGGCCCCCTCCGGGTCGTGCTCATCGTCGGGACCATCGGCGGTGGCCGCCTCCAGATCCCGCAGCTCGCTTTCGAGGTAGCTGGCCCGTCGACGAGCCGAAGCGACCAAGGCGGCCAGTTCGGCAGCAGCGGCCATCGTTCCAGGATGCCCGATCCGGACCGCTCACCGCACACCCAGGCGTGATACCAAAACCACCGGCCGACGAACACCAGATCTGCCAATGCGCAGCAGTCGTGGCAGCCGGGGCCGGCTGGCAGTTGGGGCCGGGTGGCAGTCCTGGCCGGGTGACAATCGGGGTCGGGTGACAGTCCTGGCCGGGTGCCGGTGCGGTTTGGCTGGCCGGTGCGGTTTGGCTGCACAAGCGTCGGGACGCGCTGGCAGTGGTGGCGAAGTACTTCCGGTTCGAGCTACCGCCGGTTCGCGCCGATGTACCGGTGCCGGGCGGCTCCGGGCGACTGAGGGAACTTGCAGGCGACGGCGGGTGTCTTACGGAGCACCGGAGCGCTGGATGCGAGAGAGGATCGAACCCGATGCGAACCCGATGACACCATCGGCATTGCTACGGCCGGCATTGCTACGGGCCACGGTGCTGAGCACGACCTTCGCACTCGGGACGTCCGCCTGTGGCTCGGTGCCGCATGGGACGGCAGCCCATGTCAGACCGGCGTCACCCAGCCGTACAGTGGGGGCTACCTCCCCGGTGGCGGACGCCGCACAGCTGACCGCCGGGCACTGGTCGGCACTGCCGGCGGCGCCGATCGCGCCCCGCCAAGGAGCCTCGGTGGTGTGGACCGGCACCGACATGATCGTGTGGGGCGGCGCTTCGGGAGCCCACGGCAACCATCTGCATGCGGACGGCGCCGCATACGATCCGACCACGCGCACGTGGCACCTGCTGCCACCAGCCCCGCTCTCGCCGCGCAGCAGCCAGGCGGGGGTCTGGACCGGACATGAGCTGGTGATCTGGGGTGGTTACACGCACATCGGCGGCAGTGCCTTCACGGTGACCAGTTCCGGCGCGGCCTACGATCCGACCACCAACCGGTGGCGAACGCTCCCGCCGGCTCCGTTGAGCCCGCGAGCGAACGCGCTGGCGGTCTGGACGGGCACCTCTGTGCTCCTGCTCGGTGGACACCCTGCCCTCGTCACCGCCGGCAACCGCGGCTTCGGCGACGGCGCTCTGTACGACCCGAGCACGGGGCGGTGGACCCACCTCGCCGGCCCACGAAAGACCGGCGGACTCAGGCTCAGTTGGGTGGCCGCAGTGCAGGCTCGTGGAGAGATGCTGGCCTGGTCGACTTGGTGGACAACGCATCGTGTGAATGCGACCACCGCCTCCGTCAGTGCAGGTACGCAGTTATACCGCTACCGGGGGGCGACCCGCCGGTGGCGGTTGCTGCCAACCTCCCCGGCGTCCCTGCCGGCCGTGCAGAACGTCATCTGGACGGGCCATCGGGCCGTCGTGCGGGGCGCCACCTTCACTTGCGGCCCCTGCGCCGGACCGCCTGTGCCCGAGGCGACCGCGATCTTCGATCCGAGCAGCGGCGCCTGGACCCGCCTGCCGCCCGACCCCCTCGGAGGTGGCCACCAAAGTTCCGCGTGGACCGGCGCGGCGCTGTTCTCGTTCGATCCCAACGCCATGTACGGTCCGGTGAACCCGGGCGCCGGCAGCGCCTACGAGCCTCGGACCAACATATGGCAGCGCATACCGTCCGCGCCCACCGGCTGCGCCGGCAGCGCCGACCCCCTCTGGACTGGCCAGCAGATCCTCATGTACTGCCCAGGCAGCAGCCCTGGGTCCTCAGCCACCGGTGGTCTTGCGTTCACCCCCGCACGCTGACGCAACGCCAGGGTGGCCCGTTCGCCCGAGCGCCGGAGAGTGGTTCGCACCAACCCAGTTGCCGCCACCATGCGAGTTCCCGCCGTCTTTTTCGGGCTCTCTTTTCGGACCATCGCTTTTCAGGGCCAAGCCCACTCCGTCCACTCAACCTGGCCGACCTGGCGATCGGGCTGTGGCCATAACGAGCTCCTGGCGGCCAGAGAAGGCAATCGTGGAGGCCGATGTCCGGGATGGCTTGCCGGCGGCGCGAGCGTGGTGAGAGAACTTCACCGCGGGCCCCAGCGCTGCTTGCAACCAAGATCGCCCGAAATGTTAAGCCATCCTTCGCCGTCCATCCGTCCTGCTGTCACGGCGTGGCGATAGAAAAGCGCCCTCAAAGACATCGGCAGTCAGGAGAGTCGAATGCCCACGGTACGGCAAGTCCGCGAATTCCTCGGCCGGTTCCGGAGATCGGGCGCCTCTACTGCCTACGTCGCAGCGTCGGTGCTGCTGCTCAGCGTGATCCCACCCCGCTTCGCGTCCACCGTCGAGCGGTTGCCAGTGGCCCCGTCCAGCAGCCAGCCCGCGCCTAAGCAGCCAGTGGCAGACGGAAACACCCTGGCGAAAGGAAAGCGGTCGAACCGACGCGTGGTTGTGATCGCGATGGACAACACCCACCTGTCCGACGTGCTACAGATGCCAGCGCTGGCCGCGATGCTGGGCAGGGGAACGCTGTTGGCGAACCACCACACGGGCCTGATCTCCTTCACCCATCCGGACTACACGACTATCGGATCGGGCAACTACCCGTCCAGGACGGGCATAATCAGCCAGAGCCAGCTGGACGGGGGACAGCCTGTCACGTTCTCGTACTGGAAGGATCTCCTACCGAACGGTCAGCCGACTCACCTCGGTGCGCCGCCGTGGCGGGCGTGGACGTCCCACGGCATGGCGGTCGGCGCAGTGGGCTGGGCGGACTGGGAACTGGAGAGCGCCTCGGAAGTGGCCAAGAACCACGTGCCGGTCGCACCGGGCAGGTCCCCGTCCACCTACCTGGGCTACGCGATCCACTATCCAGGTGGCAGAACGGTGTTCGGCCTTCCCAACATGCCTTCGGTCTCGGCTACGCCCTTGCTGGGTGATCCGACCTCCAAAGTGGGGACGTTCTCGGGAGGGTGGGACTCCAACTTCGGACCGGACCGCTCCCTGACCTCCACTGCAGCGTTGCTGACCCACGGCGTTCCCGTGGTGTACGACTACATCCGCTCGGTCCACTCCGCGCCGGGCGGAGGCACCCTGGTGCCGGGAACTGCCGCCTATGCTTCCAATCTCTCTCATTACAACACTGCGTTCGCAGATTTCTTCGCCGCCCTGGCGAGGAAGGGCATCAACCGGAACAACACCGACTTCGTGTTCACGACCGACGAAGGCGACCACTTCTCCCCCGGCGGAGAATTGGGAGCCAGCCTGCCGGCGCTCATGACCAAGGCCGGCATCGACACGTCCACCCTGACGATAACCGGGACTTCTGCGGCGCTGCTGTACGCGAAGGCCGGATCTGCAGTCTCGCTCGCTGGCCTCAGCGCCGTTCCTGGATGGCACTACCTGGCGAGCGGTCCTGCTCTGCGGGCGATCCACGTCCAGACCCGTGACCCTGCTCTGTACGACCCGACTGCGATCTTGTTCTCCGAACCGTCGTGGTACTACGGATCGACCGGCACATCGACGTCTATCACGGCGGATCCCAATTACCTGTGGAACCACGGCACGGTATCCACCGGGATCAATACCATTTGGGCCGGGTTCACAGGGCCGGGGATACGCAGCAACACTGTCTCCACGGAGTGGACCGACTCGGCCGACGTGCTGCCCACCTTGGAGCAGATCGTGTTCGGCCAGGTCCAACCGGGGCTGTCCGGCCTCGCGATCCCCGGCGTGCTGAGCTCTGCTCTCCCACGCTCGGCGGTCCCGCTGTCGACCCTGTCCACCGAGTTCAAGCGACTCGACGCCCCCGTCGGACCCTTCGGCCTGGCATCGCTTCAGATCTCGTCCACGGCTGCTGTCGATCCCGGTTCGGCATCGACGCTGAGCTCATCGCTTGCGAACTTGGTGGACCAGCGCAATGCGGTGGTGGCGAACGTGCACCGCACGCTCCGGTTGGCAATCAGCGGACAAGCGGTCCGGCCGTCGGTTCTTGAACAGGCCTCCCGGTCGATGGCGTCGGTTCAACGCCAGATGCGCATCCTGCAGATGCGGGCCGTCATACGTTGACGCTGGGTTCCGCTCGGTGCCGGCGCACGTCGACCGCCGCTGGGGGCGCCTAGCGTGACGGGCGCTGCGCTGCATCCTGATCGGACCGCCGCTCCCAGCCACCGGCTGGGCGATATACCCTTCGAGGCCTTGCTGTGGGAAGCAGATCGAAGGAGTCTCATGCACGTCGACCAAGTTCCGCTCTCCGCTGCGGCGGTGACCGTCGGGCCTACCCGGTGAGCGGGTACGACAACGTGAGCGATGATCTCCAACTGGCGTTCGACGCCTCGAACGCGGCGTCGAAGCTTGCCCTCGTTCACTTCGAGGGCGGAGTCTGCGCGACGCTGAAGGCGGACGGCACGCCGGTCACCGAAGCCGACCGGGCGGTCGAGCGATTGCTTCGCCAGACGTTGTCCCAGGGACGACCGCACGATGCCTTCCTCGGTGAGGAACTTGGTCGCCTCTGTTGTCACGGCCTTGGCGACAGGGGTGGCCACCAAGTCCCGCTGGCGGGCGCACATACCTCTCGCCGTGGCCACCTGGGCACTGCTGGGTAAGGTGGAAGGCGACGCCAGAGACGCCATCGCTGGCCGACAGCCCGGTACCGGCGGGCCGGGAACCTCACCAGGGGGCGTGCGGGAGCCGCGGCGTCCTGCACCGTCCGCCGGCTCAGGCGCAGCCGCGGCATCGACGTGATGGGCCTTGTATCCGCGCCTCGGGACCGAAACCCGTCCGACGTCCTCCGCCTCGACAGGCCGCTGTGCGGCTGGTTCGGGCTCAGCTGTCCAGCTGTGGTCGATTTCCGATCGCAGTGTTCAGGCCACCCCGGTGTTGGCTGCCGAGTGGTTCGCCCGTCGCGGCGACGTCGCCCGCATTCCTCTGTCTGGCTGGCGGCTCACCGGTTCCGATAGACAAGGTCTGTTCACGCGCTCGGGAAAGGTTGCCTGACCGCCCGTCGGAGCGGCGTGTCGCGGTCGGCGAGCATCCACCGGTACGGAGCTCGGGCCGAAGTGGGATTCCCGAGTTCAAGCAGTCCACCACGGGCACGCGTAGGATGGCGGGCGTGACTTGGCTGTCGGGCACCCTTCCTCCACCGCGCTCCTGAACGGAGCGCTCCACTACGCCCCCTAGTGCCCTGGCGCTGATCGTTCGCCTGGTTGGGTCCACCGACGCGCTGGCTGGGGGTGTCAGGCTGGGGGTATGAGCCAGCGTGTGAGGGTGCGGCGGCTTTCCGAAGTGGAGGGCCGG
>JAJYPS010000012.1 GCA_021795215.1 Actinomycetes bacterium
GGCCGTCCTTGGGGAGAGCCCATGGCCGTCCGCGGGGAGCTCTCGTGGCCGTCCTTGGGGCGTTGCTACGACCGTCCCTGGGGAATTCTCGTGGCCGCCTGTGGGGAGATCGCGATGGCCGTTGACAGATCGCCTCGTCGTGGCTCGTCGTATCACCCAGCGGGGCGCCGAAGGTCGTGGTGGCCTGCCAGCCTCCGGCGGTGGGCGTCAGGCGCCCAGCGTCCACAACCGCTGCTCGCTCCGCGTCGATGACCTGGGGCTTGCTGAACTGACCGTGAACAGCTCGTAGCCGAGCGAAATCGGCTGTCGCTGATCATGGACACCCTGGACCGCACGATCGAAGTGCTCGGCGGCGAGTGCCCCGTCGGGGACGAGGAGTTCTTCGCCGGGCTGGCCGAAGGCAGGGCTCGCCTGCGTGAGGACCTCGTCTCCCGCTACGGCGGCGAGGTAGAAGACCACTTCGGCGCCGCCAAACGGGCTACGGCCGGCTGGAGTCGGGAGGACTACGAGCAGGCCGCAGCGGACGCCCGAGAACTGCTGACCCGGATGTCGCAGGCGCGCAGCCGTGGTGTCAGCCCCGGCGACGACGAGGCACTCGACCTTGTTGCCGATCACCACCGGGGCGTCTTGGTGCTCCGGCCCGCCGACTCGGCGGCCTATCACGCCCTCGGGGAGGTGCTGGTCGACAATTCCGAACAGCGCCCGCTCGTCGCCGCCATCGACCCGCAGCTGCCTGCCTGGCTGTCAGCGGCCATCAAGGCCTACGCCATCTGCCGGCTCGGGCACAACCAGGCATGACGGCATGAAGCGGTCGGGCGGAATTGCTTGCCACAGCCGGGTGGCTGCCTTATACCTGTCGTGTCGGTCCAACTTCCGACACGAGCGAACCGGAGGAGCCACATGCCCAAGGTCCTTGTATTGACCGGAGACGCTGCGGAGTCGCTGGAAGTAATGTATCCCTACCAGCGCCTCCTCGAAGAGGGTTACCAAGTGGAGATCGCTGCACCATCGCGGAAGAAGCTGCAGTTCGTGGTGCACGACTTCATCGACGGGTTCGACACCTACACGGAGAAGCCTGGTTATACCTGGCCGGCCGACCTGGCGTTCTCGGAGGTGCGCCCCGAAGACTACGTGGCGCTGGTGCTGCCGGGCGGGAGAGCGCCAGAGTACATTCGCAACGACCGGGACGTGCAGCGAATCGTGGCGCAGTTCATGCAGAGGGACGCCCCGGTGGCGCATCTCTGTCATGCTGCGCTGGTCATGGCCGCTTCGGTGCCCCTTCGCGGTCGGACGATGGCCGCATACCCCGCCCTGGAACCGGACGTGCGAGCTGCGGGAGCGGAGTACGTGGACGGCGGAGGAGTGGTGGACGGTCAAATGGTGAGTGCAAGAGCTTGGCCGGACCATCCCAGCTGGATGCGAGCGTTCATGCGGCTCCTCCGGGAGAAGGCACCTGTCGAAGACTCCGCGGCAGGACGAGCCGACGGGGAGGATGGCACCCGTCGCTACGTCGACATCGTCGACGGGGCGCCCAGTCAGCCGCTGACGTCGGCCCGCTGAGGTAACCGGCACAACTCGACCGGTGCCGGTCGACCGGCGTGGCTCAACCGGCATCGGAGGCGTCGACCGGATCGGCCCGGCGCTGTCCGACTCGTCTGCGGGGCGAGCCGGCAACGGCCAGCCGAGGACCGACGCCGAGGTTGGCCAGTTGAACGATGCCGGTGAGTGCCAGCAGCATCCCCCCGGCGGACACTGCTGGCACGGCTCCGGAAAGCAGGCCGCCGACGACCAGGGCGAAGCCGGAGATGGCAGCGAAGAGGCCTGGGCGAGCGAGCTTGTCGGAGAACAGGTCGGACGGCACCAGCGGTGCCCCCGTCGGGCCGCTGGCGTGACCCGACGCCCGCAGTGCCGTCCAGGTGATGAAAGGGACGATCTTGTAGGCGTGGCCCAGAAGCGCCAAGCCGACCCAGCCTGCCAACGAGGCCACCTCCGCGCTGACCAGCCGGGAGCGGACCTGCGGCGCTACAGGCGCGTACAGAGCGGCGATGCCGAGGACCATGCCCGCCACGAGGAAAACGGCCGACGAGACTATGTAGCCGACCAGTGGGTCGTGCCTCCGCTTGCTCTTTCGGAGCAGGCCGGACAGCGACCACAGGTGGGCGGCGAGCCCTGCCACGACCACGACCACTCCTGCTGCAGTCAGCAGGCGCAGGTCGAAGAACAGTCCCACGGCCAGCAGCGCCACGCCTGCCGGCACCAGCCGGACCGCGAACCGACCGGGCCCCCTCCCCCGGCGACGGGCCAGCAGGAACATGGGCCACAACTTCTCGGCGACGGCCACGTAGGAAAGACCCAGCCATCCGACCAGGCCGACGTGGGCGTGGGCCAGCACCACGTGCGGCGAGAGCTTGACCCACCGCTCTCCAGCCTGGCGGTCGCCCGCATAGGTGATGCCCATCGCCACCACGACGACCAACCCGCCCAGTGACCAACGCAGCCCGGTGACCGATGGGCCCCCGGCTCGGCCCGACAGAGGAGCCGACAGGTTCACCACCACACCGGCGACTCCCACGCCGACCAGCACTCCCCCTACGACCAGCAGCCGGTTGTCGCTCAGCAGGAAGGCCAGAGGCAGCAGCCAGCACCCGGCCACCACCATGCCCACCGTGGACCGAGCCAGCGCCACCGACCGGAGCGGCCGGCCTCCGATCACCGGAGCGAACTGATGGATCGCACCCAGCACGCCGACGGTCAGGAACGCCAGCATGAACATGTGGACCACCGCAATCGAGCGGTCCGCTGTCGGGTGCGCCACGAGAGAACCGGCCAAAATGGCAGCCGCCGAACCGGCTCCGACCAAGCCCACTCCCGAAGCGGCCAGGAAACCGAGCGGCACGTCGGCAGGAGGCACCGACGCTGCTTCGCCACCGGCTCCTCCAGGCGTGCCGACGATGGGCAGGAGCCGCTTCCCAGGCGGAGCCGACGAACCCGGAGTCGGAGACTGCACCACGTCCCCTACCCCGGGGGGTCGGCAGGGCGTTGGGCGGTGCGGGTGAAGCGCACCTCCCAATCCCCGCCGTCCAGCGCTTGCGCGTCGTACGAGAAGCCCTGGCCGGAAAGGACTCCTTCCAGGGGCACCGGTTCGAACGGCGCCTTCACGACCAGCGGCTGCTCGTCCCGCAGCTGGGAGACGGCCAGCATGATCGTGTCGAACGGCTCCTGCCCCGCTTCGATCAGCGGTCGCACGTCCAGTATCAGCGGATGGCTGCCGGCGCCCCCAGGCTGTGCTCCAACTGCCGGCCCTCCTTGGAGAAACGTTCCGGGGACCGGTTCGTCTGACCGCGATCCCCTTCCTGTTGCCCGTTCGGATGCCGGCTCGTGGATCGTCCCATCCGGCGCTCCACCTTGCCGCCGCCCCTTGCCCGCTTTCCCGAACATTCGGCCACCTCCCAGTTACTTCCCTCTGGGTCGAACACGCTTTTGTCTATCAGATGCTAGTAGATAGTGGCGTCGTTGTGCACGAGCGGTCCCCTCGATGGCCGGCAGAGACGCGCAGTGGGTGCTGAGCGCCGTTCCCGGAGCTACCGCCCGGTCAACGAACTGCTTGACTCTGACGTTACGTCAGGGTTTACGGTCGTCTCACCGGCGCACCCGCGACGGCAGAAGTGAAGGTGATCGGTCAATGACGGCACAGGACATCCGAGCATGGAAGATCGGCCAGCTGGCCGCCGAGACCGGGCTGACGGTCAGGGCTCTGCACCACTACGACCATCTCGGCCTGGTGCAACCATCGGCACGCACCGACTCCGGCTACCGGCTCTATGCCGAGTCCGACGTCGAGCGGCTCTACCGGGTGCTGGCGCTACGTCAGCTGGGGTTGCCACTCGACGCCATCGGCCGGGTCCTCGACGGGCAGACGTCGATCGAGGAACTGCTCGACGCGCACCGGGAGTACCTGGACCGTCAGCTGGTCGCCCTGCGGACTCTACGGGCGCAAGTTGCCATCGTGGCGGCCGCCGGGCGAACCGGCGAAGCGGCATCGGTCACCCACTTCTTGGAACTGATCAGAAAGGTGATCACCGTGGACGACACGATCAAGCAGTACTTCAGTGAGGAGCAGTTGGCGCAGCTGGCCGAGCGCCGGGCGACCCTGGGCGAGCCGGCCATCGCCGAGGTGCAAGCGGCGTGGCCGAGGCTCATCGCCGCGGTGCAGGCCGCCGTGGACGCCGGTGTCGACCCGGCTTCGGCCCAGGCGCAAGAGCTCGCAGCCGAGTGGATGGGCCTGCTCCAGCAGTTCCACGGCGGCGACGAGGGCCTTCGCGGCTCGCTGTACAGGATGTACGCCGAGAACGCGGAGCAGATCGAGGCGCAGCACGGTGGTCCCTCGCCCGCCGTGATGGATTTCATCAAGGCCGCCAACGCCGCCCGGAACTGACGAGCGCCACGGTGGTGGCGGCAGATCAACTGCTCGCCACCACCCGGCGCCGGGGGCGGAAAGCGGGACCGCGCTTTGGATCCTCCGGCCTCCGCTCCCGGTACTATCCCGGCAGCGGTACTTGGGGGCCACGGTCACTTGCCCGGTGCGGCGACCTCGACGATCCCAGAGGCTGCCCTGCGAAGGCGCTCGTCGGAGCTGACCAGGGTCGCGTCGAGCGAAGCTGCCAGAGCGACGTAGAGAGCGTCACGTACGGCGATGCGGTCCGTCAGCGCCCAGGCCACTGCGAGTAGCGGCCGGAGTGGCCATCGCCTGGCTCCGAAGATGCCGAGTGCCTCCACCCGGTCGGCCTCCCGGGTCAGATGACCGGCACGCTTGAGCCGGCCCAGCGCGGAGAGCACCTCCGCGTCCAGGTGTGCGGGAGCGGCAACAGCGTGGGCCAGGACCAGGTGATGACGGTAGGGCTCGGCGGCCGGGAGGTCGCAGATCAGATCGACCACCGTGGCGGCGTCGACTACCGCGATGGTCAACGGCCTGTCGGCTCCTCGTCCTCGGCCCGGCCGGCGGCCACAAGCTCTGCCCCGCTCGGGCCGTCGACGTGAGTAGGTCCCAACTCCCGCAGTTTCTCTAGCCACTGGTCCATCGAAGGAACGGCCACGTGGTGGGTGAGCACCTCGCGCAGGTAGGCGCGGAGACTCTTGTCTTCAACTGCGGCCCGACGGGCCAGTTCGGCGTGAACGTCAGCGGGAAGGTCTCTGATCAACACGTCCATGCCGACAGGGTATCATTTCGATAGTCCTCTGCGCAGGGCGCGCGATTGCTTGTTGGACGTCCCGTCCGCCTGAAGTGCTGGCGGCGGCGGGCGGCAGTTCGGACATGGCAAGGACCTGGACACTGCTCAACCGTTGGGACCGCTGCCGCGGAAAGTTGCGTAGCTGGGAGACGGCAGCTTCATCGACCTTCCCAATGCGCGCCAGAAGCCAGGCGAACGCGCCGCCCACCGTTCATGGCCGAGCCCGCTCACCGTCTGGCAACCGCTGGCGTCCACCTCGACCACCGCGATGAGCCGCTTACCGGCATAGAAGTTGAGGTTGTAGACGATCCCGAAGTCGGCCGGGCAGTGGAGCGTGCCCCTCGGCATCGCAGGCAACGAGCACAGAGCCCGAGCAGCTGCAGTCACCTCGGGGACACCGGTAACGGTCACCTGGTTCGGAAAGGAGAACCGCATGCGGTTCTGGGGGAAAGCGTCGGTTCTGCGCACGGTGAGCCGGCGGACGCCGAGTTTCGAGCCGCAGAGCGCGGAACTGGCAGCGGACGACTGTCGGGAATTTCCAGGATTGCGGCGGCCGACACCACCGTCACAGCCGGTGAGAAGGAACGCCGCTGCCACCAACATCGCCATCCGCGACGCATGCGACGCCGAGCGCAGCACGCTCCGAGCACCGTTCCGGACTGCCAGGTACCAACCTGCCACTGGGCCTCCCTGCACCACTCATTGACGCATCCACGCTGCGTCCGGTTCCCCGGTCGGGGCCACAGTCGCCTTGTCGACTCTTCTCGCGTCCCCTCGGACCAGACGATCCCCTTTGCCGGCCGCCCCGCGGGTACCCCGACGTGGCGAGTGGTGAGCACGGGGCTGTCCGCTGGCAACATGACATGGTGCAACTGAGACCGATCGGATGGGTGAGCTCGCCGCGGGCGGAGCCGATGGACGACGACTGGGGCGGCGTGACGGCAACAGTACGCCTCGACGGGGACTGGTGCACCTCCGACGCTTTGCGTGGCCTCGACGAGTTCTCCCACGTGGAGGTCGTCTACGTCTTCGACCGGGTGGACCCCGCCGGGGTCCACACTGGGGCGCGTCGCCCGAGAGGCAACCCGGACTGGCCGGAGGTGGGCATCTTCGCCCAGCGGGCGAAGAGCCGGCCAAACCGGATCGGGGTGTCGATCTGCCGACTGGTCGCCGTGGACGGGCTGACCGTCACAGTGCGACGCCTGGATGCCATCGACGGGACGCCGGTGGTCGACATGAAGCCGTACATGACAGAGCTCGCTGCTCGCGGGGAGGTTCGCCAGCCGGCCTGGTCACACCAGCTGATGGCCGGCTACTGGACCCCCGTGCCTGACGAGAGATCGCCCGGGTCATCCGCCCCGGCGGCCACGCCCTGATCGCATTCCACGCCAGCGACACCGACACAGGAGCCGGGGAAGCCAAGCGCTGACCGAATGGTGGGGGCGACCGGTCGAGCTCGACTTCCGGTTCCTCCGCGCCGACGACGAGGCCGACGCGGCTCAGCTCGCCGGGCTCGATCTCGTCGCCCACCTCGACCGGGAGCCCCACCACGGTGACGAGCGCCCCAGGCGGCGGTCCTACCTGCTCCTTCGCAGCCGCAGCCGCAGCCGCAGCCGGTAGCCGGTAGCCGGTAGCCGGTAGCCGATCGGCGGTCTAGGCCGACTCCGGTACCCGACAGCCCGATGCGGTCAAACTGGAGCCGTGTGCGCCGACGGACGAACCGCTTACGCCGGAAACGAGCACCGTCTGGCGGACGTGCTGCGGGACGCTGCCGCTGGCCGGTTTCCGCCCTCCGACGGGGTCGTAGAGGTTCTAGCGGCGCCCTCGGGGCCGGTAGATGCGGTGGTCGCCTTCACCGCGCACCACTTGATAGCTGCCGATGTCGATCCTCACTGGGTGCAGGGTGCCCTGGAGGACGACGACTTGGGCGCGCCTATGCGACCAGAGTTCCTCGCGCAACTCGGGAGACGCCTCGGATCTCCCGCCGGCATGTTGGACGCAGTCCTCACGGCCTTCGGCGACGGACGGCGGTCCGATCTGGTGGAGGAGGCGCCCGACGGCGACATGGCTCATCCTCGCCTCCTCCGGGCTCGTCGCTACCGACGCAACGTGCGCAGCTTCGACGATCGCCGCGGTGGTCTGCTCACGATCGGCCAAGGGCTTGCCGGCCGAGTGGAGGTATCCATCGAGGTCGACGAGTCGGCGCGTGGTCGAGGCCACGGACCGGCCTTGGCCCGGGCGGCTCTGGGGCTCGTGGAGCCCGGCGAGCCAGTCTTCGCCCAGGTGTCTCCAGGGAACGTCGCGTCGCTGCGCTGCTTCCTCGCTGCCGGCTACCGGCCTGTTGGAGCCGAGGTGCTCTTCCTACGGGCAGGCTGACGCCCGGGTCATCGCACTGCTCGGCGACGTCGTCACCTCGCTACGGCCCATCCCCACCGACATCCTTGCTATCCGTTGTACAGTTCTTCGGAGGTATCATCATGGTGTTCGCCCAGCGGAGTAGAATCCTTGTTGTTGCCAGCCTCATGGCTCTGGTGGGAGTATCGTTCGGATAGCGGCAACGACCGGAATCCGATTGAGCCTCGTACTTTTCGTTGTAGGGGTAGTAGTGGTTACCATAGGAGTAATACTTCTGGCCCTTTCCCACTTTCATTCAAAGACAACGGCGACCGCAGATAGCAGAGCCCTTGGCAGACCGCCTACCAGGGAGTCACAGTGGCACGGCTCGATCCGGAATTCGTAAAGTACGGCGTACAAGTCTACCGGATAGTGTACCGGTCAATTCTCGCGGTCTTACATGCCGTACTCTTTATTGTCATATTCCTTTGCCATCATAAGGTGTGGGGAGGATTGTTCCTACCTTTTACGCTCTTCCACGCGTGGTGGACACTTAAAGCAATCCGTACAACTATCGAACTACGGGCGTCCAGGGTCAGAAACGATTGCTGACTTCGTTGCCCTCAAACCCGGGAGGCCTCGTGGCTTGCGGAATACGGACCAAGAGCGTCTTCCAAGGAGGAGAGTCGTCGCCGAGCCAGGTCGGGATAGCCTCGCCGAGCCTGGTCGGGAAACCGGGCCGGCGGTCGGGGAAGCCCACGCCGCGCCTCCGTATGAGTCCACCGCCAGGAACCGCGCCCGGAACTGCGCCCCGAACCGGCCCGCAACTGCCCGGAACCGGCCCGGTCCACCGCCCCCGGTGCCGGCCTGGAACCGCCCCGAGCAGCGGTACGGCTGCGGCTGGAATAGCGTGACCAGATGGGAAGTGCCGAAACCGGTGAGGCCGTGGCGGCCCGCCGCGACTCCCTGGCACCGGGCGGTGAAGCGCAGACTGACCGCCCCGACGCCCCGGCAGCGGACCGTGCGTCGGACGGGGACCCACCTGGTCGATGGGCGGCGCTGGGAGTGCTCGGCCTGGCCATGCTGCTGGCGATGACGACATGGTTCAGCGCCTCGGTGGTGCTGGCGCAGCTCCGCTCGGAGTGGCATCTTTCGGCGGCGGTCGGGTCGCTGCTGACGATCGCGGTGCAGCTGGGCTTCGTGGCCGGTGCGCTGATCTCTGCTGCTGCGAGCCTGGCGGACGTGGTGCCACCCCGCCGTTTGATGCTGTACGGGGCAGTCGGGGCTTCGGCGGCGAACGCTGGACTGCTGGCGGTGCACGGTGCGGTGGGCGCGGTGGGGCTGCGCTTCGCCACAGGTCTGTTCCTGGCGGGCGTCTACCCGCCCGCGCTGAAGGCGATGGCGACTTGGTTCCGCAGGGGCCGGGGAACGGCACTGGGGATCATGGTCGGTGCGTTGACGCTGGGAACGGCGACGCCACAGCTGGTGGCGGCGCTGGGCGGTCTGCGATGGCAGGTGGTGCTGGTGGCGACGTCGCTGTTGACGCTGGCCGGCGGGTTGACCGCGGAGTGGCTGGGCAGGGACGGACCGTTCGCTTTCTCGCGGGCAAGGTTCGATCCCCGCCAGGCCCGCAATGCCCTGAGCAACCGGGCGGTCCGCCTGGCCAGCATCGGCTACTTCGGCCACATGTGGGAGCTGTTCGCTATGTGGGCCTGGTTCGGCACGTTCTTCGCCGGCGTGCTGGCCCTGCACCACGTGTCCGTGGCGGGCTGGGGGCCTCGGCGCATGGCGGCACTCGGAGCGTTCGGCGCGATAGGCGTCGGCGCTGCGGGCAGCTGGGTGGGGGGCGTGCTGAGCGACCGCTGGGGCCGGGCGGAGGCAGCCGGACTGGCGATGGCACTGTCCGGGTCGACGGCGGTGACGATCGGCTTTGCCCGGTCGCTGCCCGCCTGGGTGGTGCTGCTGCTGGGCCTGTTCTGGGGCTTCTGGGTGGTGGCCGACTCGGCACAGTTCTCGACGGTGGTGACCGAGGCTGCGGACCCCAGCTACGTGGGGACGGCAGTCACGCTGCAGCTGGCGATCGGCTACGTGCTGAGCGTGGTGACCGTGTGGCTGGTGCCCCTCGTGGTGTCGGCAGGCGGGTGGTCGTGGGCGTTCGTGATGCTGGCGCCCGGGCCGGCGGTCGGCGTGGCGGCGATGGCCAGGCTGCGCCACGCAGCACCTGCTGCGGGCTTCAGGCCTTCAGCGCTTGGCGGATCCTGACTCTCTGCCCGGTTCGCATGATGGCACCGCTGTAGATCCGGCCTGCGAGGCGGATGGCGACGACGGTGGAGAGAAGGAGCAGCAGAGCCGATGCGGCGACCTGCCACAGCGCCACGGCACCGGCGGCGTACATAGCGGGCATGTCGAAAGGGGCGGTCGGCGGGAGCCAGGCGAGCACGCGGAGGAGCAGCGAGCTCGATCCTCCTACGAGAATGGGGAATGCTGTCGCGTAGCCGATGGTGATCGGGAGTATCAGGGGGACCATCAACGCCTGGGCGTCCTCCTGGCGGGAGACCAGCGAGCCGGCCGCGGCGAAAAGGACCGAGTAGAAAGCGTACCCGAGCAGCAACCACGCCGCGGCCATGCCGAGGGCGGCCGGTGCCGCATGGGCGAGGATGGAGGAGCCCACCACTGCCCCGGCAGCGACGGCCACGGCCACCATCAGAGCCGCCTGCCCGACGATGACCACCCCGATGCCGAGGATCTTCGCGGTGAGCAGCTGCAGGGGACGGACGGCGGCCAACAGCACCTCGATCACCCTGGTGGACTTCTCCTGGATGACTCCCATCAGGATCCAGCCGCCGCCGAACTGGAGCAGGATGAGAGTCGCCAGCACGCCCGCCATCGCGACACCCTTCCGGGCGTTGAAGGATGCGATACCCGCCGGATGGCCGGCCGGATGCCGGAGCGGCTGCACTGCGACCGGTGCAGGCGACAGAACCGCTGCGACCTGAGCGCTCGTCAGGTGTTGACGAGCGATGCTCTCCCCCAGCCCGAGCTGGTAAGAGGACTGCACCACGAAGGCGTCCGTCGGCGAGGCGGTGGCCGACGGTGCGGTCTTGACGACTATCACGGTCGGCGGCCCGGCGACGACGGCCATGCGCAGCTTGCCGGCCCGGACGAGATACCGGGCGCGTGCGGCGCTCGGAACGGTGTGTACGTGCAGCTTGATCCCGTCGTGCCGGGCGGTCGCCCGGAGAACGGTGCGCACAGGTCCGACGGAGGAGGGTGACCCGACGACGCCTGCCTGGACGACCGAAGAGCCGGGCTTGACGAGGGCAGGCACCACCACCGCTGCGGCAGTGGCGAGGAGGGTGATGGCCAGCGCGACCCTGAAGCCCTTGGACCGCAGCCTGATCACCACCTCACGCTCGACTCCGAGCCGGACGGGGGACCACCACGACAGCGGCCTCTCCCCCGGCGGCACACTCGACGCAGCACCCGAGGGTGCGGCCCGATCGGGGCCGGCCAGGGCGCTCAACGACGGCCTCCGCCCGCTCCGCCCGGTGATGCGGCACCAGCGAGAGAGCCCGCACCCGTACCCGTGGCCGCACCCGTACCCCTACCCGCACCCGTGGCCGCACCCGGACCGGCACCCGTGGCCGCGCCTTCCACTTCTCGCACGGCTTCCCTGAACACCTCCGACATCCTCCGTCTCTCGAACGCGAAGTGCTGGACGGGACCGACGGCGAGAGCCGCCTGCAGCACGGTGGAAGGATCGACGTCGGAGGAAAGAGCCAGGCGCACCATCCCGCCCGACACCTCCGACACCCGTACTCCGTCGAGGGTGGATGCCCAGGCGCCTTCCCTGTCGCCGTCCACTTTCACGACCAGCCTCCGCTGGCCGCCAGTGGTCAGTTCGTCGATGGACCCGTTGGCCACGACCCGTCCCCGGTTCACGATGGCGGCCGACTCGCAGATGTGCTCGACCAGGTCCAGCTGATGGCTGGAGAACACCACGACCCGTCCGGAGCGGGCCTGGTCCCTGAGCACACCGCTCATCTCGTCCACTCCCGGAGGATCGAGGCCGGAGAACGGCTCGTCCAGGATAAGCACCCGTGGGGAGTGGACCATCGCCGCAGCCAGCTGGACCCGCTGCTGGTTGCCGAGCGACAGCGCCTCCACCTTGGAGGAGGACCTCTCCGCAAGCCCCAGCCTGTCGAGCCACTCTCCGGCCGCCCGGATGGCTTCCGACCTGCCCATTCCGTGCAGCCGACCCAGGTAGACGACCTGCTGCTCCACGCCCATCCCCGGGTACAGGCCGCGCTCCTCGGGCAGGTAGCCGAACAGCCGCCGCCGGTCGGCATCCAGCGGCCGGCGGTCCCAGGTGACCGCTCCCTCGTCGAGGGCGACCAGCCCCATCACCGCCCGCATGGCGGTCGTCTTGCCGGCACCGTTGGGTCCCAGCAGGCCGAACACCTGGCCGGACGGTACGGACAACGACAGCTGGTCCAATGCGACGGTACTGCCGTATCGGCGTGACAGCCGGTCGAGCTCCAGCATCGCGGCCATCCTGCCACAACCGGTGGTGGGCAGGTGGGAGCGGTCGGCACCGGATAGGGACCGGAGCGTGGCCGGGCAAGCAAACCACCACCAGAAGGGGAGCCGCCGGGAGATGGACCTGTGGTGATGGGATCTTCCGGATTTGACGTGGGGGATGGGACCAGGGACAGGAGACCGGGAACGTCGGACCAGGTACATGGAACATCGACACTGCCGAAGTGGAGCAATTTCCGGCCGAAGGCGTGCCCAGCCGCCGTGGACGACCCGACCGATCCACCAGCGGCCGTGGCACCGCCCCGACGCACACGCCAGCACGACAAGGCGTGCTTCGGTAACGTAGGGTCATGAGAGATACCGGTCTCCGACCACTGAGCGTGGGAGAAGTCCTGGACGTAGCCGTAAAGCTCTACATGAGGAACTTCCTCGTGCTGGTCAAGGCGACGGCCGTGGTGCTGGTGCCGGTGTACGTTCTGCAGGCGCTGATCCAGCTGTCCCTGCCGACGGCGCACGGCAACCCGTTCCTGGGGACGCCGACAGGACCGTCCGGCTCCAACGTGGCGTGGACGTTCGCGGCCGCTCTGATCGTAGAGGGGCTGGTCTTGAGCATCGCGGGAGTGCTGGCCATAGCTGCTGCGTTCAAGGCGCTCAGCGACGCCTACCTGGATCACCCGCCGACGTGGCAGGGATCGCTCCGGTTCGCCCTGTCCAGGATTGCGCCGCTGCTGTGGATAGGCATCGAAGCGCTGGTGCTGGTCAGCATCGGCCTCGTGCTCTTCGTGCTGCCGGGCATATGGCTGGCCGTCGCGTTGTCGGTCGCCATCCCGGTCCTGATGCTGGAGGGGACCAAGGGGCGGCGGGCGCTGAGGCGGTCACGGAAGCTGGTGAAGGGCCGGTGGTGGCCGACGCTGGCGACGCTGGCCGCGGCGCTTCTCCTCCAGGCGGTGATCGGTGCGATGGTCGGCGGGATAATCGGAGGGGTCGCAGGAGGCCTGGCCGGAGGGAGCGGCACGGTGGTGGTGCTGGCCCACTTGTTGGCGGTGATCCTGGTGGGCGTCGCGGTTACCCCGTTCAGGGCCGCGGTGGTGACGGTGATCTACTTCGACCTCCGGGTACGCAAGGAGGGCTTCGACCTGCAGCTGCTGGCAGAGGGCATAGGACACGGCCCACCGGCGTCGACTGCGGAGACGTCGTTCGGTGCGGACCCCTGGTCGACCGGTACAGGCTCGCCGACCGGTCCGGACCGGTGGGACGTACCGCCGCCGGACACGCCGTCGTGGCCGTAGCGGCTGGTGGCCGAAGGGCGCTCCGAGACAAGGCGCTCCGAGACAAGGCGCTCCGAGACAAGGCGCCCCGAAAGCTGCTGTTCCGAGAGACCACGGTGCGTTGGACGGGTCCGTGAGCGTTCCGGCGGCTGAGGTACGCCGACAGGCGGAAGTGATCCTGTCGTCGCCGCGGTTCAGGGTGGCGACGCTGCCCAGGCCGCTGGCGGGTCCGCTCAGAGCGCTGGGCGGGATGCTGAGATCGGCGCTGGCGTGGGTTCACCTGCCGTCGCTCGAAGGAGGCGGTTCGGTCGTGGCCTGGGCTGCCGTCGTCTTGGCGGCAGCGGTGGTGCTGGTGGCGATAGCGGCTGTGCTGCGGCTGGTCCGGCAGCTGCAGCGGGGTCCGGCCCGCTCGCCCAGGGTCGACCGTGGGAAGACGGGACCGGATCCGGCCGTGCTGGAGGAGCGAGCACGAGTAGCGGAAGCGGCGGGTGACCTTACTCTCGCCTACAGGTTGAGGTTCCAAGCAGGACTGGTGAAGCTGGAGACGTCGGGCGGAGTGCCGCGGGCCAGGACGATGACCTCCCGCCAACTATCGGCCCGGCTGCGTGATCCGACTTTCGACGGCCTGGCGGCCGGCCTGGAGCAGATGGTGTTCGCCGGACGCCCGGCCACCCCGGCGGAAGTGTCCCGCTCGGTGCACGAGTGGCGGACCGTGGTGGATGCGGCCTCGACGGAGAGTCGACGGCAGCCGGCAGGCGCCACGGCGGTCTGGGCCGCCTCCCACGGGTCGACCGTGTCACGATGAGCAGCTCCGTAGCAGTGACGACGGGGGCGAGCAGGACGACGGGCGGCCCGCACGGGCGAGAGGGGCGGCCGGCGAACGGGCCGCACGGGCACCACGAGCGAAAGAGCAGGCCGGGCAGAAGTGCAGCGGCCGTGGTGGCCGCTTCGGTGTTGGTGGCGGTGCTGGCGGTCGCTGCCACAGCGTCCGGAGCGTCCGCAGGAGCGGGATCGTCGCTGAGCACGGCGCCGGAGGGGATGGCTGCCTACGCGGCCCTGCTGGCCCACTACCGGCACAGGGTGGGAGTCCTGAGAGCCGAGCCGTCCCGGCAGGCGGCCCGGGGGAGCACCCTGGTGGTGGCGGACCCGAGCGGGTTCGGCCGTACCACGGTGGCAGCCGTGGCTTCTTTCGTGCGCGGGGGCGGAACGCTGGTGGTGACGGGGCCGACCGGCGAAGCGCTGCTGGTCGGCCTGCTGGGCAAGCGGGGAGCGCCGATATGGCAGCCGGGAGGAGCCGGTACGGCCTTTCCGGCCCGCGGCCAGAGACTGCTGCCGGGCAGCATCGCAGAAGTGGCGGCAGGGAACGGCGGCACGTGGCGGCCCGGCAGCGGAACCGGTGCGCCGGTGTTGGTGGAGAGGACGGGGACGGGGACACTGATGATGAGTGCGAAAGCCGGTTCGGGCCGGGTGATCGCCCTGTCCGATCCGTCCGTGCTCGACAACTCGATGCTGGCGAGGGCGGACAATGCGGCGCTGGGCCTGGCACTGGCGGGTCCAGCGAAGTCCAAGGTGCTGTTCGACGAAGCCGTGCACGGCTACGGGACCGGCTTCTCGGCGCTTCCTCCCCGGTGGCGACTTGCCACGGAACTGGGAGTAGTGGCTGCGCTGCTCTGGATGTGGTCGAAGGCTCGGCGCCTGGGTCCGGCCCGCGAGGTCCGACCACCGCTCGATCCGCCGAGGAGCCGTCAAGTGGAGGCTCTGTCGCTTGCTCTCGCCCGGACCCGTGACCCGGCGGGAGCGGCAGCACCCGCCCGGGCGGCAGCGCTGGGCCTGCTGGCCCGGAGGCTCGGGCTGGACAAGGGTGGGGCAGGAGCCGATCCGGCACGTATCCGGCAGGCGGCAGCCGCTGCTCGCATACCGACGGAGGTGGTCGAGGCAGTGGTGCAGCCGGTGAGCGACGAGGAGGACGTGATGGAAGTGGGCCGAGCGCTGACCTGGCTGAGCCGGTGACGGACGCCGAGCCACAGAGCCGACCGGGGGCGCAGCAGCCGGCATCGGCATCGGCATCGGCATCGGCATCGGAGGCCACCGTCGCTCCGGGTGCGCAGCCGGTGCTGGTAGCGCTCTTCCGGAGGGTGCGCCAGCAGGTGGCCAAAGCGGTGGTAGGCCAGGAGCAGGTGCTGGAAGGCCTGGTCGCAGCGGTGGCGGTCGGCGGCCACGTGCTGCTCGAAGGGCCGCCCGGCGTGGCGAAGACCCTGCTGGCAAGAGCTTTCGCTGCCAGCTGCGCGCTGGACATGCGGCGCATCCAGTTCACGCCCGACCTGCTGCCGTCCGACGTGACGGGCACGCTGACGCTCAGGGCGGGCGAGCTGGTGTTCCGCAAGGGGCCGGTCTTCGCCAACGTGGTGCTGGCCGACGAGATAAACAGGACTCCCCCCAAGACCCAGGCGGCACTGCTGGAGGCGATGCAGGAGGGCAGGGTGAGCGTGGAGGGCGAGAGCCACGAGCTGCCGAGCCCGTTCCTGCTGATGGCCACGCAGAACCCCATCGAGTACGAGGGCACCTATCCCCTGCCCGAGGCTCAGCTGGACCGGTTCCTGATGAAGCTGCATGTCCGCTACCCCCAGGAAGTGGAGGAGACGGCGATGCTGGGGCTGCGCCGCAGCGGGACGGCCACGGCGACGCTGGCCGACGTGGAGCAGGTGGTGAGTGCCGAAGAGCTGCTGGAAGCCCGGTCGGTGGTCGACGGGACGCGGGTGGCGAGCGAGATCCTGCCGTTCGTGTCGGGGATCGTACGGCGGACCAGGGAGCTGCCGGCGGTGGAGCTGGGGGCGAGCCCCAGGGCGGGAGTGCACCTGCTGGCGGTGGCCAAGGCGACGGCACGCCTGGCAGGCCGCGACTACGTCACCCCGGAGGACGTGACCGACAACGCGGTGGCGGTGCTTGCCCATCGGTTGGTGCTGAAGCCGGAAGCCGACCTGGACCGCTACGACCCGGCCGAAGCGGTGGCCGCTGCGGTGGCGGCCCAACCGGTGCCCCGCTGAGAGAGCCCTGGCGGCACCGGTGAGATCGGTCAGCCCGACGCCCCGTCTGGCACTGGTGACGGTGCTGCTGGGCGTAGCGGCGCTGGTGCTGCCGATGGCGGTCGTGCTGGCGGCGGTCGTGGTGGTGATCGCCCTCACCGCCTGGGATGCCCGTGCCGCACGATCGGCGCCGGTGGTCCGCAGGACTGTGCCTTCCACAGTGGCGAGGGGTTCGACGGTCACCTTGACAGTGGCGTCGGACGTCCGGCGCGGTCGAGTGGCGCTTCGCCAGCCGGCTCCTCCGGGGCTGGTGGTGACGCCCGACGCAGAGGCCCGCAGAGGGCGTCTCGAAGCGGACCTGACGGGCGTGCTGCGGGGACGGCACGTGCTGGACCCTGTGGCCGTTCGCACGTACGGCACCCTGGGGCTGGCTCGCCGGGACCACGAAGTCGGAGACAGGTCGGAGCTGTGCGTGGTGCCCGACCTGCCTGCCGCCTACCGGCTGGCGAGGGCGAGACGGGAGGGCCGCCTGGAACGCACCGAGGGCCGGATGACCGGAGCGCTCGGGCTGGGCACGGAGCTGGAGTCGGTCCGGGAGTGGTCACCGGACGACGACATACGCCAGGTGAACTGGAGTGCCACCGCCCGGCTGGGCAGGCCGATGAGCAACCAGTACCGGGTGGACCAGGACCGGGACCTGATCTGCCTGCTGGACACGGGCAGGTTGATGTCGGCTCCCATCGGCGGCCTCACCAGGCTGGACATCGCCCTGGACGCCTTGACGGCAGTGGCGGTGATAGCGGACGACGTGGGCGACCGGGTGGGCGCCGTCGCTTTCGGCACCGGCGTGACCCGCCGTGTCGCCCCCCGCAGGAAGGGAGCGAAGGCGGTGGTGCAGGCGCTGTTCGACCTGCAGCCGGGGGAAGGGGACAGCGACTACGACGTGGCGTTCCGGTCCGTCAGCACCAAGCGGTCGCTGGTAATGCTGTTCACCGATCTGATGGACGGGACGGCCGCCGAATCGCTGTCGACTGCCGTGCCGGTGCTGGCAAGGCGGCACGCTGTCGTGGTCGCCACCACGCTGGACGACGAGCTGGAGTCCTACGTGACCCGCCCCCCCCGGAGTCCGTCCGACGTGTACGCCGCTTCGCTTGCAGTCGAGCTGCGATCCGAGCGCGAGAAGGTGGTGCTCCAGCTACGCGCCTCGGGAGCGCTGGTCGTGCAAGCCGTACCGTCCCGCTTGGGTGCCCACTGTGCCAGGGCTTACCTGAACCTCAAGAAGATGGCGAGGGTTTAGGCGCGCGGCCGCGCCACACCACCAGCGACCAGAAAGTGGCTGCCAGCGCCGCCCCCACACCGATGGCGGCCGGCAGGCTGAGCCCGGTCGGAGTGACGAACCCCTCCGTGAGACCGGCCACGACCAACCAGCCGGCAGTACCGACCACGACCGTGACCAGTGGCGGGGTCGCCTCCGCCAGCACGGTCGTCCGGGACCGGACGCCGGGGTCGAGCAGTGCCCTGCCGAAGCTGAGCCCGGCCGCCCCGGCTACCACGATGCACGACAGCTCCAGCATGCCGTGGGGCGCCACGAGACGTGTGAACGTGCCGCCGGAGCCCGAGTCCACCGCCAGACCGGCGAACACGCCGATCACCAGGCCGTTGTACGCCAGCGCGGCTGCGGTCACCAGGCCACCCGTGACCCCTCCCGCGAAGGCCAGGAACGAGATGGTGATGTTGTGGGTGAAGATCCCGCTGGCGAAAGCCGCCCGCAGGCCGAGCGGAAGACCCAAGTTGGCTCCGTGAGGGCGGATCTGAGTGATCCCCTGGAAGGCGCCGGGGACCAGCCCGGCCGCAGCAGCGGGATCGGACAGCGCCCACAGCAGTCCCACCAAGGCGGGCAGGAAGGTGAAGGCGGCTGCCACCGCCAGCATCGCCCGGTTCGAGTAGACGGCTCTCCAGTAGCCCGTCGTTACGGTGTCCACCACGGAAAGCGTCCTTCGCTCGGATGAGTAGACCAGTCCGTGGGCGGCGACCACCCGCTCCGCCAGTTCCGCCGTGGCAGGGCTGGACGGCCGGCTCTTCGACCTGCGCGCCAGTTCGGCCGCCGCCGCCCGGTACTCCCGGGCGAGGCTGAAGATGCCCGCAGCCCCCAACCGCTCCGGCCGCCCCCTGGCAGCCGACAGCAATCTTGCCAGGCGGTCGCCGGCGTTGCCGGTCCCGGGGCCGTCGTTACCGGGGCCGTCCGATCCGTCCTCACCACGGCTCGGAGCGACCCGGGCGCCTGGCGGCGACGAACCGAGACTGGCCGACATCGACCTTTGATCTAGCGTCATGGCAGTGGACTACGAGGATACCTACACGATCGCGACGCCGGAGGGCATCCGGCTGTCCTGGGTGTTGGCCGGAGTGGGGAGCCGGTTCCTGGCCATACTCGTCGACTCCGTCCTGCAGGTGACGGTCATGGCGGCGCTGTTCCTGCTGGCGGGCTCGGTATTCGGTTTCGGCTCCCTCGTGGGCGGCGTCCGGTCGCTCGGAGCCGGCCTGGCCGTGGCGGCCCTCACCGTCACCCTTTTCGTCGTGATGTTCGGCTACTGGGTCGCGTTCGAGGTGCTGGCCTCCGGGCGTACTCCGGGCAAGAGGCTCATGCGCATCCGGGTGGTGGGCCGGGACGGCCGACCGGTGGGCACCAGGGCGTCCATCCTGCGGACGCTGCTCAGGCTGGTGGACATGATCCCTTCGTTCTACCTGGTGGGCACGATCGCCGTCGTGGCGAGCCGGTCCAACCAGAGGCTGGGCGACATGGTGGCTGGAACGATCGTGGTACGCGACGCGCACGCCCGGAAGGGCCAGACCGCCGCCGTGACGTCGACCGTCCAGGACACAGCCGGGGCGCAGACGTGGGACGTGACCGCGGTCTCCCCTGCAGACCTGTCGGTGGTCGAGCGGTTCCTCGCCCGGCGGGCCACTCTGGACCTCACGGCCCGCCAGCAACTGGCGGAGCGGCTGGCCGATACCCTCCGGCCCCGAGTCAGCGGGTGGGATTCCGCCCTGGACCCGGAGCAGTTCCTGGAGACGCTGGCGGAGGCGAAGCGCTCCCGCAGGCGCTGACGGCCGCTGGCAGCTCGCCACACGGCTCTCGGGCGCCCGCCGGGCGGGGCGTGGAGTCGTGGCACGGTTCGGTTAACGCAGGTGACCTCCCGGCGACTGCCGCTTGGTCTGCTTTTTCAGCATGTGCGACCGACGATCAGAACTGGCGCACTCCTTCCTCGGCTGCTGCTCGGCCCAGGCCAGAGTCCTTCACTGCTCCCCCGCGGGTGGCGTAACCGAAGCGTCACGCCACCGATTTCGGCCTGGAACATGACCACATAAGGGTGGCCCTGGTCGGACAGCGCGAAAGGTGGACCACTGTGCAAGTTCCTTCTCCGTCGAGTCGGCGGCAGCTGGAGTGTGACGTGCTGGTAGTGGGTGGAGGGACTGCGGGCACCATGGCGACCCTCACCGCAGCCGGCCAGGGCGCCAGAGTGCTGCTGATGGAGAAGGCCCACGTTCGCCACTCGGGATCGCTGGCGATGGGCATGGACGGCGTGAACAATGCCGTGATCCCCGGTAAAGCGACGCCGGAGGAGTACGTGGCCGAGATAACGGTGGCGAACGACGGCATCGTCAACCAGCGGACGGTGTACCAGACGGCCACTCGCGGCTTCGACATGATAAGAAGGCTGGAACGTTACGGCGTGAAGTTCGAGAAGGACGAGCACGACGAGTACGCGGTCCGCCAGGTGCACCGTTCCGGCAGGTACGTACTGCCGATGCCCGAGGGCCGGGACGTAAAGAAAGTCCTTTATCGGGCGTTGCGCGGGAGGGACATGCGTCCCCTGGTCCAGATCGAGAACCGCGTGATGCCGGTGCGTGTGCTGACCAGTGGCGGTCGAGCGGTCGGAGCAGTCGGGTTCGACACACGCGACGGCAGCCTGGTGACGGTCCGAGCAGGTGCAGTGGTGCTGGCGACTGGCGCAAGTGGGCGCCTGGGACTGCCGGCCAGCGGTTACCTCTACGGCACCTACGAGAACCCGGCCAACGCCGGGGACGGGTACTCGATGGCCTACCACGCGGGGGCTGAGTTGACCGGCATCGAGTGCTTCCAGGTGAACCCGCTGATCAAGGACTACAACGGTCCGGCGTGTGCGTATGTGGCAAACCCGTTCGGCGGCTACACAGTGAATTCAGAGGGCAACCGCTTCGTAGACAGCGACTACTGGTCGGGACACATGATGGCCGAGGTCAAGCGAGAGCTCGACAGCGCTCGAGGACCGATCTACCTGAAGCTCAGCCACCTGCCGGACTCGACCATCTCCAAGATAGAGAGCATCCTGCACGTGACCGAGCGCCCGACTCGGGGCACCTTCCATGCCAACCGGCAGCACGACTACCGCACTCACGACGTGGAGATGCATGTGTCCGAGATAGGGCTGTGCAGCGGACATTCGTCTTCGGGAGTGTGGGTGGACGAGAACGCCGCCACGACCGTTCCGGGACTGTTCGCTGCTGGGGACCTGGCCTGCGTGCCGCACAACTACATGGTCGGAGCGTTCGTCTTCGGCGAGATAGCAGGGACCAGCGCCGCTGCGGACGTGGACGGAGCCGGGGCGCCCCTGCCCGAGGACCAGGTCCTGGAGGCGCACGAACTGATCTACAGGCCGCTGTCCCAACCCGACGGACCGCCCCAACCGCAAGTGGAGTACAAGCTGAGACGCTTCGTCAACGACTACCTCCAGCCGCCGAAAACCGAGCGCTACATGGAGACGGGCCTCGAGTCGTTCCAGCGGATGAAGAGAGAGATCCAGTTCATGGGAGCCCGAACGCCGCACGAGTTGATGCGGACCGTGGAGGTGTCGTTCATACGGGACTGTGCCGAGATGGCGGCCCGGGCATCCCTGTACCGGACGGAGAGCCGCTGGGGCCTCTACCACCAGAGGGCAGACTTTCCCGAGAGAGACGACGAGAACTGGTTCTGCCACGTCAACCTCCGCAAGGGGGATCGGGGCGACATGGAGCTGCTCACCCGGCCGGTCGCTCCCTACGTTGTTGACGTACCGGGCTTCACGAGGCCGGACGGCGTCGAGCCCGAGCCGGTCGAGCGGGCGGAATCAAGCGATACGGCCGAGAATGTCGCCAACGCCGCGGTCATATCGTGGTGAACAGTTCAGCATCCGTCAGGATCGTCGAACTACTGGACCTGGCGGAGGAGTCTCCGTCGGTGTCCCAGCTCCGTCCCTACCTCCAAGATCCTGAACCGCAGGTGAGAAGGACGGCGCTCAGCGTACTCAGCGAAGCACCACCATCCTGGGAGGAAGTTTCGCCCTTGGTGGCAGACGCTCTGGGGGATGCCGACCGTTCGGTTGCCGATATGGCGATCTCCTTGCTTCACGAGCTCCGCGAAGTGCTGATGCCGTCGCCTGTCTTCGGGGCCAAGCTTGCAACGGCAGCTTCCTCGGAGCGCGTCGAGGTCCGGAGCGCTGCAGTCGGCTCGCTTTGGCGGCACCGGCTGGCCGACTTGGCACAGCTCAAGTGCTACTGCAACGATCCTGCAGCTGCGGTCCGGCGGGAGGCGGTGCTCGGCATGGTGTCCCTGGACGCGTTGGAGGATCTCGGTGCCGCAGCAACGGATGCCGCGAGTGAGGTTCGCGCGGCGGTGGCGTCAGGACTTGCCACGATCGGCGATCCGCGGGGCGTGACGACGCTGACGAAGTTGGCGGCAGACGACGACCACGCCGTCAGGGCTGCGGCACTACGGGCGATGGCCACGACAGGCTGTCCGCCCGAAGCGGCCGTGGTAGCTCGCGAAGCGCTGCGCCATCCGTCGTGGGAAGTGAGGACAGCAGCAGCCACTGCCCTGGCGGCTGCAACTGGGCCGCTCGCTATGGAGGGACTGGTCGAGGCTACGGGAGACGCGAACCTCGACGTGCGGAAGGCGGCGGTTCGTTCTCTGGCACCGTGGGCGGTCAACAGCCACGTAGTGCGCTCGGTACTGGAGGGATGCGCCGACGATCCCGACGCCGACGTCCGGGCGTTCGCCCGGATAGCGCTGCGTGACGCTACGCGTCCCCAGATGGAACGAGAGGAGATCTGAAGTGGCACTGGTCACACAACGCACAGACGTCCCGGTGACGATCGATCCCGAGTTGTGCATAGACAACTGCACTCTCTGCGTGGACATGTGCCCGCTGGATTCCTTGGCGATCGATCCCGCTTCGGGCAAGGCCTACATGTACGTGGACGAATGCTGGTATTGCGGGCCTTGCGCAGCGCGTTGTCCGGTCGGTGCCGTGACGGTCAACATCCCACTGCTGCTGAGGTAGCGGGGGTCGGCCGCCCGAGATGAACCGGTCCGTCCGGTGAACCGCTGCCCTGCATCAGTTGCCTCGACCGCTCGCCGCCCGGCATCCAACGCCCTCGGTTCGCGGTAGCACCGCCTCAAGCTTGAAACGGTCGCCCCTGTAACGGATCGACTCGAGGTCGAAAGGTGTGCCATCCTCCAGGTGCGTCAGTCGCTGGACGAGCAAGAGCGGCGATCCGGGCTTTACCTGGAGAAGCGTCGCTGTGCCCGTGTCGGCCGTGACCGCTTCCATCGTCAGGTCGGCCCATCCGAGGCTGGAGCCGACGTACCTCTCGACCAGGGAGAACACGTCGTGACCGGTGAGATTGTCCTGCACCAGCGCAGGAGCGACTTCGAGTCGCAAGTAACTGGTGTCGAGTGAAAGCGGGACATCGGCGGCATGCCGGAGGCGCTCTACGAAGAGGACCCGGTCGCGCTCTTCCAGTCCTAGCCTCTGCGCGACGAAAACGGGGGGCTTGACTTCGCCCCATGCCAAGACCGAATTGTGAACCTCCACCATCTGGCCGCCGACAGACTCCGCGAGTCCCTCGAGGTAGTCGAGCCGCTGGCGCAATTTCGCACCCACGACGAACGTACCTACGCCGGGCTTCCGGTCGACCAGCCCTTCCGCGCGCAAGAGATCCAGAGCCTCCCTGACCGCGTTCCTGCTGACCTCGTACTGACGGCTCAGCTCTGCTTCGGCAGGCATCTGGCCGGCCGCACCGCCGATGCCGAACACTCCCTCCAGGATCTGCACACGCAAAGCGTCCCGCACCCAACGTGCCGCGTCGGCACGGGAACCAAAGCTCGGACGTCGTGGGAGCGCTCGCCTGCGCTTGAAGGCAGACGGGCCGTATGAAGTGGTGGGCTTGGTGGTCACCATCCGCTCAGCATCCAATGCCAGTGTTTCCAGACGATTTCCTGAGGGGAACAGTGTTGCTTCGCCACCCGGCTCCGTTGTCCCCCAGCGCACCATCGCCACAGCCCCCGACCGAGGGCAATCGACCCTCGGTCGGGTGAGAAGTACTCCGCGCAAGCTTCTGCCTGCTCCGCCAAGCAGGAGCAGGCCCGCGGATCAGGCGGAGGCTCCGGCCGTCTCGGTAGCGCCGGGGCTTGAACTTGCTGCATCCGATCCGGACACGACAGCCAGGACACCGTCGGGCTGCTCCCCTCGCAGCTTCGCCAGCAAGTCGGCGCCTTCGCCCTCGATGTCGACCCCGACAGGCTCCCACTTGATGGCGAGGGTCGCTACCAGGATCACCAACGGAGCGGACATGAGAAGGAGGAACGTGATGGTGAAGCCGAAAGCACTCATTGCGATCGGGAAGGCGAGGAAACCAACGATGCTGCCGACCCTCAGCATGCCCTGCGTCCAGCCAACCCCCGACGCCCGTATAGCAGTCGGGAACGACAGCGTGCCATAGGCCATACCTTGAGGGCCGGGGCCGATCGTGTGGCCCAGCATGAATGCTCCCACGGTCGCTGCTTCGAGCGCCAACACACCGAGCGCGTGACCGACGGCAATGCCGCCCAGAGCGACGATTGCCAACCCTGCTCCAGCGAGCGTCAACGGCCTGATGCCGGTACGGTCACACACCATGGCCTGGAAAGCAGCGCCGAGGAGCCCGACAGCAGTGAACAACCCTCCGCCGAGAATTGCCATCAACATGGTGCGGCCGAACAGAAGCTGGGCTATCACGGGAAGGTAGAAGATGACGGCGTAGTATTCGATGCTCTGAGCACAGCCAATTATCGCGGCAAGTATCGAACGCCTTCTATATGGCTTGGCGAACAAAATCCGGTAAGTATCCATCAAGCTCAACGGGGGCAAGGGGTTGCTAGGTCCGGGAATAACCTCCACGTCCAAACCCCTCGTCCTACGCAGCACGTCAGCCGCAGCTTCCAGGTTGCCTTTGCGAGCCGCCCAGAGTGGGCTCTCCAACATGTACTTGTACCTCAACACCAAGATCGCTGCGGCAGGCACCGCTCCGAACCCGACGGCGATCCGCCAGAGGTTCACGCCTGCGCCGAGAGAGTACGCGAGATAGCTGGTAGCGAATCCGACAAGGGCAGCCGAGTACCAGTTGATGTAGCTCAGGTTGACGAAGCGACCCCTCCGGGAACGCTGGGAGAACTCGGCCACGAAGCTCAGCGCCACGGGGAAGTCCAGGCCGACACCGAGACCCATCATCAGCCGAAAGCCGATCAGCGCCCACAGGTCCGGCGCAAGCGCGGCGCCTAGGGCGGAGAACACGAAGAAGTAGAGGTCGAGCAGGAACATTGGGAGACGACCCAGCTTGTCTACCAGATAGCCCCCGAACACTGCACCAAAAAGGGCGCTGACGGCCATTGTTGCCGAAAGCATCCCGACCTCCGCCGCTCCAAGATGAAACTGCTTGCGTAGCTGAATGACTCCGATGCCGAGGCTCGTAAAGTCGTACGCATCCACGAACACGCCGCCGAGTGCAATAATCACGACGACGAGCATCGACCGCCTCGCTCTCTTTGCCACCAACGGATCGGAGAGATCTACAGCCGATTCTACGGCGCGGGCTACGTCCGCCACCGTACGTAGTATCACACGTTGTGACCCTGTTATCGTAGCCTGATTTGGTGGTGACTTCTTGGAACCGCCTATCGACATATCTTCCTCTCGTTGCCTTAGGCCAGGCACACACCTGGATATTGTCGAACTACTTCATGCGACAGAACTATCAGAGGAATATTTCCGATAGCAGTAAGAAGCGTTAAGGGGGAGTTACGCCACCTCGCTAGGCTGTCTTTACGCTCCGGTGCTGGAACGACAACTCGGAACCGTCCCGTTCCCGCCTTCCTCCCACTGATCCGTTCCTGGCTCGACTTCTGGCTCCCTGCTCAGCGCTTCCGAGGCCCAATCGGGGTCAGGCTTGTCCTCGATCGATTCGGCGCGGGTCGGTTGCCAGCAGTCGCCCGTCCGGTGCCTCCGCGCGAGCAGCGCACACCGGAAGCCGCACACCGGAGGCCCAACTGCTGGCCCGGCCCGGCTCGGCCCGGCTCGAAGGTGAGCTCGGCCGCTGGCAGCTCGCCACACGGCTCTCGGGCGCCCGCCGGGCGGGGCGTGGAGTCGTGGCACGGTTCGGTTAACGCAGGTGAAAAATTTCACAAAGTTGGCTCGAAACGGCAGCGGACGGTCCGACGACCCGCCACACTGGTGATGGAGGGACGCAACGGCCGCAGTCCGGTCGCTGCGACAGGCGGCCCACGACCGGCCGCAAAAGTGGAGAAATACTGGCGGGGGGATGACAGAAGGAAGGCCATCCATGAACCAGCTGAGCGTGCACGACCTTGCAGCAATGCGAGACGAAGGACAAGACTTTTACCTGCTCGACGTGCGTGAACCGCACGAGGTGGCAGAGGCTTCGATCCCCGGGTCCCACAACATCCCACTGGGCGAGCTGGACAGCCGGAAGGGCGAAGTGCCGACGGACGTACCCGTAGTGGCTATGTGCCGCAGCGGTGGCCGGTCTGCTCGCGCCGTGGCGCTACTGGAGCAGGCAGGCTGGCGGGTGTCGAACCTCGACGGCGGAATGCTCGCCTGGCAGGACGCCTACAGGGAATCGAACACCGCGAGCCGCTGATTCTGCCGCCGGTCTATTTCGCTCCGTGGACCACTGGAGCGGACCAGAGCACCCGATCCCCCTCCGGACGCCCGGAGCGACTCCGTGTCGTCAAAGATCTGCGGTAGATCTACGGTAGATCTGCGGCTGCACGGGCGCTCCGGGCTGCCGGTGGCCCATGCTCCAATCGGCAGCAGGCGAGTTCCGCGCTGTCCGCCACGCCTCCGGCGAACGGGTCAGTTTGCCGAGGCGCGGCGTCGGGCAAACAGGTGACGGAGCACCAGGGCGGCCGCTATCAGCACGGCCACGACGATCGCATACAGCTCGTAGTGCACGACCTGGTGGTAAATGGCGTCGATGTGATTGCCGGCCGTGTAGCCGACCGTCGTCCACAACCCGACCCACAGGACTGCGCCGAGTGCGTTGAACGCCAGGAACTTCAGCCACGGCATGTCGGACAGACCGGCGATGATGCCGTTGGCCTGCCGCAGCCCCTCGATGAACCGGGCCACCGTCACGACCTTGCCTCCGTGGCGCTCGAAGAAGCCCTGCGCCTTGTCCAACCGCTCGGCGGTGAGGAACACGTACTTCCCCCAGCGAAGGGCGAACGCCCGACCGCCGAAGTGGCCGATCGCGAATCCTATGTTGTCGCCGACGATGGCAGCCAGGATGCCGATAAGGACGACGGCGACGATGCTCAGCCTCTGAGCACCGGCATAGACCGCCGCAGCGATCAGGATCGTCTCGCCGGGCACCGGCACGCCGAAGTCCTCGAGTGCCACGAAGCCGCCCACCGCCAGGTAAGCGTGCCAACCCTTGAGGTACGGGGCCAGAGTATGGAGAAACCCGGGCAGCTGGGGGTTCGGCGCCAACTATGCCTCCTCGGTTCGGCCGACGGGCCAGCCAGAGTTGGCCGTCCGGCGAGAGTTGTTCGACACGGGGAAGTCGTGCTGCCGCCGCAAGTTGCGCGACCGGCAAGAGCCGACCAGCGGGGCGACGCTGAGCCATCGGCAGAAGCTGGACGAGGACGCCCAAGTGGTGCTCAATCTCGCTCGCCGGCCTCGAACACCTGCTCGGCGAACCGGTCCAGCAGCTCTCCGCACTCCTTCAGACGCTGCCCGGCTCGCATGGCCGAGGGGGAGCCGAACAGGTCCTTCGCTTCGATCTCGCGATGCCAACGCCTCAGGCGCTCCACGTTGTGCTCCTCCTCGTCGAGCTCGGCATGGGTGAACTTCTTCTTGTCGATCTCGGACTGGAGCTCTGCCTCGCATTTGTCGCATTCGGCGCAGAACTCGCTCCACTCATCCTCCCTATCCGCGCCGAACAGCTGCTGAAGCGTGGTGTCTGCGTTCTCCGACGGGACCACGTCGAGCACCAAGGGTCGGCCTCCACCCCGTTCCACCAACTCCAATGCCCGCTGAAGGCCCTCGTCGAACACCTTGCCTTGTGGTATGGCCCAAGTGCCCTGCTGCAGGGAGACGGCTCCGATCCGTCTCAGCTCCCGCCATACCCCCACTCGGTGACGGGACTGGTCGGCTGCCATCCGGTAGGTGAAGACTCGCCAGTTCAAGTAACGCAGGTTACACGGCGTAGGGCGGACGAGCCGCCGGCGACCGTAATGACGCCGGTCAGGCGTGATGGCTGAGCCACATGATGCCCTGCACCAACCTGTAGCTCAGGTACACTGTCGTCAGGGCGACCATCACCCTGAAACGCCACGGCGACTTGCGCTTGGTCACTATGACGCTGCCGCACCCCGGACACTCCCCCGCCTCCGAGACGACGTCCGACTCCCGGAACTGACTGCACCGCTCGCACCAGGGCACTCCCCCTACCTCCTGCGCACCGCCACGATGGCCACGTCGTCCATCAACGGACCCGAAGCGAAGTCCTGGGCAGCGGCCAGCAACGACTTGCAGAGTGCCGTCGCCTCTTGGACGGGGTCTCGGCGCAGCATCGACGCGATCCTCTCCTCGCCGAACATGGCGCCCCCCGAGCGGGCTTCGGTCAGTCCGTCGGTGTAGAGCAGCAGAAGGTCGCCGGGGTCCAGTGGGACCTCCCGCGACAGATAGCCGGCCTTCGGGTCCAGTGCCAACAAGGGTCCGGTCGAGCGGAGCGGCAGGACCTCCCCGTCGTGCCACAACCAAGCAGGCGGGTGCCCCGCCGAAGCGAACCTCAGCGTGCCCGCCGCCATGTCGAACACGACCAGGCATAGCGACACGAACTCCTCCGGTCGGCCCTGCGTGTAGAGGATGGCATTCAGCTCCTCCAGAGCCTGAGCAGGATCCCGGTACTGCCGCAACAGCACCCTCAACAGGTACTTTACCTGGAAGGCGGTTATGGACGCCTCGATGCCGTGACCGGTGACGTCCCCGATCACCGTCGCCAGCCGGGTGGGGGCGGTGAGCGACACGTCGTAGAAGTCTCCCGCCATCGCCCCCGCGCCCGGCTGGTAGACCTGCCCGATCTCGAAGCCCTGGATGTCGGGCAACTGAGGCGGTGCCAGCCGGGCGGCCCACGCCATCGGAGCCAGCTCCTTCTGAGCCAGCACCTCCTCGGCCCGCCTCTCCAGCTGGGACCGCTGCTCCGCCAACCGGGCGGTGTCCGAGAAGCGATTGCCGAAGCGGACGGTGAACACCGCAGGCACGAGCACCAGGAACAGCGGGAGGCCCAGCACGGTGCGACCCAGTACGGCCGTGGCGGCCGCCGAGAAGGCAAGGATGCCGTACAGCACGGCAGTGTGGAAGTCCTTGCGCCAGCTGGAGCGCGCCAGCTCCAGGGAGTCCTCGCTGGCCCTGCCGTTCAGCACCTCCCCCTGGAGGCGGCTGACCACCCTCCTCAGCCGCTTGGTCGAACGGAACCACACCCCGCCGGCAGCGAGGCAACCGGCGGCAACGAGCACGAGTGCGAGCCGGTCAGCCGACATGAAGCTGGTTTCGGCCACCCCTCCCCCGCCTATGCGGAGAAGGCCGAGCACCGTGGTGGAGGTCAACTGGCTTTCCGCCGAGGCCGGCGGGATCGCCCTACAGGCGGTGGTCGCCCCGGCTCGCCGTCACGACGGCGCACCCGCAACTCCAGCGGCGTGGGACCCAGCGCGAAGTGCTCCCTGATGGAGCGCTCCAGATAGCGAAGCCAGGGCGCGGACAGCTCCCTCGTGGCGAACAGCGTGATGGTCGGGGGCTCGATCGCCCCTTGGGTGGCGTATAGGACCTTCGAACCGGGGGCGGGGTGAGCCCTCTGTGCCGCCTGGACGACCGTGTTCAATTCGCCGGTGGGGATCCTGCGCCCGTACGCGGATATCGAGTTGCGGATGGCGGGAAGCAGCTTCGCCACGTTGCGGCCACTCAACGCCGACAGAGCCACCGTCGACGCGTAGGACAGGAAGCCCAGCCGGTCCGATACCTGCTCCCGTACACGCGCCCGCCCCTCGGTGTCGACCAGGTCCCACTTGTTGAGCACGATCACGACCGGGCTGCCGCCTGCGTCGATTCTCTCGGCAAGCCTCTGGTCCTGGTGAGTGACGCCTTCGACGGCGTCTATCACCAAAAGCGCCACGTCCGACCGGTCTATAGCCTGCAGGGCCCTCACCAGGGAGTAGTACTCCCCCGGTCCGGCTGTCCTGGCTCGTCTGCGCATCCCGGCAGTGTCCACGAAGCGAATAGGGCCGTCGGGCAGCATCACCACCGTGTCGATCGAGTCGGTCGTCGTGCCCGGCATGTCATGGGTGACCGAACGCTCCTCGCCGGCCAGCCGGTTCAGCAAGGTCGACTTCCCGACGTTCGGACGCCCCACCAGCGCCACTGCTGGAATCTTCCTCTGTCCGCCCTCCTCCCCCAAGTCCCCGTCCACGCCCGGATGCTCTATGCCGACATCCTCTGTGCGTCCCGTGCTTTCCGGGCCTTCTCGGTCGTCTACGCGTTCTGGGCCTTCTGGGCCTTCTGCACCTTCTGGGCCTACTCGGTCGTCTGCGCTTTCAGAGTCGACACGGCCGGCCACGCTCACAGAGCTGCCGTCTTCGGTCCGGATCGACCCTCCAAGGAGACCGTCGGTCCCGATTCGCGTCTGGGAGCCAGCACCTCCCTCGGCACCGGGGCGTGCCACCTCCGGTTCGATCTCCTGTTCGGGGTGAGGCAACCTGCGCACCACTTCGTCCAGGAGATCGCCCGACCCCCGGCCGTGCAGTGCCGACACCATGTGGGGATCGCCCAAGCCGAGCGAGGCGAACTCCCATGCGTCCGACTCACGGCCGGCCGAGTCGACCTTGTTCACCACGACCATCACGTCGGTCCCGCTGCGGCGCAACAAGCCCGCAACCGCCTCGTCCTCCGTCGTGATCCCCACGGTGACGTCGACCACGAGCAGGATCAGGTCTGCCTGGGGCAGTACCTTCTCCGACTGCGCGCTGACCTGCCGCTCCAGGGTGCCACCACCTGGCAGCCATCCCCCGGTGTCGATCACCCGCATGTCCGTGCCGCACCACGACGCCTCGAGCTCGTTGCGGTCTCTCGTCACTCCGGGGGTCTGCTCGACGATCGCCACTCGCCGGCCCACGATCCGGTTGACCAGAGACGACTTGCCCACGTTCGGCCTGCCCATGACGGCCACGACGGGCAGACGCGTTCCCCTCCGATCCGCGGCCACCTGGCTTCGAGGAAGGCTCACACACGCTCCAGCGCCTGGCGCAGGCTCAGCCCGTCCGCAGGTACCACCTCGACCGGCACGGGAAGGTCCGCCACCGTGCTGCCGTCGAGGAACCGACCTTCGGACAGGCATGCGTCAGGAAGCAGGTACCGGCCCGACGGTGGCTGCTCCAACAGCGCCCGGGCTATGTCGGGCCCGCACAGCAGCCCCGCCACGCCGATGTTGCCTCCGAAGAAGCGGTTCCTGACTTCGATCACGCGCACCTCCCGGTGAACCACGCTGCCCAGAAGCGGGCGCAGGACACGTGCACCGTAGCTTCCGGTGATAACACCGACACTTTGGTCGGACGATCCGTTGCCTGACCGCCGCACCCCGTCCGGGTCCGGTTGCCTCCCGGCCGCAGCTCCCGCCGCCGCATCGACCAGCCGGCCGCCCGACCGGACCCCGACCGCTACGGCGGCACCTCGACCATGGTCTCTCGCAGCACGGTAGCCCTCTGCCGGCGCTCCGTCCACCCAGGCGAAGAAGCCGGGGCGGACTCCCTTTGCAGCCTCTGCAGCGGCGACCTCTCCGGTGAACGCCTCGCGGAACGCTGCGGCCATGCCTATCCCGTTCTCGTGTTGGGGGAAGCCATCGTAGTGCTCCGCCTCGGGGAAGGGCCGGCCGGCCAGTAGGTAGTACTCGTCAGAGGCGAACACCATCCGCCGTCCGATGGCCGCCTCGAAGTGCCGCTGGAACGCATGCACCAAGTCAACGACCGCCTCGGCTTCTCGCTGCGTGTGGGGACGCATGGCCGGTTCCCGGGAGAAACGGCTGACTCCCAACGGCACGACGGCAGTGGTGGCGAGACCGCTGAAGCGGTCCAGGATGCCCGTCAACGTCTGAGCGAGGACCTCCCCGTCGTTGACGCCGGGACAGACGACTATCTGGCCGTGGACCTCGATGTCGGCGTCGAGCAGCGCCGACAGCCACCGGAGGCTCGTCGCACCCCTCCGGTTGTGCAGTATCTGAGCTCTCACCGCAGGGTCCGTCGCGTGGATGCTGACGAACAGCGGGGACAGTCGTTCGGTGACCACCCGCTCCAGGTCCGCTTCGGTGAAGCGCGTCAGAGTGGTGAAGTTGCCGTACAGGAACGACAGCCGGTAGTCGTCGTCACGCATGTAGAGGCTGCGACGAAGGCCCTTCGGCAGCTGGTGGATGAAGCAGAACTCACATCGGTTGTCGCACGTCCTGACCCGGTCGAAAAGTGCGGACGACATCTCGGCACCGAGCGGTTGTCCGGCGGCTTTGACAACCGTCGCCTCCTGCTCCACGCCTCCCCTGCGCAGCTCGATCTCCAGCTCCGCTTCGTCCACCAGCAGCTGGTACTGGATCACGTCCCGTGGCACCTGGCCGTTCACCGACAGCAGCTCGTCACCAGGCTGAAGACCGGCCCGCTCAGCCGGCGACCCGGGGGATACAGCCACCACCCTGGGCGCCGACATGAGTTCCAGCTTACCGAATGGGTGCGTCGAGCCCATGCGAGAGCGCTCGGCACGAGTGATGCCGGGCCCCGGCCCCGCCCGGGGGCGGTCTGATTGGGGGCGCCCCGCCGGGGGCGGTCTGGCCGGGGGCGGTCTGATTGGCACCCTGGCCGGGCCCCTGCGCACCGGGGGCGATCTGGCTGGCGGCGGCCTGGCCGGGGGCGGTCTGATTGGCACCACGATGCCGGGCCCCTACGCACCGGGGGCGATCTGGCCGGGGGCGGCCCCACCCAGGCGGCGGGAGCGGGCCCGGCACAGGCGAAACCACGTTTCGACTGGTCGGCGGTAGCGTGGTGGAGGTATGAACGTGCAAAGGGTGCTGCTCGCCAGGCCAAGGGGGTTCTGCGCCGGGGTCCAGATGGCGATCAAGGCGCTGACCTGGATGGTTCGGGTGTTCGAGCCTCCGGTGTACTGCTATCACGAGATCGTGCACAACCAGGTGGTGGTGGACCGGTTCAGGGAGCTGGGCGTGGTGTTCGTGGACGACATCGCCGAGGTGCCGGACGGAGCGCCGGTGATGCTCTCCGCTCATGGGACGGCACCCGACCTGGTGGAGGAGGCGAAGGCCCGCTGCGGAGTGGTGGTCAATGCGGTCTGCCCGCTGGTGACGAAAGTCCACCACGAGTTGAAGGTCCGGGCGGGCAAGGGCTACTCGGTCCTGTACGTGGGCCACAGGGGACACGACGAGGCGATCGGCACGATGGCGGTCGCGCCCGACGCGGTGCACCTGCTGGAGAACGAGGACGATGTGGACGGTGTGGGAGAGCTGGAAGGTCCCGTGGCCCTCCTGGCGCAGACCACTTTGAGCCACGACGAGTGGGGCGGCATCGTCGAGCGTGCGAAGCGGAAGTACCCCGATCTCTGGATGCCGGGACGGAGCGACCTCTGCTTCGCCACCACCAACCGGCAGGCCGCCCTTCGTCAGATCGCCGGCAAGGCCGACGCGGTGGTGGTGATCGGATCGGCGAACTCGTCCAACACGGTGGCTTTGACGAAGGTGGCGGCCGCGTCGGGAGCGACGAGGGTGATCCGAGTGAACCAGGCTTCGGAGTTGCCGGACGACTTGTGCGGTGTGGTGGCGGTCACGGCCGGAGCATCCGCCCCCGAGGAGCTCGTTTCCGAAGTGCTGGCGAAGCTGGCGCCGTCTGCAGGCACGACCCTCGTGGAGGTGGTGGACGAGGACGAGTACTTCCCGCCGCCCAGGGAACTGAGAGAGGTGCTGAGAGCGGTGTCGGCTCTGGCCGGGCTGGCTTTCGGGCTCCCGCCCGAAGGTGGGGGACCACTCGACGGCGACCGCTCAGTGGAGGCTTCGGAAGTTCTGGCGGAGTTGGCCGGCCAAAATATCCGCTAGCTCTCGAAGAAGGGGGTCCTGCCTGCTCAGGGCACCGGGCAGCGGTACGCGACTTGATTTCCCGAGGGACAACTGTGCGGCGTGCTCGATAAATGCCGTAGGACGCTCCCCCTCGGGCTGGACTACATGACCACGTTCTTGTCCACGAAGCCCAGTGCGAAGGCATCTGTCGGCGTCCGGAGGCCGCGAGCGCACCCAGCGCCCGTGACAGACATCGAGGACGCGAGAAGCCGATCGGCTATCGGGAAACCCACGCCAAGGTGGCGCTCCTGGCGCTAGTCTGGCGCCATACCAAGCGTGCAGGTCAAAGACGTTCCCGCCGAGACGCATGCCGTCCTCCGGCGAAGAGCGGCAGTTGGCCAACCAGTCACCGAAACGGGTGGGGGGCAGGAAGCCCACGGCTTCAGCCGTGGGAGGCAGTGCCCCGCTCGGGCCGCAGGCCCGACGTTGTCTCACCCGACCGGCATGCTGGCGTGGATGCCATCCGTACAAGCCCGTTACCGCTACCGGCTTCGGGTGACTGCGACCCAGGCGGCCAAGCTGCAGGCGGTCTTCGACACCAATCGGCTCGTATGGAACCAGGCACTCGGTCGTTGGGGGGGTCTGTGGAGACACGAGCAGCTCCCGCTGTCCTACGCAGTAGCAGACAAGGAGCTGGTGGACTGGCGCAGCCGCTTCGAGTGGTTGGGTGGTCAACCGTCTGTCCCCCAGCAACAGGTGCTGCGAGACCTGTACAGGTCGATCAGCGCTTTCTTCGACAGGTCCAATCCGGCGGGCCGTCCACGGTTCAAGCGCCGCAGGGACGGATACGCCACTGCGAGGTGGACCAAGAGGGGCTTCGGTGTCTCCGGATCGGGAGTCGGCACGGCTGGGGATCGGCTGAGTGTTGCGGTCGGCGGAGGCCGGATCTCTCTGGTGGTTGTGTGGTCGAGGCCACTGCCCACGTCTCCGACGTCGATGACGATCTACCGGGACAGAGCAGGACAGTACTGGGCCAGCTTCGTGGTCGAAGTGGAAGTTCCGGACATCGCCGAGAATCCCACTTGGCGCTCCACCGGTCTCGACGTCGGCTTGACCACTTTCGCCACCACCGAGGACGAGCGCCACGACATCACGAATCCCCGACACGGGAGAGCGGCCGCCAAAGCGCTCGCCCGATCCCAGCGCAACATGGCAAGAAAGACCAAGGGCTCCAACCACCGTGCGAAGTGCCGCCACCAAGTGGCTCGGGCACATGCCAGAGTCGCCAACCAGAGAGCGGACTTCCACCACAAGGCGGCCAGGGCTCTGCTCTGTTCCTACGACCGCATCGGCGTAGAGGACCTGGCGGTCAGGAATCTCTCCCGAGGGGCCAAGGGGCGGCGTAAAACTGGCCTCAACCGCTCCATTGCCGATGCTGGCTGGGCACAGTTCCGGATGGTGCTCTCCTGGCAGGCTCGAAAGGCAGGAAAACAAGTCGTGGTGCTCCCCGCCCGGACACCACCCAGAGGTGCAGTTGTTGCGGGACGAGAGCCAAGCCCCGCATCGAGTTGTCGGAGAGGGTGTTTAGGTGCCGAAGTTGTGGACTCGTCCTCGGGCGGGATCGCAATGCAGCCAGGAACCTGAACCCCGACCGCTACGGGACATCGGTGGGCGGGACTGGACCCGCCGATGTCGTGGTCCCGGTGGGCAGTGACGGCGGTAAGACCAAAGTGCCTGCGGGCACCGAGGCAGCCTGAGCCCCAGAATCCCACGGCTTCAGCCGTGGGAGAAGTCAACTCCTGTCGGCGGCAGCACCACGACGACCACGGTCGGACGGGCGTGCGCGAGCACGTGCTCCACGGTGTGGCCGAGGAACACATGCCCGTCGACGATGCGGGCAGAGGCACCGAGCAGCACGATGTCGATGTCCTCCGCTTCGGCTGCCCGGACGACCTCCTCGCCGGGCGTGAGGCCGTGCCTGACCGCACTCGCAGTCCTGGCACCCAGCGTCCCGGCCAGCATCTCCGCGTCCGCGACCACTCCCTTGGCGACGTCAGCGACCGTGTGGCCCTCCTTGGCGGAACCTCCCCTCGCGGCGTCGTCCGGCCGAGTGACCACATGGAGCAGCGACACCTCCGTCCCGATCCGTCCGCCGAGGCGGAAGGCGACCTCCTGTGCGGCACGGGACTCCGGCGCACCCGACACCGGGACGAGAGCCTTGGCGAACGCCGGAGGGAGCGGACCGGTCAGGCCCCTGGCTCGACGGGCGACGAGCACGGGTATCGGAGAGCGTCCCAGCAGGTCGTCGACGACGGGAGAGAGCAGGTGCCCCGGCTCCGGCCGCTCCGCCGCCCCTACGCCGATCACGCCGAAGCCGAGCTTGGCCTCCGAGACGATCTCGCCGAGCACGTCGCCCGAGGCGATCGAGCGCATCTCCACACTTCTCGATCCGAGCGCCGCCTTCACCGCAGCCAGGTGGCCTGTGACGCCGTCGCGGGCGGAGACGGACAGGATGGTGACCGGGAGACCCTCCGGCCATGCCAGGTCCAGGATCTCCGCGGCGACGATGGAGTTGGCATGGCCGAGACTCGGCAACAGCAACCTCTCGCCTTTGACGACCAGGTTCTCCCGGAGCTGGCCCTCCTGGCGCAGCCGGCGCTTCTCCTCGTCGCTGCCTTCCCATCCCCTGGTGAGGAGCCGGAGCGGGCCGGGGACCAGCACCGACGTGACGATGGCCATGACGAGGATCACGCTGTAGCCACTCACTCCGATGAGCCCGGTGGCTAGCCCCACGCCCGCTATGACGACCTGCAGCGCTCCCCTTCCGTTGAGGCCCATCCCGAGCGCTACGGCCTCCCTCGGCTTCAGGCCGCCACGCAAGGCACCGGCGAGGGACCCGATCAGCTTCGACCCGACCGCCGTGACGACCAGCACAGCAAGGGCGACGAGCACCGGCGGCCGCCCCAACAGGGACGCGTTCACCCGGAGACCCGCGTTGGCGAAGTAGAGAGGGGCGAACACCGCCGAGCTCATCGCCTCCAGACGGGCCAGCGTGCCTGCCTGGCGGAAGCGGGACCGGCCGAGGGCCACCCCGGCGACGAACGTCCCCAGCACTCCCTCTATCCCGAGTGCCTGAGTAGCGGCTGCAGCCAGGAACCCGAGCACGACACAGGCGGCGAGGGAGGCGGACCCGTCTGACGTGGCACCTTCGGGGTCGCCTTTGCGGATCCGGCGAAGCAGCAGGTCGACCAAGCGCTGCGCTCCGAGGAGGAACGCCAGGGCCAGGGCGGACAGGCCGGCCAGCGGCTTGAGCACCGAGAGCAGGCTGGGACCGCCCCTGTGGCCGACGAACGAGCTGAGCACGGCGAGCACGAAGAATCCGACGGCGTCGTTGACGGTCCCGACCGCGATCGTGAGCTGCCCGACGTTCCGCCGGGTGAGTCCCATCTCGGCGACGATCTTGGCGATCACCGGCAGGGACGAGATGCCCACTGCGAGAGCGACTATCAGATAGCCGGAGCCGCTCGGGCGGCCCCCGTAGAGGGCGGCAGGAAGTCGGGTGGCGACCGCGTAACCGGCCGCCAGCGGGATCGCCAGGCTGCCGACCGAGGCCCAGACGGCCGGAGTCCCGAGCCGTCCGATGAGGCCCAGGTCGGTCTCGAACCCAATCGCCAGCAGCAGGAAGCCCAGCGAGATGGTGGCCACTCCCTGGAGCAGGCCGGACTGTACCGCGGAGTGTGCCGGAAGGAACCAGCTCGCTGCAGACGGGAACAGCCGGCCGAGCACGGACGGGCCGAGCACCAGGCCCGCCGCCAGCTCTCCCACCACGGCCGACTGGCCCACCTTGCGCGCCAGGCTTCCCAGCATCCGGGCGAACAGCAGCAGGAGGCCGACCTGCGCCCACATGACGGTCAGCTGGTGCCCGGTAAGACCGGTCGACACGGCGCCCACCACCTGGGGGATCACGGGTCCCCCTCGCCGCTGACGGGGAGCTGCGTGGTGGCCGCCTGCACTGCCAGCGAGTCCACCAGGTCGTTCATCGGGTCGCCGGAGTGTCCCTTGACCCAACGGAAGCGGACGTTCCGGTCGAGGACCATCTCCACGAGCGGCTTCCACAGATCCTGGTTTGCTACCGGCTGGCCCCTGGACCCCTTCCAGCCCCGCTTGATCCAGCCCTCCCACCAACGGTCGCGGAAGCAGTTGACGACGTAAGTGGAGTCGCTGACCACCTCCAGACTTCCTTCGACGGACCCGATCGCCTCGACCACGGCTTGCAGCTCCATCCGCTGGTTGGTGGTGCGCGGCGAGGGTCCGGCCGCGAACGGGCCGTGGAGAGTCGCCCAGGCCCAGCCACCAGGGCCGGGATTGCCCAGACAAGCGCCGTCTGTCCAGACTCGCCGGGAGCTGTCCGGGAGCACCGGAGACGCTCGAGGTTGGTTCATGCCCCCCAGCATGCACGGCGGCAGACGGTTCCGGAGCATTCCGCACTGTCGCTGGACGGTCGGATGGCGCGAGCATGGGGGTGTGATATTCGACGGCTTCCCCCACCAGCTGCCAGACATCGATCCCGCAGAGACGGCCGAGTGGCTCGACTCGTTCCACGACGTCGTCGAGAACGAAGGCAAGAACCGTGCCCGGTACCTGCTCATGCGGCTTCTGGAACAGGCCATGGAGGCCCAGGTGGGCTTCCCGGCGACGGTGTCGACGCCATACGTGAACACGATCCCGCCAAGCAGGGAGCCGTGGTTCCCCGGCGACGACCACATGGAGCGCCGCATCCGGGCCTACATCCGGTGGAATGCAGCGGTGATGGTGACCAGGGCCAACATGGCGGCGGACGGGATCGGAGGCCATCTGGCGACCTACGCCAGCTCGGCCAGCCTGTACGAGGTGGGTTTCAACCACTTTTTCCGCGGAAAGCAGGACGGCGGCGCCGGTGATCAGGTTTTCATACAGGGACACGCTTCGCCGGGCATCTACGCCAGGGCGTTCCTGGAAGGCCGCCTGACCGAGTCGCAGCTGGACAGCTACCGCCAGGAGGTGGACGGCAACGGGCTGTCGTCCTACCCCCATCCCCGGCTGATGCCGGACTTCTGGGAGTTCCCGACGGTCTCGATGGGCCTGGGGCCGCTCATGGCGATATACCAGGCGAGGTTCAACCGTTACTTGAGCCACCGGCGGATCGCGGAGACGAGCGGCACCAAGGTGTGGTGCTTCATGGGCGACGGCGAAGTGGACGAGCCGGAGAGCCTGGGGGCGTTGTCGCTGGCCGTGCGGGAGTCGCTGGACAACTTGATCTTCGTGGTGAACTGCAACCTGCAGCGGCTGGACGGGCCGGTTCGGGGCAACGGGAAGCTGATCCAGGAGCTGGAGGCGCTGTTCCGAGGAGCGGGCTGGAACGTGATCAAGGTGATCTGGGGCTCCCGGTGGGACGAGCTGCTGGCTCGGGACGTCGACGGGGTGCTGCTGAACAAGATGAACACGACGCTGGACGGCGAGTTCCAGAAGTACGCGGTCGAGAGCGGCGCCTACATCCGCGAGCACTTCTTCGGCCCCGACCCCAGGCTGCGGAAGCTGGTGGAGCACCTTTCGGACGACGAGCTGCGGACGCTGCCGCGGGGGGGACACGACTACCGGAAGCTGTATGCGGCCTACAAGGCGGCGTCCGAGCACGAGGGCTCCCCGACGGTGATCCTGGCCAAGACGGTGAAGGGATGGACGCTGGGCCCCGAGATCGAGGCCCGCAACGCCACCCACCAGATCAAGAAGATGACCAAGGCTCAGCTGCTGGCCCTACGCGACCGGCTGTACCTGCAAGACGAGATATCGGACGAGGCGCTGAAGGCCGAGCAGCCACCCTACTACCGTCCTCCGGAGGGGTCCGACGCGTACGAGTACATGATGACCAGGCGGCGGATGCTGGCCGGCCCGCTGCCACAGCGGGTGGTCCGGGGAAAGCCGCTACCCGCCCCTGCAGCCAAGACGTTCGAGGAGTTCATGAACGGCTCGGGCAAGCAGACCACTTTACTTAT